>NZ_MKWH01000013.1:0-21390 GCF_001899705.1 Sphingobacterium sp. 40-24 | reverse complement strand
AAAACAGTAGCAACCTATCGGCTACTACTGTTTAAATTATTTATTTTTAATCACTGAAAACCTGTATCGATTTTTCAGGACTAGTCATATATGTAAAAGTTTACATTAAAGGAGCAGGTGCTTCTTCTTCAAATAAAGGGAATTCCTTGATAATGTTATACCATGTGATAACCTTTTTGATATCCGAAGAATAAACACGTGATTCATCATGGCCAGGAGCTACTTCACGGAAGAAATTTCTTAAAGTAGCGCCATCAGATTTTGTATCTGGTAGAGCGATGCCTTTCTCTTTGATTGTTTCAAAAATATTCAATAGACGAATTTCTTCTTCTTCACCATAGATGGTGATATCTTCCAAAGTCGCCATTTTTGTAGAAGATAAACTTACTACAGTTTTAATTTTTGCTTGATCAAGGGTTTCTAAAATAAAACCACCTTTATTTTGTCCAACCAATTTGAACAATCCTGGTTTACCAGTTACGGATACTAATGCTCTTAAATTCATTTTAATATTATTTAAATCTCCAAGAATTAATCTTCGATAACTTCAATTGATAAAATACGGTCACCTTGTCTGATATCATCAACGATGTCAACGTTTTCGATTACTTTTCCAAAACAAGTATGGTTACGATCTAAGTGCGCAGTGTTGTTACGGCTATGACAGATGAAAAATTGCGAACCACCTGTATTACGGCCTGCATGAGCCATAGACAATACACCTCTATCGTGGTATTGGTTTTCTCCTGTTAGTTCACAGTCAATTTTATAACCAGGGCCACCTGTTCCAGGGATTCCAGCAGCGCCTTCACGTGAATTTGGGCATCCACCTTGGATAACGAAATCAGGGATCACGCGGTGAAACGCTAATCCATCATAATATCCTGATTTAGCAAGTTTGATAAAATTGGCTACTGTATTTGGAGCATCAGCTGTGTAGAACTCCACAGTCATGTCGCCTTTTTCTGTTTTAATAATCGCTTTACTCATATTCAAAAATTTTTATGAAATACAAAGATAACGTTTCAGAGTGAAATGTGAAGTAAATCGCGATTGCCAATTTTTTTTAATTGATAGATTGTGTATTTCTCAGGATATTAAGTAACTGTTTTTTTCGTATATTTATGTACGCTAGCCAATTATAATTAACTGTAGATGTCAAATCCATACAAACTAGTCATTCGGGAGTGGGCAGAGGCCGACCGTCCGAGAGAGAAGCTATTGAGCCAAGGACGTAGAGCGCTTACAGATGCTGAATTATTGGCTATCCTAATCGGCTCTGGTTCCAAAAATGAAAGTGCTGTCGAATTATGCCGACGCATATTGGCTGATGTCAAAAATAACCTGCACACCCTTTCGATGATGGAAGTCTCGGAACTGAGCCTATATAAAGGGATAGGCGAAGCAAAAGCCATCGCCGTTCTTGCGGCATTGGAGCTCGCCCGCCGTAAAAATGAACTGCCCGCAGAAGAACGTAAACTTGTAAATAGCAGCCGCTTCGTTTACAACTTGATGAAACCCATCCTGCAGGATCTGCCCCATGAAGAGTTTTGGACCTTATATTTGAATACGGGGTATAAAATATTAGACAAACAACTCATCGGACGTGGCGGTAATGACTTTACGCCGGTCGATGTTCGGATTATATTACGATCCGCACTCAGCCTTAAAGCGCATGCAATTATATTAATTCATAACCATCCCTCGGGCACCTTGTATCCCAGCAATGCTGACAAAATTCTGACGCAAAAAATTGTTGAAGCCTCTAAAATTATGGATATTAGAGTTGCCGATCATTTAATCTTTACTGATAACGGCTATTATAGTTTTAAGGATGAAGGTATAATCGACTAGTTACAGCAATTCTTAGTATGAACAAAAACAGTATTGATAGATTCACAGACAGGGTTGTCGATTACGAGAAATTTAGACCTTGTTATCCAAAACAGATTATTCAGGTGCTTAAAGAACAGATAGGGCTGGATAAAAAGTGGCTGGTTGCCGATATCGGTAGCGGCACTGGGCTATCTACGCAACTTTTTCTCGAAAATGGAAATGACGTTTTTGCTGTTGAACCCAATCGGCAAATGCGTGAATCTTTACTGCATCATTTTAAAACCTATCGGAATTTAATCGCGCTGAATGCCACCGCCGAAAATACCTCCATTGAGTCTGGCTGTGTCGATCTTATTTTTGCCGGGCAATCTTTTCATTGGTTTGAACGGGAAGCATGTAAAAGGGAGTTCGCCCGCATTCTCACCGAAAATGGACATATCGTGTTGGTCTGGAACCAGCGTGATCCGGACGACGCTTTTCAACAGGAATATGAAGATTTTCTGCTCAGTCATATACCAAGTTATCAATCTGTCAGTCACAAAAATATCAGTGATAATGATCTCAAACAATTTTTTTCACCACGTCCAATGACCAAAATTACCTTGCCGAATCAACAGATATTGGATCTTCGGTCGTTCTTGGGAAGAGTACGTTCATCATCTTATTTTCCAAAAGAGCAAGCTGAAAACAAAACGCTCTATGACGATCTCCATACCCTTTTCGAGAAGTACGCAATCTCTGAGCGTATCGTATTCAAGTATATTACCGAAATTTATATCAGTTAACTAAGAAATCGGAATTTGCAAAGCTTCTTTCGTCGCATTTTTTCTTTTCCAGTCGATAACTCTTCGTATAGGAGAAGAATGAAACGGGAAGATTAAGATGAACAACGTTAGGATTACCCCGATAATAAACAGCCCTGAGTAGGCATCGCGTAAGGATAGTAGCGAAGCTTGGACCTGGACCGATTTTACTATATTTCCTCTTTGCAGCACCAAGCTATTTGTTCGGTCGATTATACCAGCAAGATCACTGGCATTGAGGACCTGTAGGTGGTAATACCAATTGGCAATGACGTTTGACCAGACTACAGGGACCAAAAATGAGCGTGTAAGAATCAAAAATACTAATCCAGAAAGGTAATATTTGCTGGGGATATTGCCGGCCATATATACGCCTATCCCAATATAGGAAGTAATCACCCCCATTCCTCTTAATGTCAAAGGAAGGTAGAATAGAGCCGTGTTTGTCTGTTGATTGATAATCCTTGCAAAGAAAAAACAAGATAGGGCATAACAAGCCGCTGAGAATGCCAAAATAAACTTACATTTCTTTGTTATCTTGAAATATACATAAGCGATTACTGCACCTACGATATAACCAGGGATCACATAGGTATTTATTTCGGCGACTTCCATAGGATTGGTGCCTAGCGTAATTCCCAAAAAGGAGGAGTAAAGCGAAGTTGAACTATAAAAAATGCCGAAAATAAAAATTGTTCCAATAGAGATCGGCAGAATCCGTGTTGAAAAGGCTTCAAAATTTAAGAGTGATTTTCGGATGAGCGCACTTCTGTTTATAAAAAGGATAAAGAAACAGAGTGATGCGATTCCCGTGACCAGAATAAACTTGGAATGAAACCAATTTTGTGTCAGACCATATGTGCTGAAATAGGCAAAATTCAATAAGGAAATACAAAGTAAAATACTTCCAAACCAGTCATACTGGTACAGCGGGACCTTTTTAAAATTTGACGATTTCATAAAGATGATGCAGATTAACAACGCTACCGCCAGTAATATATTTTGAAATAGAAAGACAGTTTCCCAATAGAAATGTGTTGCAAATAGAACAGATACATAGCTTGCCAAGGCTGGAATGATCATTGTCATGGGATAATAGACCGCATATAATTGATAGCGTTCTCCACGCGGCATGAGGAAAGGGATCATTTCCCCAATGATGGCCATCGTGACGATGATTTTGGCACTTCCGATAAAAAATGTAGCCATACAGATGTTGACACCATTATTGGCATGTTCCAAAATCGCATTGGAAGCGAGGATAATGAAGATGGAAACGATTAATATCGTCTTTTTGGAAAATAATTTCAATAGCCTAAATACCAGCGGTATGGCACATACCATCCCCGCATAGTAACAATATGTAGCCATACTCAGATCTGCGGTGATACCGGCGTATCCATTCATGACATACGTGTTAATGGACGTTGGGATACCATTATTGAAGGAAAATAAAATATTGAGCACAAATAAAAAGAACAGTTCCCATCCTGAACCCAACCAATCTCTGAATATACGATCTTTCATGGTTATTTAATACGTATGATGGCATTCATACCTACGCGAAGCATGGCGAGATCTTTTGGGGTATTGGATGCCGTAAAATTAATTCTAACCGGAATGCGCTGTTGTACCTTGACAAAGTTTCCCGTGGAGTTGTCTACTGGAACTGCAGAATACTTAGATCCTGTTGCTTCGGATATGGCGGCTACTTCACCTTCGAATGTCTTCCCAGCCAATGCATCAATTTCAATCTTGACTTTTGCCCCGAGGGCGATATTTTTTAATTGACTTTCGGTATAATTTGCGGTTATCCATTTCTGCTCATCACGGACAATATTGACCAATGCTGTACCATTTTGCACCAATTGCCCCTCTTCTATCGTCCGCCGTCCTAATACACCATCATAAGGTGCAGTGATAACCGTATACGAAAGGTTTAATTTGGCAAGATCAATCGCAGATTCGGCCTTTAGCAATGCGGCATCATTGACCGACAGTTTCTGTTTAGACTCATGCGTGTTCAGTTTGGATACACGCTCTTGTGCCAAAAGTGCTTTATATTTAGCCAACATGGCCTCATAGTCTGCTTTTACCTGATCGAATTGAAATTGCGTTACTGCCTCATCTTTCACCAAACTCTCGTAGCGCTTATAATTCAATTCCATATTATCTAGCCGAGCTTTCATCTCATCAATATTGGCATTTGCTATCGTCGTGCTATTGCTGGCAATGGCAATTCCAGATTGGGATATTGTTTTACTGGCTTTGGCATCGGCGAGAGTGGCTTGCGCATTTTGTAATAAAATTCTGTACTCCGCATCGTCAATAATGACGAGCGTATCGCCTTTGTGTACTTTTTGATGCTCATCAAATCGAATTGTTTTGATATAACCGCTGATACGCGAATTTATAGGGGTAATATGGGCATCTACTTGGGCATCATCTGTATAAACAGATTCGTTGATGTGGAAAAAGACTAGGATACCCCATATAATGGTAAACACAATGACGATTGCAGACAGGATATTGATGACCCATATTTTCCGCCTTCGTTTTATTTCTTTCTCACTCAATGTTGAATTACTCATGACTCATTTACTTTTCTTTTTTTTTTCTGAAAATCAGTGCTCCCGATACTATTGCTTCTCAATAATGGCGGTCAATCTTTCGAGAGTTTCTGTAATTTCAACTATTTTTTTTTCTGCTAACTCCTGTAGGATTGCATGGTAGAGGTCCTGTTGGACAGGGTCTAACAATGTCCTATATTCGTCTCCCTTTCCCGTTAACTCGATTAAATTATTCCTTCTGTCATTGGGATCGCTGACGCGCCTAACCAGATCCCGTTTACACAGGTTATCAATCAGCGGAGTGACACTTGCTTTGTTCTTTTGTATTGCTAATGCGATATCTTGCTGATTCATTTGCTCCTTTTTCCATAGTGCCGCTAATACTTGCAACATTTCGTAGGTGATATCCAATTGCTGTTCCTTTATTTTCTGAATATAGTATTGTTTTAAGCTTGTTCGTAAAGCAATGATACTATCTACTAAGGGTTTTACTGGATTCATGAATTCGTTTTTCATAATACAAAGTTAAATATAAAACAGTTAAATATCAAACTAATTTACTTTAGTTAAAAATGTGTTAAACATGAGTGCTTTAGCGAGAGATGGCATTTTATTTGGGATCACTTAAACGAAAGGAAAAAAAGATATGTTAGGAGTTGAATTAATCTTCTTTAGACGTTGCCTACTGCCACTGTTGATTTTAGGAGGCGGGATAAGTGTTGTAAGAGCGCAGCAAATGCATGCTTTTAATAATTTAGAGACTGATTATCATTTTGTATATCGCTGGGTAGATCCATTCTTCCCTTTAAGCCCTCAGATAGATGTGATGAGCTTAGACGTTGCGCCAATCGATAAAGGGCCGGAACAGCAGGAGAAAGTAAAAACGTCATCGGGAAAACAGCGTTTTACAGGCAGGGTGAGTGAACGCGTATATGAAGGTTCGGAAGTAACCGCTGGCCCCGGAGAGTCGATCGGGAATATAACCTACAGCTCCGCTAATTCACCCACCCGGTATCGTGTTCCAATTGACCGACGGATTAATGAACACTACAATGGAAAGCCTGTATTTATAGATGCGAAGGGGGTAAAATATATAATTGATTCGAAATTTAGAAAACAAGCTGTCGAGTAATTCCGTAGCTAAGTTAAAAGTATGTTAAAAATCTTTTGTTCAAGAAATTAAATCGAAATATGGCATTTGTATTGTACCTTTATTTACAATTATTTAAATAACAATTGCGTTATGAAAGCAATAAATCGTTTCAAAAAAATCACAGCTGCATTAGCTTTGATAGCTGCATTCGGATTGGGACAATCTCATGCACAAACGGCTCCTAAAAAAATGGAAAAAGAAGCCAAAAAGTCTGAACAAAAAGCAAAAGAAGTAAAGACTAAAGCCAACGAGACCGAAACGAAAACGAAGGCAGCGCCCGTGAAAGCTACAGCAAAGAAGGAGGCTGCAGTCAGAGAGAAGAAGGAAGCTGCAGTGAAGGAACAGTCAGCGCAGGCGAAAAAGATGGCTGACACAAAAACACCGCCAGCGGCACCGATGGAAGCGAAGGAAAAAGCCGTAAAAAAAGAAAGTGCTAAAGCTGAAAAAAAAGTTACTGCTGTTAAAAAAGATGCCGTAACTACAGCTGATAAAGCGACTAGTGAAAAATACAACGGCCATACCGTCTATGTCGGTCCAAAAGGAGGAAGATACTATATCAACGGAAATGGTAACAAAACATACATTTCTGACAAAAAATAAAGCGCAGCTGAAAACAAAAAAGGGACATCAATCGATGTCCCTTTTTTGTTTTCAATAGTTTACCGTAACAAATTCATTAAATAGCTTTTGTCCAGATAAAAGGCATCTATACTTCCACCATCATCCAGGATACTGTTGCTAATCTCCTTTTTATGTTGCTGTAAGATTTGAATTTTATCTTCGACTGTGTTAGGGCTGATTAATCGAACAGCGGTAACTGTCTTTTGTTGCCCCATGCGATAGATCCTGTCGATTGCCTGTTGCTCAACAGCAGGGTTCCACCAGGGGTCTACCAGGTACACAACATCCGCTGCGGTAAGATTAAGTCCCGTACCACCGGCTTTGAGACTGACCAGAAAAACGGGGGTATCCTTGTCGGATTGAAAGTCATTAACCAATTTACCTCGATCTTTGGATTGGCCTGTGAGCATCAGCGAACAAATACCTTGTTTGTCCAAAGCCTCTTTAATCAGGTTGAGCATACTAACAAACTGGGAAAACACGATCATTTTGTGCTGGTCTTTTTTATGTTGAATCTGCTCAATAAGCATTTCGATTTTGGCAGAATCCGCAGCGCTAGTCAGATCTTCATTTTGGAGAAGTTTGCTTGAATTACATATCTGACGCAATTTTGTTAGCCCCTTTAGTACATGCATGGGGCTTTTCTTGATTTCATCGCCATCTTTGGCAGAGATAAAATCCCGAAACTCTTTTTCATAAAGATCATAAATTCGCCGCTGGGCAGTTTTCATTTCACAGTAAAGGACCAGCTCATTTTTTGCAGGAAGATCACGCAACACATCCTGCTTTGTTCTCCGAAGAATAAAAGGTTTTATTTTCTCTTTCAGCACTTTTTTTCTCTTGCGGTCGTGGAAAGCATCTATAGGAGTCGTATAGACATCTTTGAAATATTTTTTGCTTCCAAGTAGACCTGGCACAATAAAGGAAAGCTGTGCATAAAGATCCATCGTATTATTCTCGATAGGAGTTCCCGTTAAGATGATGCGATTTCTTGATTTTAACAAATTTACTGTCTTGTAGCGCTGGGAATCCGGGTTTTTGATTTGCTGCGATTCATCCAATATGACATAATTGAAGGTTGTTTTTTTTAGGATATTGATATCCGTCAGCAGGTTGTGATAAGAAATTAAAACCAGGTCGTATTGTTCAAACTGCAGCCCTTTTTCTATTCTATTTGGACCATCTAAGACCAGCGTTTGGAACGATGGAAGAAATTGTTGGATTTCATGCCGCCAATTAAAAATTAAGGTCGTGGGAAGTACAAGTAATGTTGGTGCAGATTGTCCCTTTGCTTTTTGAGTAGCCAGAAAGGCTAATATCTGGATCGTTTTGCCAAGTCCCATGTCATCGGCAAGACAAGCGCCAAAGTTAAGCCCGTCCAAGAAATGTAGCCATTGTAAGCCCTGCTGCTGATAAGGACGTAAGTTTCCGACAAAAGTGGGCGGTACCTGGACTTCGGATAGCGAGGGAAAATGAGCGAGCTGCTTTCTCAAGGTGCTGAGCTCTGCCAACACGATGGGGTCTAGCTCCGCTTGTTCAAATAATTGATCGATCTCATTGAATTTGTATTTTGGAATTTCAATGAAATCATCAGCTATCGATTCGGCAGCATTAAAATAGGCCTCAAATTTATCGAGCCACTGTTTCGGTAAAATCCCCTGGGTGCCATCATCCAAGGTAATGAATTGCGAGCGGTTCCGTACCGCCTTTTCAAGTTTTTTTAGCGAGACACTTTTGGGGCCAAATGACACCTTTATATTGGCATTGAACCAATTTTGTCCACTGAGGACCTCCACATGTATTTTTCCTTTAAAACGACTTAATTTATTTCCACGTAGCGCATTAAATCCAATGATCTGTATCCCTTGATGCTGCCACTCCTCAAAAGCATCCAGAAACCAGTTGCTGTCCAGAAAGTATTTGCGGTGCAGATAAAAATGCTGAAAGCTTCCCTCATCCATTTGCTCCTGAAAATAGGGATGCTGTTTCAGTAACAGTGAAATAACTTTTGTTTCAGCTTCACGTTTCCGATCGACCAAAAATTGCGTACCCTTGCTGTCCGTGCCAAATATATTCCGCTTACTTAAAATGGGAATTTCGACCTCACCATAACGCATAACAGGAATAAGGTTGACAAAATCTTCCGATTCCTCCAAAAACAAAAGGGGCTGCATGTCCTGATAATACAGGTTTTCCTTCAACTGTGGCTTGCTTGCTTTTGGAATATCTTTAAAATTCAACTCCACGGAATGTGCGATCTGTTCCAAAAACAACCTGTTGAACTCTTCGAACTTACGTTGATGGATCAACAATTGTTCCCCCTTGTTGCCAAATAAACGGATCAACTTAAGGTGATGTTTATTCTCAATCAGAAAAAGTTGATTTTTGATGAGAATAAAATGATCCAAAAGAACAACTAAATCCTGTAAACTGTAGGCGATGGTATGGATATGAATTTCTCCCTGAATGGTATAAAATGCACCTTTTTTTGTAATAAAGAGCTTAATATCACCTTTGTTTAGGCTTAATTGTACCGGCGATAAGGTGGAGGCTGTAATATTTTCGGATTTCTCATAGTCATGCAGGTAAAAATCGAGATGTAAGGGGTTTTTTGCAATCGCCTTCAGGCTGGAGCTGATATCAATATCCTGTTGCACAGCTTGAGAAAATTGATAAACAGCTGTGTAAAATTGCATTTCCTCAATCGAGCTGCTTTGCCAGATATGAGACTGGCCCTCACTGGAACAAACCGGGTTTTTTGGTACGCCGGATTTTGTCATGGGGGATTGACACAGGAGTATTTGTAGATTTTTGTAATACCGGTTGCGCGTTAACACCACAAAATGATGTTGCTGTTCGACTGTCGTCTTGGCCTTTGGGGCAAGAGATTCCTCCACGAGATCAAAGTCATCGATAGAGGTTAACTGTTTGTCTTTTAACAGAAACTCCAGCTTCCCCGCTTTGATCTGTGCGGAAAAGTAGTTTTCTAGGGATGATTCCTTCTCCAGCCCATATTGTGTCGCAACTTTCTTGAGAAGATGCTGATAGCGGTTGTGGTCAAAAAATGCCAGCCAATTCTCCTGTGTAAATAATTTACTTAAAGCCGCCTTTTGATGACGACAGAATCCACTTTGTGGACAATTGCAAAAGACGGCTGTTGTGGGTGCCGTATAAATGATCATCACTTCAAAATCGGTGTAATTCTCCAGTACCTGAAAAGTTGCCTGATTGACCTCCATATCCATCGCATTGACCTGGAAATGGGCCAGTGTCAGGTCCATCCAAGGAAAATAAGAATAGCGGCTCACCTTGGTGAAATCGATATCGGTCAATATGTACTGATGGAATTCCATGATCCTTGATTAAAAATTAAAACTCATTCCGCCATAATAATTACGTAATGGGGCAGGATTAAAATACCGTCCTCCAAAAGCATTGATATCGTTTCCAAGACTATATTTTTGATTGAGTAGATTGTCGGCCCCTACAAAAAATCTGATTTTATATTGTGAACAGACAGCTTTGCTCCAGGATAATTTGCCTTGCAAAAGATGATACCGTTTGGCATAAACAGTGTTTGCATCGTCCAGTGGTATTGCGGCTGTTAAATTGGAAAGAAGATCCAATTGGAATTCATTCGGGAAGAGTATATTCAACGAATTTACCCATACCGTTTTAGGAACCGCAGGGAGTTTATTGTCCTTATAGTTTTTGTCACCTATCTGGTAGGTTTTGAAACTGTAGTCGTTGAGGGAAAAATTACTGGTCAGTTGTAGGCTACGGACCATACCGGTCGCTTGAGGCCTGATCAAATAGACGAATAGCGATGCTTCCAGTCCCTTTTGGTTTATTTTACCCGCATTTTGAAAATATTCAGCACCATTGTCCCGTACCTGCCGGATAATGGCATTGTTCATTTGATAGGTGTAGGCCGCTGCATCTAAAATAATCCGGCGATTCCACAAATGCCAACGCAGTCCCAGTTCGTGGTTTGTACCTGTTTCTGGCTTCAACATCGTATTAATTGTATTGTCTGACGAGCGGACCTCAGCAACAGTTGGTGCAGAGAAACCTTTAGAAATCGAAGCCCTAAGTGCGAACATTGGTGTGATCAAATACGATAGAGCAGCTCTTGGCATCCATGTACTTCCGAAATCAATGTTTTCTTTGTTCTCCTGTGGAACAGGGTAACGTTGCTGGTAGCCAATTTTATTCTCATTTAATCCGAGTGACAGCTCTACCTGAAGACGCTCCAGCCACTCCAGCTGGGTGCGTGCAAAAAATGATTGCTGACTGTTTTCCAATTTGTCCTTGGCCTGAGGATCGGTAGCGACACCTTGGGCGTTGTCATAATTGTCAATAGCATACCAACCCTTTTGTGCTTCCAGGCCCAGTTGGACTTCATATTTTAAATCTCTGCTCAACAGATCGGCATACGATAAATACAGGCGCGTTCCTATGTTCTTTTCATCTCTTTTCTCGTAATTGGTGATGAAGGGATTTTTGATCTGATTGGATGAACCAAATACACTCGCGAATAAGGTCATCTTAGAACTGAGATGCGTCTGGTTGCTCAGTCCACCAAAGAATGTCTTATCGTAGATTGCTGCTTTTTGTTCAGCAGCACCAGGGTTTGGTCCGCCCTTTGGCCGGGCTTGCCTGCGGTCGCTTTCCATTTGTGCTGCGGTGAGCCCTCCCGGAGTTTGGTAACCGAGATCCGAATAGAGCCCCGTGAATTTTAATTCGGATGTTTTTGCATATTGCCAATTGTAATTGAGCTGGATATTCTTTTTGTTTAAGGCTGAATTTTGGCGATAACCGTCACTTCTCGTCCAACTCTGATTGACGGCAAGTTGTTGCGTCTTGCTGACGGGTAATATTGCATTGAGCTGCTCCTGGAAAAGACCATAGGAGCCTCCCGTTAATTGGAGATTGACTTCAGGTTTTGCAGATTGATCAAATCCTTTACTATATAAGGAGAGTATACCGCCTGAATTGGCCCCGTAGATCGATCCGTCCGGACCTTTCAAGATATTGATTTGCTCGATTGCATAGGGATCGAGCAAGTTAAGATAGGTGTTCCCGCCGGCGTCAGTAAGCGGAAAGTCGTCCAGATAGATTTTAACATTGCGAACACCAAAAGGTGAACGGATCATACTCCCGCGGAGTGCAAGCCGGTAACTTCCAGGAGAACGTTCTTCCATCCGTAAACCCGGTACCCTGTTCATTGCCGAAACAAAAGAGGGCGACTGTTGGGATTGGATCGCTTGGTTGCTTAACACAGCTGCAGAAGAAGTCAATCGCAAGAGCGGTTGTTTATTGAAGTAGGCTTTAACTTCGACTTGCTCTAGCCGATTAGTTGTAGTATCCACTTCTTGCGCATATAATTTGCTACATAAACCAAGGGTAGCAAGTAGGTAATATCTTTTCATTGTTCGGGTTAGTTCGGCTTAGTCTGCAAATTCCTGACTGAAATAAATTTCAAAAATCTGCTTTTTCTTATTGTATTTTAAGCATTGAAAATTCGCGTATACGGAGCTGGTCGGTACACAAAGACTGTTGGCCATGGCATCTTTTGCGATGTTTTTGTTCAGACAGCCCTGCTGCAAATCGAAGTTTTTGTTCGTAGAAATATCGGTCACCTCAAAGGAGTTGTCGTCAATCAGGTAATTTGAATTGTTTAGGCGAATATAATCCTCTTGGTAAATCAGTTCGGAAGCAACAAGATAATCGAGCGATCCAAAGCTGGATGAACAATCCAAATTTTGAAGGGTATTGACAACTTTTAATTCTTTATACAGTGTGTTGAATGTATTGTTCTTACGATCCAATAGGATGATTTCGATGCGATGATTATCTTTATTGTACACAATATACCCAAGGTCATCGGCACCATTTTCAAAGATATTCCCTTTGGTGATCGCTAAAACAGCTAAGGTAGGATGCCCAAGAAAATAATCCTTCTGGTCCGCCGGTAGTGTTGTCGTTAACTTCTGATGAAGTTTATCGAAGAGGCCGGCATCATTCATTTCCATTAACTGCTGCGCTTGTTCTTTTACCCTGCCTTCAAAACGCGGGCTATCGTAGCTCGACGTATCCGATGGGAGCGACGCGGAGGCAGGAAGGGCTACTTGTTCTTTCTTTTGGTCTTCACTTTTCGTTGATGTTGGTGTTGGCGTCTTTGCCTGATGACAGGAAACGAGACCTAAACATAATGGAATGTATAGAAAAAAGGTTTTTAAATTCATGATGAAGTATCGTCAATGCTTATGCAGTCACTCTTCATGCAGCGAAAGAGCAATAACATCGGCTAATTTAGTTATTTTATGGCAAAGAAAGCTGCCGCAGCCTGGAATTAGAAAGCTTCATTCAGCCCCAAAAAGAAACCACGGGAACCATATTTTCCAAAGGCATAGTCCAGACATAGATTTGTGCGTGTTGCTTTGTTAAAGAGAACTCGCAACCCGGCACCACCCCCAGGTTGCCACCTTTCAAAAAGTTTGGTGCCCAGTTCGTCGCTGGCAGTCTGTAGGTTAAAAAAAGCAGCTCCGCTCAAAAAGCGATTCTTTAAAATTGGGAAGCGGTATTCTGTTTCGGCATAACCGAAAGAAATTCCTTTGAAATAACCGATGGTATAACCGCGGCCGCTTCTGACGGCTACGTCCCTTCCTGTTCCTGGAAGATCAAAATAGGGCAGAGTACCACCAAGTTTATAGGAACCCCAATACCAGAAGGCGAGTACATGAGCTGGGTCGGACTGGGATAGACTAAAGTATTTGCGAAAGTCGGTGGTAAGCTGTACTGCACTTTTGCTGCTACCCAGCAGCGTTGTGTTCCATCGCACACCGATATCCGAATATATACCCTTGTAAGGCCTGTTGGGATTGTCTCTGGTCATATATTGCATATTGAGCAATAGGCCGTTGGAATTGTAACTGTCGGGCTCGAAGCCATGTTTTTCGGTGTAGATGGTGTTGGGCGTAACGTTGCCATTCGGGCCGCTGCTGGTTATTTTCCGTCGTAAGTCAAACGCCAGTCCGGCCCCAACAAATAGCCCGTCGGCGATGCGTTTATAGACTTTTTCATTAAATGTAAATGCATTATATTTTGCGCCGTATTTCTTATGGTCGGGGTTGGCAAGAATCTCTTCATCGGCATTGTTCCATTTTCCATGGGGAGTCATGCCCAGCCCTGCGTCTAAAGCCACCATTTTGACAAGTGCAAAAGCACCCTGAAAATTTAGTTTATTGTTCGGAGTAAATACATTGTGGCTGATATAGAAGACCATAATATTTTTCGTGGTGATCGAGGCGGATGTCGCTGCGATCGACATGGTGGTTGTTTTGGAATCACCTAGTACTTTCCCGGCGACAGCCTTGATTCCAATCTGGCCACCAATGGTTGGGTTGTAGGCAATGTTGGGCATTAAGGTGATGGGAGAACGTTTACTTGCATGTTCCTTTTTTCGTTTGGGATGTATTATTCTTCCGATGAGATCCGATATATCGTATTGACTGGCCAAGGCAGAGTCACGCTGCTGTTTGTACTGTGCAACAGAGTCTGCTTTCACATCATTTTGAGCCGCAAGGAGTGTAGGGATTGAAATTAAAAGTATTCCTAAAAAAGCGTATCGGAAGAAATCGTTATAACGTAAAAGTTGATGCATACATTCGAGCTTATCTTAAAACTAAACGTAAAAAAAAATAAAATGTTTTCTCCGGCACTTGGAGCCTGTCTTTTTGATGGTTGAACAAATGCGAATAGGGTATTGTGTTGGAGAAGTTTATTTTTCTTGCGAAGCTGGAGAATTAAACTTGCAAATCACAGCAAATTTATCTTAGTTTGATTATTTAAACTAGGATATGATAGGACGCACTATATTGAATTACGGATTGACGTTGCTTTTATTGACAGGGGCTGCTCATGCACAAGAACTGTATACCCCAAGGAATATTCAGCAAGCGATCGCAAAGGGGACCCGTACTACAACGGGCATACCGGGAAAAAACTATTGGCAGAATTTTGGAAAGTATGATGTGCGGGTGCAATTGGATCCGGCTACAAAGATGGTGAGTGGAACAGAGACTATTCTGTACACAAACCATAGTCCTGATACATTGAATCGCTTGGCTATCCGATTTGTAAACAATGTGCACAAACCCAATGCGGTACGTGCGGCATACGCTTCGGACGATTACCTGACTTCGGGTCTAAAGATAAAGTCGTTTAAACTAAATGGTCAAGTTTACGACGTAAACAGCAAGGACTGGGGGACGGTGAAGTTGGGCGATTTTGGACAGAAAATCCTTCCGCGAAGTACTGCAACGTTGGACATTAGCTGGGAATACCCTTTATCTGTCGAAAGCGACCGTGAAGGACTGCTGAATGCGTCTACCTTTTATTGTGCTTACGCCTATCCGCGTGTGTCTGTATACGACGATTACAATGGCTGGGATCTTTTGGAACATAATGGCCGGCAAGAATTCTATAATGGTTTCAACGATTATCAATTTGAGATATCCGTTCCGAAGAACTTTGTTGTCTGGGCGACAGGTGAATTGACCAATGCCGCTGATGTACTGCAGAAACCTATTCTGGATCGTTTCGAAAAATCAAAAGTTAGCGATACCCCAATACATATCGCGACTGATGCCGAAATGAAATCGGGGAAGGTGACAGCGCAAGAAGCTTGGAATACGTGGAACTTCAAAGCAAGCTATGTACCTGATTTTTGTTTCAGTGTGAGTGACAATTATATCTGGGATGGCGGGAGTGTAGATTTGGGAAGCAAACGCGTGAGTGTGCAATCCAGCTATGTCGCCGGAACGCCAGATTTTGAACAATATATTGGCTGGCAACAATACTGCATTAACTGGTTTTCTAAAAATTGGCCTGGTGTCACCTATCCATACCCAACAATGACCGCCGTTCAGGGATTTGCAGATATGGAATATCCGATGATGATCAACGATTCGAGTGTTCCAGATAATCTTGTGGATGCACGGCAAACAGCAGACCATGAAATTGCACATACTTATTTCCCTTTTTACATGGGTATCAATGAGACGCGATACGGTTATATGGATGAAGGCTGGGCTACTGCATTGGAATTCTGGATCGGAAATGCGGAGATTGGTGCCGAAAAAAACAAAGAGCTTTTTAAGGATGCTCGCGTAAAGCGCTATATTTTTGACCCTTCTACAGAAGAAGATCAACCCCTGATTACGATGACCTCTCAGTTAAGTGGTTTAGGGTATGGTAATAATGCTTACATCAAGGCCGCGTTGTCTTATATTGCATTACGGGATTATTTGGGCGATGAGCTGTTTAAAAAAGCATTACATCATTATATGGAGTTATGGCATGGAAAGCATCCGACGCCTTGGGACTTTTTTTACAGCATCAACGCCGGAGCTGGGCAAAATTTAAATTGGTATTGGAAAAATTGGTATTTTACCAATAATTACATCGACCTTAAAGTGGATAGCTTTAAGCAACTCGGCGGTAAAAATACACTTACAATTACCAATGTAGGAGGATTTGCAATTCCGTTTGATGTGTTGATTACCTATGCAGATGGATCGGTGGAGACAAAACATCAAACTCCAGCAATTTGGCAACACAATGAAAAACAGGCAAGCATGACTTGGAGTTCGACCAAAAAGGTGAAAAATATTACCTTGGACGGTGGTATTTTTATGGATTACACAGCTAAAGACAACAGCTGGAACGTTATAAAGTAATCCGATTGATCGTGTCAGCCTTTATGTTCTGAAAAGGTTGACACGATTGTTTACTGAATCCTGTTGTAGTCTGCGGAAAAATAGCTGTTCGTTGGTGTCAGCCTTGCCCCGCTACGAACAACTACAGCTGATCGATGCTTCGAAATGTCAGATTAATTCGTGCGCTGAATGCCTTCTTTGTCGGTGGAAGCCGATGCAGCCAATAGGTTTGTGTAACATCTTTCATCACCAATAAACTTCCATGCCCCAAGATGATGTCTATTTTTTCTTTACTCGTTTTGTGTTTAAAAGCAAACTTTCGCTCAGCACCAAAGCTTAAAGAAGCAATTGCTCCATTTTTTTTGAGATCTTTTTCCCCGTCACTGTGCCAGGCCATTCCTTCGTCGCCATTGTGGTACAGATTCAACAGGCAGGAATTATAGGTTTCCTGTGTTTGCTCTTCGGCAATTTTTTTCAGCTCAAGAAGTTCCTGTGTCCAGGGAAGCGCCCTTTTAGTGGTGTTGGAATAACTATATTCGAAAGCCTGATCGCCATACCAAGCCACCTTTCGCTTGGTGACGATTTCATTTCCAAAAATAATGGCGCGATCATTTACCCATTCGATCGAGTCCATGAGTTTATCAAAATAGTGGTTTGCTTCCTGCGGAGACAGTATTTTGCCATAATAATTGACAGTCCCATCGTAAGGGAGTAGATTTCTATTGCCATCGAAGAGATTGTCGAAAAGTTCCATGTTATAGTATTGTGTGTGTTTACTAAATAGCGGTATGTAAAGTCTCCCATCCGATCATCGCTGTTTTCCGCATCGGATTCCATCGGTAGCCGCCAAATATTCCGCTGTTTTGTATCACCCGATGACAAGGGATAAGGTAAGCGATCGGATTGCTTCCGATAGCTGTACCGACGGCACGGGAGGCCTTGGGGTTTCCGATTTGAGAAGCGATGGCACCGTAGGTACTTAAGTTACCCATAGGGATTTTTAATAAAGCTTCCCAGACTTTCAATTGAAAATCAGTGCCTTTTAAATGCAATTTTACCTGACGGATGTCTTTGTCTTGTGGATTTAATGCTTTGAGTGCATTCTCGTGCATGCTATTTCCCTGTTGTAGGTATGTTGCATTCGGAAAGCGTTGTTGAAGGGTGTCAAAAGCTATTAAGTTGTCATCGGCATAAGCAATATGACAAATACCTTTAGAAGTGGATGCAATGAGCATTGTGCCGAATAAGCTCTGATAATAGGCGTAGGAAATCAATAGATTGGAACCTTCATTTTTATATTCAGCGGGAGTCATCCCCTCAATATTGATGAATAGCTCATGAAGTCTACTGCTGCTGGAAAGGCCAAGCTGGAATGTTGTTTCAGCAATGTTATTTTCCTTGAGCAATGATTTTGCATGATTTATACTCACATATTGTAAGAATTTCTTGGGACTTGTACCTGCCCATGCGGTAAACATGCGTTGAAAATGAGCTTCACTCATGTAAACATGAGAAGCGATCTGACCCAATGTAGGCTGTGTCTTAAAGTTTTCCTGTAAGAAATGTATGGCCTTGGCGATACGTTGAAAATCTACTTCTTGTTGAATAGTCATGATTGTTCATTTAATTTATACAAAGTTGCTAATAAGAAGAAGTCTTTAAAATCCGATTTATGCTAAATTAAATGTTGGATGAAGGAGATTTGTCCGAATGACCTAAGGATTTATCTGGTGCAACTAGATCGCGGATCAGTTGTTTGAGTTCTTTTATTTCGGGGAATCGACCCGCTCTTTTTCGATCGAAAATCTCCTGATCCGCTACCCGTACGGTATAACGGCCTGCAATTTCGCTGGGGACCAGCATAACGCCATGGATTTCATCCGTGAACGAACTCAGCACCTCCTGCGCCATATAGGCGGCACGCAGCATCCAATTGCATTTTGGACAATATTCAATTTCAATAACAGGTTTTGTTGCCATGAGTTAAGTTAAAGTGCGTTGTTTTGTTTTAAACAAATTTATCGATCCTAGCGCTGCAATCAAAGCGCTTTTTGTCATGGAAATTTCGAGATTATTTCCAACTCGTTGGAGTATAGTGTAAAACCCGTCCATTTCATATAAAGGCCGCCTATTCCAATGGTCTTTTACTCGGTCAATGGAATGGGCGGCTCGTTTTGGATACACCCGATAGGTGTGCTGGAGGCTTACCCGATTTTCAAAGAAGTCATGGTCAGCGATCCAGCCACTGAATTGTCGTTGAAGAGAAACAGCTCGTCATTTTTCTCCTGTAAACCCAAGGTATAGATTAAAGGGAGGTAATGTTCAGGCGTCGGAATTGCCAAGTCAAACTCTTTGCCCTGTTTTCTGAAATCGATGAGCGCCTGATGATTGCCGTTCTGGATGAATTGCTTCATTTTTTCGTTGGCTATCGTGGCCCACTCATACGCATAGCCTGCCGTATCGAGTTTGTCCCAAGCGACCATCCGTAAGTTGTGCACCATATTGCCACTCCCTATAATGAGCACCCCTTTTTTTCTTAGCGCGTTTAATTGCTGTGCAATCTCGTAATGGTATGCTGCAGGCTGTGTGTAATCGATGCTCATTTGAATAATTGGAACGTCTGCACCAGGATATAGATGTTTGACGACTGACCAGGAACCATGGTCCAATCCCCATTTGTCGTCGAGGTGAACATCCGCTTTGCTGACGACACGTTGCGTTTCCAAAGCGAGTGCTGGGCTTCCTGGAGCTGGATATTGGACATCAAAGAGTGCCTGAGGAAAGCCGCCAAAATCATGAATTGTGGCGGGGTGCTCCATCGCTGTGACAAATGTTCCACGTGTTTCCCAGTGTGCGGAAACAACAAGAATCGCCTTCGGTTTCTCGAAAGTTTGACCTATTTTTTTGAAGCCCTGCACAAATTCGTTGTCCTCTATGGCGTTCATGGGACTTCCATGTCCTAAAAATAAGACCGGAAATTTATCCGTTGCCTCTAGTTCCTCGGAAAATTTATAGAGCGAGTTTGCTTTATGTGCTACTCCAGCTAATGGTAATGTTGTCATAATTTTAATAAAATCCTTTCTACGCATTTGATATGATGTGACTGCGTTAATTTTTACTACAAATGTAGGGGATGGGCTTGGCTAGGCGGTATAACAATCTTGTCAATCTGTTGTACTATTCGGAAATAAGTTTTTGAATTTCATTTCTAAATTCCGAAGGCGTCATGCCGGCTTTCTTTTTGAAGACATTGGTAAAGTAAGCTTTGTCTTGGTAGCCGAGCTCAAAGCCGATTTCCGAGATCGTTTTAGTCGTTGTCAACAAGAGGTTTTTTGCTTCAATAAGTTTCCGTGTTTCGATGATCTCAGAAACGCTTTGTTGCAATATGCTCTGACAAATTAAATTTAGGTTTCTTGCGGACATAAAAAGCTTCTCCGCGTAAAAATTAACGCCTTCGGGACGGCGGTAGTTCTCTTCCAGTATAGATAGAAAGCTTGTGAACGTTGTACTCTGATTTCTTAATTGCTGTTGGCTGTCTGGAAATTGCCTTTTCCGTTCAGATTCAATCATGGTAAAGATAGTGCTCAATAGCTGCTTGATAACCGCATAGTCTACGCTATGTTGTAAGCATTCCTGTTGCATTAGCTCACACAAGACTATCAATCTCCCGAAGCAGTTGTGGCTGGCGAAGGTCAATGTCGCATGTTCATGAAAGTGGGCGTAGAGCTGGAAAGTCGTTTCGGGGATAAATTCACTTTTAAATCGAATGACCCAAAATTCAATGTTATTATTATGCAGAAGAGGTTTGACGCGGTGGGTTTTGCCCTGAGTGACAAAACTTATAAAAGGAGCGGTGTAGGTTGTTGTTTTAAAATCGATAAAATGCTCGAGCTTTCCTGCCACACCAATAATCAATTCCTCGAAATCATGTTGATGTATTTCGTTTTTGGATTGCTGTATGCGCAATGCCTCGTCGGTATCAACTTTATAAATTTTGAAAAGTCCGTTCAAAATAAGGAAGATTTTAATTTGCTATTTACGAATATACGGTTTCAATTACATATTGTTTGTCAAAGACCATTAGGCTTTTCATATTGATATTTTGCTTGTTCCAGCGGCAGTTTTGACAAAAGGGGAGCCTGTTGTTACGTTTCTTAGGTTCAAATTGTATACTGATTTATAATTTTATAGCACCGTTTTAACAGGGGGTTAATAGGGGGGTAATAGGGGTACAACCCCTGCTAAACCCCTGTTATCCCCCTGTAATACCCCTATTAATTATTAACAAAGTTGGACGAAATTGGTAATAGATCCGGTGCGAAGCCTGCCTCCATACGATATCCATACTTTATATGATGACCTGGGTTCTCTGTATGGCCCATTCTGTGCCGGATCCGGCCTTCCGATCACCTGTTTTACAAAAAGAATCTCGCACCCTTACAGGCAGTTAAGGGGAAAATGAAATAAATAAGAACAAAAGGCTTGGAAGTTTGTTTATAAACTCCCTATCTTTGCACCACTCCGCAAGGGAGGGACGGTTACTTCGAGAGAAGGAACCATGAAAAAAAAGAAGGGTTTAACGAGAGTTGAGCGCGGAAATCGGAAAAAGAGAGAAGAAAAAAAAACTTCACAAAGTTTTTGGAAGTTCAAAAAAGATTTCTACCTTTGCAATCCCAACGGAAACG
>NZ_MKWH01000012.1:0-5038 GCF_001899705.1 Sphingobacterium sp. 40-24 | reverse complement strand
AGTTGAAAAGGTAGGGTCTGCCTCGAAGAAAAATGTATCAAGATTAAGTTTTACATCGGCATTACCTCGTAAGAATAACTTACGGTCTAAAAAAGTATTGTTGGTTCGGTAATACTTGTAAAATTCGAGATTGTTCTCAAAAAAACGTTGCAGTTTATGAAGTTCCGCATTCAGATATTTTCTGATTACCTTTCTACCTCCATTAGGCCTTTTTGTCTCAATCTTAAAAACAGAATTAAAAAATATAAGCCTTGAAACAACCTTGGGTTTTACGTTT
The DNA here is from genome assembly GCF_001899705.1 of Sphingobacterium sp. 40-24. Classification (NCBI taxonomy): domain Bacteria; kingdom Pseudomonadati; phylum Bacteroidota; class Sphingobacteriia; order Sphingobacteriales; family Sphingobacteriaceae; genus Sphingobacterium; species Sphingobacterium sp. 40-24. The sequence continues at coordinate 4,761 of NZ_MKWH01000012.1, read as the reverse complement.
TTAAAAAAGTGGATTTCATCTTCTTCAGATTTGAATCCATTTTCCTGAACATATTTCCGTAGGGTGGCTAAGTGACGTAAAATAGTATTGATTGTATCTTCTACCTGATGCACAGGGTACTTCGCTTCCAGTATAATGGAATTTATCTCATCTTCCACACCTTGAACTATATTCAGAATCTTTTTCATAAGGATTACATGATTTGGTGATTATAACAGAAATCGTCTATTCAATTCTTGAGCAGACGATACAACCAATAACCTTGTGTTATTTCACTCCATTTTTAAATGCCGTATAATTCTGTTCATTTTCAAAATAGGCTACCTCACCGCCGTCAGCAATCAGAACGATATAAGCTGTCGCTTTGTCTACTTTCTTCATCGTTTGAGGGTCTAGGGCATAGCGGACACTCTCATCCTGTGGAATACGCTTCTTGCACATTTCACAACATCCATAATAGGTTTTCCCATCAAAAGGAACTTCCAATTGTTGCTTGCCCATGTAGGCATCATTTACCATACAGACAAGGTTGCTTGGTACATGGTCGCCTTTTTTAGGTTCGTTACTTTTTACGTTGCTTGCAGGTGTAGCTGTAGTAACTTCATTAGTTGAAGTTCCTTCATTACTTTTGTTCTGGCTACATCCGATGAGAAGTACCGTGGCAAATGCCACGATACTTAAGAATTTGAACTGTACTTTCATTTTGTTTATTTTTTATTAGGATTATTTGGTTTGTTCGGAACTTCAGTAGCTTCCTGAATTTCTTCCGATCCCATTTTTAATATTTTGTCTCCCTGATTAAGTTCTCCAAAAACTTCTACCTGTTCCGGCATTACACGTCCCTTGCTCACCGGAACATTTTTGGTCTTTCCATTCTCTACACGTATCACATACACGCCCATTCCGCTTTCAACAACTGCGGTTTTGGGAACAAAAAATGTAGGTTCCGTATTTTGTAAAGGAATGGCCGTCTCAGCAACCATATACGGTTTCAGGATATTATTCTTATTGATAAAATCGGCTTCGATCTTTTCAGAACGGAGTTTCAAGTCAAGGCTTCCCGATTTTCTGCTGATCAGAGCAATATGCTTTTGCTGGGGCTGTGATCTCACGTGGAAACGGATCGTGTCACCTAATTTAAGGTAAGGCGTATTGGCTTCCGGAACGGAAAGATTTAGACGTAGTTTCTGATTGTTCTCCACCACCAACAAAGGCTCTTTGTTCATTGGTCCCACATAGGCACCCAGATCCACGTTTCTATCCGTGATTGTTCCGCTGAACGGAGCTTTGATCACCAGGTAATTATTGATATCCTTGATCTCATTATAGGCAGACCTTGCGGCATTCAACTGAGCCTCATCGGAAAGTTTACGGGCCTTGATCTGGTCAAGCGCATCTTTTGCAATAGCTCCCTGTGTTTCGTTGGCTTTCATTGTCCTGTCGTAAGTAGCTTTGGTCGAAAAATAGATGGCTTCCTGAGCTTCCAATTTCGCCTTAGCACTTGCTACCTGCGACTGGATTTCAGGTGCTTCCAATACTGCCAGAATCTGACCTGCCGATACTTTATCACCGATATCTACACGGATACTTTTTACATAACTGTTAACTTTTGCAAACAGGGCTGTCTGTTGGTCAGGCTTTAGCTCACCAGCTAATTTCAGCATTACCTTCGGGTTGGACTTAGATATTTCGACAGTTTCCCAAGGGTTCATCATCATTCCCATTCCCATCCCCATACCAGGCATGCCGCCTTTTTTAGGTTCTTCCTTTGCTGCTTCTTTTGTTTCATTATTGCAGGCGGTCAGCAGCATTATAAATGAAGCTGCCAATATTGTTATATATTTCATTTCTTTATTTTTTTAGGTTTACAAAGTGAATACTTTCCTCATCTTCTGGATGCAGCGAATTGGATACAATGGATGCTTTTTTCTGAACCCAACCGAATACAAGCGGGAGAACGATCAATACCGAGAAAGTAGAGAAAATCAACCCACCGATTACGGCACGTCCCAATGGAGATACCTGATCACCGCCCTCTCCAAATCCGATAGCCATCGGTAACATACCGGCAACCATGGCCAACGTGGTCATGACAATAGGACGGATACGTAATTTGGCAGCTTCTATTGCTGCTCCAAGTGCATCATTTGAAGATTTACGAATGGTTTCGGCATTTGAAATCAATAACACCGCATTTGCAATAGACACCCCGACGGACATGATCATTCCCATATAGGATTGAAGGTTCAGTGTAGAACCTGTCAGGTTCAGGGCAACCAACGCACCCACAATTACAAAAGGAACAGTTGATAGAATTACCCATGAAACCCTAAAAGACTGGAATGTGGCAGAAAGCATCAGATATATGACTACGACAGCGATCAACAGTCCTGAAGCAAGACTGCCTAATGTCTCGTCCAGAACAGGAGCAAGTCCCGCAACCTCAATATTTATCCCTTTTGGCAATTCACCAAGAGAAGCTATTGCTGCTTTTACATCTTTGGACGCCTGTTCAAGGTCTTTTTTATGCAGGTTGGCTGTTACCGTTGTATAGCCCATTGTTCCAAGGTTATAACTTTCTCCCATTTCCTTTGTAGGCAGCACCGTAGCAACATCGCTTAATACAGGCCTGTCCTGGTTTTTGGTCAGGGGAAGATTTTCCAGTTCCTCTTTGCTGTTCAGTATATTCTGAGGGGTCTGAACCTGTACATCGTAAGCGATCCCCATCATACCTCCAACCCAAAAGTTCTTATTGGTATAACGTGTCGATGCCGTTGCGGCAACCAGTGATTTAGCGATATCCTGTGCATCCAGTCCCAACTGGGCAGCCCTTGTCCGGTCAATATTGATCTGCATCGCCGGATAGTTCATGGATTGTGGAATTTGCTGATCACGCATGTAGTCAAGTTCCTTCAGTTTTGCAAGAAGCTTATTTGCCGTCATCATGTTCATTTTCTTCATCATCCCCGATACCCGGATCTCAACAGGATTATTGGCTCCCTGGCTAAGGATTTTTTCCGTTAGTTCAATCGGTTCAAATGAGAGTTGCAGATCGGGCATTTTTTCCTTGTAATATTGACGGAGTTCATCTTTCAGCTCATCTGAATTACCGTTAAATTCTTTAAGGGCTACCTGCATCAGGGCTTCATGCGGCCCTGCATTGTACAGATAGATCGGGCTCACGGCAAATGTTGAAGGATGCTGTCCGATAAAAACCGATGATATCGCAACATTATCTTTGCCGACCTTAGCCTTTAGCAGTTCAAGAAAATTTTTCACCTTTTTCTCGGTTACTTCTATGCGGGTTCCGTCAGCGGCTTTAAGCCTTACCTGAAATTGTTTGGAATTGGAAGTAGGAAGTACATCTTTTCCGGTAATCAGGTATAGACCAGCTCCGGCAAGGATGACAGCAATCAGGCTAATTCCCACGATAGGTTTCCTGAATTTCATCAGACCCGAAAGGAAGTTTGAAAATTTCTCCCTGAACTTTGTAAACCTGTCTTCTTTATGTGCAGGGTTTTCGCAGTTTACAACATTGTGTTTCATCATCCAGTTTGCCATCACAGGAACGAAAGTCTGTGATAAAAGGAAGGAGATAATCATCGAAAAACCAATGGCCATTGCCAATGGCATAAACAGCGATCCCGGAATACCTGTCATCATAAATGCCGGTGCGAATACGGCAAGGATACATAGCATGATGAGCAGTTTTGGAAATGCAATTTCCTTACACGCATCCCATATCGCCTGTGCTTTTGTCTTGCCCATAGCAAAGTGCTGGTGGATATTTTCGATGGTCACTGTACTCTCGTCCACCAATATACCGATTGCCAGTGCAAGACCTGAAAGCGACATGATATTGATGGTCTGTCCGAAGAGCTTAAGGAAAAGCACAGCAGAGATAATAGAGATCGGAATGGTCATGATCACAATCAGTGCCGCCCTGCGGTCATTCAGGAACAGCAGTACCATCAATCCGGTCAGCAAAGCTCCCAGTACGCCCTCTACAACAAGGCTTTTCAAGGCGTTGGAAATATACACCGATTGATCGAATTCATAGGATATCTTCACGTCATCTGGCATATTACGCTGAATGTCCGGCAGCTGTTTCTTTAGCGTATTGACAACATCGAGTGTAGAGGCATTACCGGCCTTGGCAATGTTGATATATACGGAACGTTTTCCGTCAATAAGGGCATAGCCTGTGGCAATATCCGCACCGTCCTTAACGGTTGCTACGTCACGGATATACACATTGTCCACTGTGCCCTTGAAAATCGGCACATCGCCCAGTTCTTCTATATTCTTCACCGTATTATTGGTCGGTGTCAGATAATTTTTATCCCCGATATAGATATTTCCGGAAGGGGATGTAATGTTGTTTCTGCTGATGGCTTCAACAACCTGTTCCGGAGATAAATTATGTGAACGTAACTTGTAGGGATCGATATTGATCTCAATGGTACGCGGGCTACCTCCGAAAGGTGGGGCTGTTGTCAAGCCGGGTATCTTAATCAGGAACGGACGGGCGTTAAAGTTTGCAATATCCTGTAACTGGTTATTTGTCTTTGTATTGCTACGGAACACCAATTGCCCAACCGGTTGTGATGAGGCATCAAAACGGATAATGAACGGTGGCGGAGCACCCGGTGGCAGGAATACCTGCGAACGGTTGGACAGTGCATTGATACTGGCTATCGCTTCACCCATTTCGGTACCTTCATAGAAAGTAATCTTCATCAGGGTAAGTCCCTGTGTATT
>NZ_MKWH01000011.1:0-22347 GCF_001899705.1 Sphingobacterium sp. 40-24 | reverse complement strand
TGCACTGCATAGTTGGAAAAATGAAGGAAAAAAGGTTCCTTACGGCGTATAGGTTCTTCGAGTGCCTTGAGGGCTTCCCGAGTCAGCGCTTCTGTTAGGAATGTGGAAGTACCATGATATTCCATAAGGTCGGGAACTGCCTGATAACCTGCTTTACCAGGAAGGTTACCGTAATTCTGCTCGCCATAGTAGTTTTGTGGGTGCCCAGCGGAGTGTCCTGCAATATTGACCATAAAACCCAAATTTAAAGGGCTGGCACCAGGTGTTCCGGCAGATCCCCAATGTGCTTTGCCCACATGAATGGTATAGTAACCATTGGCCTTAAGGATGCTTGGAAATGGAGTAGCATATATCGTATGTGGTATATTGGGCACAGGACTTAGTCCGTTGATATTCCAATCCGGTGGATTCAACAATTCATCTTTGCTATCGGTCGGGGTGTCAGCTTTGGGATGGGTCCAATTGGTGACACGATGATGAGCAGCATTTAAACCGGTCAGAAAGCTCACCCGGGAAGGTGTGCACACCGGTGTTGCATACGCATTGGTAAATTTAATGGCTTCTTTGGCCAATGTTTCCAGATATGGGGTATGAAACTTTTCGTTGATCGGTGTTTTGACCTTGTAAAATGGTTCGGACATGTCCTGCCAACCGAGGTCATCCACAAAAAACACGACAATATTGGGGCGTTCTGTTGTGGAACCAAGTTGTGCCTTGCTTTGGCTCTGCGCCTGCTGCAATAACCCTAAATTTGTAAGCAGGGTCACTAATAGGATAAATTTGCTATTTTTCTTAGAAAGTATCATAAGCATTAAAAGTATGAATAATCGGTTGGCCAATGGCCTTATCTATTGTTAATTTAATTTGTGTACAATGAATCGGGCCTTTCAATTGAATGATACATTTGTTACCAACGGATGAACCCGTAAATAGTGTTTGCCATCCCTGCTTTGTTTTCGCAGTGATGTGGAAAGCACGTATACGTTGTCCTTGATCAAGGCTTTCTTCAATCATTAACTGGCTAACAGCTTTTGATTTTTTAAAGCGAATAAGCTCTTGTTTTGGGTCTAGATCCTTTATCGGACTACCATATTGACGTTTGATCTCACTTCCAAGTTCTTCTAATCGCCGCCGATCTATTTGTGGTACAAGCCCCAGGGTGTCGGGTGTAACTCCTAAGATCAATGTTGCATTTCTGCCAACAGATTTTTGATACATATCCACAAGGTGGTTAAGAGAAAATATCGAATTTTCGTCATTTGGCTCCCAAAACCATTCGTGTCGACCGTTTGCTCCGCGGAGCGGGGCATCAGCCATTGCAGGTATAAAATAGGTTCCATCCGGATCACCGGTTTTTAAGAGTAAGAAATCGTTTGCGGAAATTGCCCTTGGACAACTCTCTCCTGCACCGGTATAAGGAAAAGGAAACATCGACCAGCACGGATAATGTACTGTTCCAGACTCTGAACCGCCCCATCTTGCTTCTGCCAGTTCGTCGTTATGATAAAAAAGGCAATTAGGTTGATATTTTTTTACAATTTGGAGCACATTTGGAGCACCTTTTTCAGGGCTGCTGGCTCCTCCATCAAACCAAATCTCAAACAGTGGACCGTACCATGTGCATAGCTCCTGTACCATTCCCTCGACCATTTTATTATAGTATTTTTGCCGTTCTATTTGCTGCTGTCCGGTACCGATTGCTTTAAAATCGTGAATACCAAGGTAAGCGTTCCAACGAATCCCTACATAAATACCTGGTTTTATCCCGTGTTTGATACAGGCTTTTATAAAATCACCAACAAGATCTTCTTTCCCGTTTTTCCACCCTAAAGCACTCGTATTATAGGGATTGACTTTCGAAGGATAAAGGGCAAATCCAGTTTCATGAGTCGCGGTAATGAGTGCGAATTTAGCCCCGGCTAGTTTTGCGCTCAGTACCCATTGTTCGACATCCAGTTGTTGCGGTTGGAAGATGTGAATATCAGGAATCGGAACAATGCGATTGGATTGCTGTTGGTATGCCTTCCGGTCAAAAACATGCAGATCATAGTGAAAGATGATACCGAATTCGGCTCTTTGCCATTCTAGCTGCTGTTTATTTGGGATGGCGACAACTTGAGCATGTATGCTTGGACAGGAAAGCCCAAGCATCAACATAAACAGCAATATATGGTGGTATGGTTTAGTAACCGTCATTTTGTGTTAAATTTGGGTTTGCATCAATTTGTTGGAGCGGAATTGGGTAAACGACTTGGTATTCTTTGGCGGCATAACCTCGGTCTTTGGCTGACTGGATAAATTTTCCATGTCGAATCAAGTCTTCGCGACGCAATCCTTCAGAAAAGAATTCACGCCCGCGTTCTGCCAGTAGAAAATCACGTAACAATAATTTATTACTATAGTCTGCTAATTTAAGTAAACTTGTATTGGCACGTTGACGAACCTGATTGATGAGATCGATACTTTCCTGATTAGGACCATTTAGCTCATTTAGTGCTTCAGCACGACTTAAAAGAACATCGGCATAACGTATGTAGACAATATCGTTACCCATATTTTCGCCCACACCGTTTGGATCTGGCCAGTATTTGAAACTTCGTACATCATTGAGGGCCTTACCATTGTTATCCTCGAGCAATTCCACATTCTTACCCGAGATATCGGTATAATTTCGTATGAGAAGTTCACGTCTTTTATCGTTCGATTCAAAGGTTTTGTAAAATGCACTATACGTACGGAATTGTGCACCAAAATTGACCCAGTTGGTGAGAATAGGGTAGTTTGGCGGGAAAGCATGTGCCATGTAGTTATTTTGATAGCCTGCCTGCGCGATACAAGGTGCCCTAAAGATGTATTCTTTATTGCTTTCACCTTCAATGGCAAAAAGCCGTGGATAATTACTATACAGTTCATATTGATGAAGGTCTATAATTTCCTGAGTGACATCGGTCAGCTTTTTCCAATTTTTTTCTTTGAGATAAATCTTCATTAAATACCCAAGAGCGGCACCTTTTGTTGCCCTGCCTATTGGACTTTCTGTAAGCGGTAAATATTGTTTGGCAAATTCAAGATCACTGATGATATAGTTGACAAAGGCATCTCGATCGGCTCTTTTGGCATTTTTTCCAATTTCTTCGATCTCTTGGGGACTAGCTCCGACAGGGATATCAATCAAAGGTGTAGGACCGAATAAATTATAGAGGAAATAATACGATGATGAGCGGATAAATTTGGCTTCGGCTTGTATTTTGTTGAGTTTGGCCGGGTCTAAGCCGTTGAGCTGATTGGATAGAATGATAACCGAATTTGCACTGGCAATTGCCTTATACATTTTCTCCCAGAATGAATTTAGAAAGCTATTATTGACAGACCAATTAAATTGGATAAATGGAGCAGCATCTTTTTCAAGCCCACCGCCCGTTTCAAAAGCAATATCTGTGTTGAACTCATTCATCATATAGGTATAGTTACGATGATCATAAGCAATAATACGGGATTGCGCGTAAGCTCCTGTAAGCAGTGCATCAATGCCGGTCTCATCGGCCAAGAATTTGTTGGGGTCGTATTCTGTATATACTTCTTCTTTCAAAAATGAATTGCAGCCTATCGTCGATAAGGACAGCAATAGTATGGTGAGATATTTAAGTTTTAATGTTGTCATGTTAGTCGAATTTAGAGTGTAAGGTTTAATCCCAATCGAATCGTACGTGCTAAGGGATAGCTATTGTAGCTCACTTTGGAAACGGCATTAGTTCCTGTCGCACTTGCGTCAGGATCATAACCTTTATATTTGGTCCAAGTTGCCAAATTTTCTAGTGCCAGAAATATATTGACACGATTAACTGATTTTCCATTTTTTAATACCTCGTAGTTTAAATTGATATTTTTGAGTCTTAAAAACGATGCATCTCTTACAGTCATTGAATTGATAATATAGTCGCCACCATAGGCTGTAGGGTTTACGCCGCTCGGATATTGATTGGTTGGGTTTTCTGGTGTCCACCTATTCAGGTAGTATTCGGATAGCCTGTTGCGGTATTCGTTGGTAGGATAGAGGGTTTCGGTGATATTGGCGTCTAACATACTAATTCCGCCTACGTATTGAAGTAGGAAGTCCAGTGAAACATTTTTGTACTTGAACGTATTGGAAAAGCTCAGATTGATGGAAGGAAAAGGTTTTCCTAAAATGGTTCGATCTTTTAAGTCTATTTTGCCATCTTGGTTCTGATCTTTAAAGCGAATATGCCCCGGCTTTGCTTCAGGTTGTGCTGAATTTTTTATCTCCGCATCGTTCTGAAATATTCCCTCCGTCTCATACCCATAGAAAGATAACATGGGTTGACCCCGTTCTACAAGTTGATAGTTGGAGATAAAACTGGCAATAGATCCCGTAATAAGTTGTGGAATAAAATCTGGTAGTTCTTTGACTTCATTTTTTAGTAAGGCCACATTAAATAGACTGTTCCATTGCCATTGATCACGAATAATATTTTTGCTGTTTAACTGGAAATCAATACCACGGTTTTCAACATTTCCAAAATTGACCATGTAGTTGCTAAAACCCACCACTGAAGAAATGGGTTTACTGAATAGTTGATCCATAGTGTTACGTTTGTAAGCGTCGACAGATCCCGTAATTCGCCCACGCAGAAGCTCAAAATCTAATCCTAGATTTATTTCTTCCGTAGATTCCCACCGTAGATTTTTATTAGGTAGTCTCGCGGGGACAACACCCTGATAAATCTTATCACCAAAGATAGCATTTCCCGACGCGACCAAGGTGTTGATTGTTTGGTAATTGTCTATTCCTTGGTTTCCTAATCGTCCATATCCAAATCTCAGTTTAAGCGTGGTACCATTTTCTTTCAAATGGGAAAGAAAATCTTCATCCGTTAATTTCCAGGCAAAAGCTCCGGAAGGAAAAAATGCAAACTTGTTTTCTTCAGAAAAGCGCGATGTACCATCTGAACGCAAAGAGGCTGTAATAAAATAACGATCGTTAAAATTATAATTGATACGGCCTAATACCCCATTGAGTCTGTTTCGGCTTTTACTAGAACTTACATTGTCGCCTTTATCACCATCTCCACTCTGTAAAAGGTTGTAAGAAGTGACGTCAGATAAAAATTTCATTGAACTGGCTCCCACGCCTTCACTTTGAAACTCTTCAAATGTTGTTCCCAATAAGAAAGCCAATTGATGTTTTCCAATTTTTTTATTGTAGTTGAGTAAAAACTCGCCCAACCATTGGTGGCCACTTGACGCATTTTTTGAACCCAATCCGCCATTGGCAAGACCGTTTATGGTCGATCGGTCCGTATAGCTTGAATTCATCATGTTGGCGGTACTTCCGCCAACACGTAATGTTGCTGTAAAATCGGTAAAAGGTTTAATTTCTGCGGTAATCAATCCGTAAAATGTATTGGAGATATTTCTGTTCTCCTTACCATTGATTAGGGCCAGTGGATTGTCTAAAGCGATAAAATTATTAAGGTAGTATCGACCCTGTTCATTGAGGTATGCCGGTAGCGTGGGGTCAAATTGCAGTGCGCTATTGAGCGGGCCCGCGGCTTCATTCACTCCATTGGATGTATAGATTGCTTGCTGGTTACCACGGGTATAATTTCCGTTTATATTGAATTTTATATAATCCTTTGGTCGAAATTCCAGATTTGTTCTGAAATTAATTTTAGCATAGCCCGAGTTTTTTACTAGACCATCTTGGTTGAAATAATTTAGAGCGGTATAGAAATTACTCTTATCCCCACCGCCGGAAAAGCTAAGTTGATGATTCTGTACGACCGCATTTTTTCTAAATATTTCATTCTGCCAATTGGTTCCTTCTCCCATGTTGTTGATCTGGTCTTCCGTAAAAATGGCGTCTTTGTTTGCATCTTTTCGGATAGCATTCAGAACTTGCATGTACTGCTTTCCGTTAAGGACATCCAATTTTTTTGATACATTTTGAAACCCGATATAACTATCATATTTCGCTATAGTTGTGCCAGATTTTCCTTTTTTTGTTGTAATAAGCACTACACCGCTTGCAGCACGAGTACCATAAATCGCGGCTGCTGAGGCATCTTTTAAGATGTCTATTGATTCGATATCATCCGGGCTTAAGCTACTTGGATCGATACCAGGTAGCCCATCTACGACAATCAAGGCATCATTACTACTATTGATGGAACCTGCACCCCTGACCTGTATTTTGGTTCCTGCCCCAGGCGCCGAATTGGTTTGGCTGATGGTTACACCTGGTGCCTTACCATTGATCAACTGAAGGGCGTTGATGTTTGATCCTTGCGTGAAATCCTTAGCTTGAACGGCAGAAATTGAACCTGTGAGGTCTGATTTTTTTTGAACACCATAGCCCACAACAACGACTTCTTCCATTTCATTGATTTGAGGCTCTAAAGTAATGTCGAGCTGTTGGGACCGTTGAAAAGATATTGTTTTCTCTTTAAATCCAATAAAATTAATGCGAAGCTCACCACTGGACGGAGTCTTGGCAAATTGAAAATCACCATGTTCGTCTGTCGCCACAGATTGTCCGGTACCGACGAGCAGAATAGTGGCTCCGGCAATAGGCTTTCCAGTATTGTCTTTTAATTTGCCCCGAAGATCCTGTTGAAATGTATTGTCTTTTCCAGCTGTGGTTGAAGCAGAAGCATTGGGATGGATCAAAATTGCATTATTACGCACGCTATAGGTCAATTGCTGATCGGCTAGTAATATGCGTAGAGCTTCGGCTAAAGGCTTGTTGGTAATGCTGAGATTCATTTTTTTGTCTTCATCAATTTGTTGAGAATTGTAAAGAAAGTCTTTGCCACTCTGTTTTCTAATCTTTGTTAAAATAGATTTGAAGCTTTCCCCTTTCACATGTAGCGAAATGTTTTGTCCATAACTATTTGCACTGACATGGAACGTGGCTATTACTAGAAACAGGATAATCAGTTTCATAAAAATCATAGTTTTTACGATAATCCTGGTCGTAGGATATCGAAATGAATAAGAAGTTTTATACATTTGAACTGGATAAATTGATTAATAATTTTCGTTTTGTTGGTCGTTATCTAACTGCGGGAGTGTTGGAGCACTTCCGTTTTTTTATTTAAAGTTTATTTATTGGTTACATAAATGCCTCCTTCTTTTATGTTGAATCTCAGGTTGGAAACTTCCTCTAGATTGTTGAGTAGATCACTTAGATCATTGGTGCGTCGATAGGTTCCTGAAAATCTATCCCCGCTTTGTGAGTTGATCTTAATAAATTTAACATCATACCAGTCTCTAATTTGTTCGGTTAATTGATAAATATCCACATTCTCGAATTTAAAATAACCTTGCTGCCATGCCAGGATATCCGTTGTATCTATTTCGGTTTTTTTAGGTGTTGCAGTTTTTCCGTATGCTTGCTGCCCAGGAGAAAGGTGGATCACAGTCATTGGACTACTAACCTTTACTTTCCCTTCCAGTAATGAAATCCTTTCTATACTGTTAGGGTAACTTTGGATATTAAAATGTGTTCCCAGCACCTCGGTCGTATAATGTAAACCTTGTACAGAGAAGGGCTGTCGATCGAGATGAGTGACCTCAAAATATCCTTCGCCGACTAATTGTACCTGACGTTCCTTTTCATTAAAGCTTCTCGGAAACGTAATCTGTGAATTGCTATTGATCCATACTTTTGAACCGTCAGGTAGAACAAGTGCTTGTATTTGCCCTTTTTGGGTTTGAATTGTCAATTTCGTGTTGTTGGCTAAAACATGTTTGTCGTCTTGTCGAAAAACAAGAGTGCCCGCTGAATCCTTGACAATCCCATAGGTTTTGAACTCGGATTGCTTCAATGGGATGTTGTTGCCGTTAGTATTGTTGCTGGCATAAATGAGACCGCTATGTTTTTTCAGAAAGATTTGATTTACTATAGTGTTGTGTTGAGGGGTCTCATCCTTATTTTTGTCGGTAAGCGTAAATAAAAGTGCTGCAAGAGAAATTATACCAATGAAAATGGCTGCATAAGGAAGGATGGTTTTCCAACGGCTATTTTTTATGGCATCAGTTTGATACGGGGTATCTTGAACTAAATGCGCGCGGATGTTGGACCAAATCTTGTCTTTTTTATTTTTTTCTAATGAAACTTCTTTGGAATATTTGAGGTAAAAGCTGTCAAATTTAGCCAAAAGATCGGCACTAGGATTATTAGTCAGCAGAAATATTAATTGTTGTTCCTGTTCTGGACTAAGCTTATTTTCGAGATAGTCTTTGACTAAGTTTTCAAACTCAGAATTGGTCATCATGATATTGGTCTTTATTATAAGAACAATATTGTGCAGGGGTAAGGACTAGTCGATGAAAAAAAAAGTGAAAAATAAAAGGGGATAGATGATCGAAGAATCTTCTGGAGTACGCTTGAGTTCTTCTTTGATAAATTTTAAAGAAGACACCAAATGATTTTTTACTGTATTTGTGGAAATGGATAATTGCTGTGCTATTTCCTGATGTGACAGTCCCTCGAATCGACTCATACGAAATACGAGCTGCTGTTTCGCGGGGAGCTTTTGAACCAATTGTTCCAGCGCTTCGTTCACTTCTTTTTCCGCCAGAGGGTCTTGCTCAAAAATATGATCATGAAAGCTTTCAATTTGCAACGGTTCAAAGATATTATGATATCTTTGAAGCTGTTTGAGCTTATTGAAACACTTATTTCGGCTTATCACATATATAAATGTCCGGATATTACTTTCTGTGTTTATTTTTTCCCGTGATTCCCACAATTGGAGAAAAGTATCTTGTACAATTTCTTCGACCACATGCTCATCCTTTAAAATATGAAAAGCAAACTGATAAACCATTTGCGCATACTTTTCGTAAAGTACCTTCAGGGCAATTTGATTACCCGCGAATAATTTTTGCAATATGGCGATATCTTCGTTCAAGTTTAAATTAAGTGAGGTAGTTGTTTTTTTAGGTATTGATCTATTTTTTTATTGTAAAATAAGCTTCCAATATTGTAATAAGACTATCAATAAGCTAAGATAATAAAAATAGTAATAATAATTCCACAACATTATTATCGGCTTTTTATAAAATCAGTGAGCCACGATAGTTAAAAAAATGTTAGTCTTGTGACTCAAGTTTAAAGCATCAAAAGTCGATGAATAAAAGAAATCTATTTTATGTAAGCACTGTCATAGTTGTTTTCTATTACTATTTACACTAAAATCTTTGCCTTAATCCTGCTGGCGCCAAGATGTCTCGGCATTAAGGGCGTAAAGAATGAAAAGATAACATGGCGCAAAATATACCACTGCTAAAGCTATCTGAAGACATTGCTACTTGATTTTATATTTTGATACAACAAGCTGAATAGATTAAGTTTTCCCATGAAAACTTTTAACCAAAAATGATATGGTTTTTAAGTTAAGATATTGCGCGATATCGTTACATTTTACAACATTTTTGCCAAAGCTATAATTCCCTCTTCCAACTCTCTTTCAGAAAGGGAGCCGTATCCCAATCTTATACCATTAATGGTTTCATCAAAGCTGTAATTATCAGGAGTAAATATTATGATGCCATTGCTTTTTAATTTCTCGGAAATCTCTAACCAATCGACTTGATTATTTGGTACTACCCAAAAAGCCAAACCTCCATCCGGAATTGAATAAGTAGCTTTGTTTTTGATGTGTTTTTTCAGTAAAGTAGCCGTAAAATCCCTTTTAGCTTTGTAGTGATTTGTTGCTTTTTTAATATGTCGCTTTATAGTGCCGTCTTTAATGAGTTGCAAAACAGCTTGTTCCATAATATTGTCACCCTGAACATCAATAATCTTTCTCAAATTGCCCACTTTTTCTATCAAAGAATTGTCGTTGCTTGCCAAATAACCAATACGTAGAGCAGGCGCAACAACCTTACTCATTGTACCTATATAAACGTAGTTTTTCAGTTCTGTAAAGCTTGACAAAGGTAACACTGGACGATACCCAAAATGAAACTCATTATCATAATCATCTTCAATAATCGTAAACCCGTATTTGTTGGAAAGCCGTATCAATTCCAGTCTCCTTTTTAAGCTTAATGTTGTAGTAGTTGGGTATTGGTGGTGCGGTGTAAGGTAAATGGCCTTTATTTTTTTGCCAGATTTCAGATAAGAAACAACATCATCAATCATTAAGCCTTCCTTGTCTACCCTTGCAGGCAATAGCTTTGCACCTGCATTTTCAAACGCCTTCCATGCGGGTTTATATCCAGGGTTTTCAATTATCACATGATCATTTTTTTTAAGTAATTGTTGTGCCGTTAGGTACATCGCCATTTGACTTCCACGAGTGATGCAAATGTTGTGCACATCGATCTGCATCCCCCTTTGATAGTTGAGCATTTGAACAATGGATTTTCTGAATTCTAAATCTCCCAATTCATTAGTGTATCCCATCATCCTCCACCTTGCATTTTGGTTGAATATTTGGCGGTATGCCCTTGCCAGTTCTGTAATGGGAGCAATTTTACTGTCAGGGTATCCATCGTCAAATTGTAAATGATAGTACTTATTTAATGTGCTTTTTTCAAAAGAAATTGCATCGCTTCTTTTTTGCGTTTCTTGGAAATTGGGCAATGTATCTGCAATAAACGTACCCTGTCTTTCTTTCGAAACTAACCATCCTTCTATAATCAATACGTTAAGCGCTTCTACAACAGTATTTCGATTGAGCTTTAAAAGTTGAGCAATGTTTCTAGTTCCTGGCAAAGCATCACCAGCTTTTAATCTACCCGATTGAATATCATTTATAATAGCATCAGCAATTTGAAGATAAATAGCTTTATCAGACTTCTCATCTAACTGCATTTCAAAATTCCATGTTCTTAGCATCTGGACTACCTTTAATTACAATAACTGTATCATATAAGCAGTCCAAAGTTACAATACTTTTGTATTGCAATAGTGCAATAACATTATAATTTTTCAATTATGTCAAAATTAGAAACAGCGACGGAAGTAAAAAAAGCAATCCATGCAGAACAAAAGCAATTCAGTTCAAAGGATTTCCACCAGACATTTGCGAGACCGACATTTGTGAAAACATCACACGTTCTTCACAAAAATGTTGAAAATGCAGGTGTACACAATCAGTTTTCGGAAGAAAGAAAGCATCCTGTTTTCTTTGTGGACTTACCGAGCAAAAACGTCAGTATGACTATCGGCGGTTTGTTGCCCGGACAAAAAACACACAAACATCGTCACACTTACGAAACAATATTGTATGTGCTTGAGGGCAAAGGTTCAACGCTTGTAGAAGATGAAATTGTACAATGGGAAACAGGCGATGCCGTTTATATTCCGTCTTGGGCATGGCATCAGCACCAAAATTTAAGTGATAGCGAACCTGCCAAATACATCGCTTGTGAAAATGCACCACAACTACAAAACTTGGGAGTAGCGTTGCGTGAAGAAGAAGGCAGAGATTTTTAACTTTTAAAAACACGATAATAAATGAACAACGTACCATTTAAAGGTGTAATTGCTTATCCGCTTACACCATTTGATAATAATGAGCAAATTGACATTCCCTTATTCAAAAAGCAGGTAGAGTGATTGGTAACAACAGGTGTACACGCTATAGCTCCATTGGGAAGCACAGGCGTAATGCCTTATCTCAACGATACTGAAAAGGAGGCCATAACCGAAGCGACTATGCAACAGGTAGCAGGCAGAGTGCCTACATTGGTGGGAGTTTCTAACCTTACTACAGAGAAAACCGTTTACCACGCACAATTTGCAGAAAAAGCTGGTGCAACGGCGGTAATGGTTATTCCGATGAGCTATTGGAAATTGTCCGATGACGAAATTGTAAAGCATTACGATGCAGTTGCTTCCAAAATTTCTATTCCAATAATGGCCTATAATAATCCTGCTACAGCTGGTGTGGATATGTCGCCTACATTATTGAAGCGATTATTGCAAATTCCGAACGTTACAATGATAAAGGAAAGTACAGGGGATATTCAACGGATGCATTATTTAAGAAAAGAGTTAGGCGAAGAAGTAGCATTTTTCAACGGTTCTAATCCCTTAGCATTGGCTGCATTTGCAGCAGGTGCTAGCGGATGGTGTACCGCAGCTCCCAATCTGATACCTGAACTCAACATAGCTCTTTATGATGCGGTTCAGGAAAATGATTTGAAAAAAGCCCAAAAAATATTCTACAAACAGGTTGATTTGTTGAAATTCATTGTTGCAAAAGGTTTACCACGCTCTATAAAGGCGGGTTTAGATTTATTAGGAGTCGGTGGAGGTAACTTTAAAAGCCCTATAAAATCGCTTAGTAAAAATGAAATAGTAGAGTTAGACGAAATACTTTCAGCAATACAAGGCGAAGTCTATCAATAGTAATAATATAATTTTAAACAAGTTGAAATGAAAAAAGCAATTTTTTATCACGCAGGCTGTCCTGTTTGTGTAAGCGCAGAACAGGATATTTTAAATTTAATACCTAAAAATGAGGTTAATGTAATTCATTTAGGGAAAGATAAAGAAAAAGTGAAAAACGCAGGTGTAAAATCTGTTCCTGCATTGGTTTTGTCTAACGGCAATGTGCTACATATCAACTTTGGCGCTTCAATAGAAGATTTAAAGTAATCACAATCCATAAAGCCCGAAAGCAGTAAAGACTTTCGGGTTTTATACGTTATTGTTTCATTGATAAATTAAAAAAGTAATTTATATGAAAGAAGAAATTAAACTTACCGAAACTAAGCAAGAGAAAGATGTGGAAGTAACCTTGACATTGGATGGCCATACAAGGCACATCCAATGGAATAGACAAATACCTTTGCTTGATGCGATGCTCATTGCAGGAGTTGACGTACCACATTCCTGTTGCAGCGGTATGTGTGGAACTTGTGTATGTAAATTGCAAGAGGGTGAAGTCCGTTTAAAAAGGAATTTGGTTTTGTCGGAAGCTCACATACAGCAAGGTTTGATTTTGGCTTGTGTGTCTGCTCCTATAACAGACAGCATCAAAATAAACTATGACGAGTTTTAGGGCGCTTGCGGCTTTTGTTTAATTTTAAACCTTGTTTAAAAAATAAATCGCCTAAAAATGGACAATTTGACTATCAACGACTGATTTACTGGCCCTTTTAACCTCTTTAAATTAGCCTTTCTAGAAATAGTCGGCTTGCTTTAGGGGTAGCGCCAGGAAAATAGCATTTACGGCAAACCAAAAAAGTAAGACTGGCGGGGTCTTTATCCCGATTGTAAAGTCCAATTATTACAGCAGTTGGTCGATAAGAAAATGATATAGTGATTAGCAAGTATTGAGCAGATAATGCTTTTTTTAAAATTCTTATATTCTTGCAAAAATTGATATCTTTATTTCTCATAGACCATTTCATATTTTTATTTAAATGCAAAAGTTGAATCAAGATCCCTTTTTATGGACTGAATTGCGGTATGCAATTGTATTTGATCGAGACCAGCTTGCATTTAAAACTTTATTTAAAAAATTTTATCTCGATTTATATGACTTTGGCTACGCAATTATTAAGTCACCAGTTCCAGTTGAGGATATTATTTCAGAAATTTTCATGAAATTGTGGCTATTGGAAGATAAATTAATGGAAATTGAAAACATTAAAACTTATCTTTTTAGGTCTGTAAGAAATAATGCCATTAAGCATCTTGAAAGACAACATACCCATGTGGATATTTCAGAAATTATTGACTTTAACTATCAATATCCAAGTGTGGAGCAAGAATATATTTCCAGCGAAAACCTGAAAATTATACAACAGATCATCGATGAATTGCCTTCCAAGTGCAAAATGGCTTTTACTTTAGTCAAGGAGCTTGGCTTTACCTATCATGAAACGGCTGCCATCATGGAAATTTCTACGAATACCGTTGACCGACACATTCAACTGGCTCTCCGTCGTTTAAGAGATTCTATTACTTGTAAAAAAATAAACAGCTAGAAATTAGTGTTTTAAAATTATTTTAAATTTCTATTGGTGAGATTTGTCTGTAATTGGCTCTTATATTAAAGACTCAAAAGTAAGATGGATCAAGATCAATTTCTAACATTATTAAACAAAGAAATTCAGGGTAAACTCACACCCGAAGAGAAGTTACTGTTTGAGAAATTGATCATTGACAATCCAGATCACCAACTCCTTTATCATTTTATTAAAAATCGGCAAGGAATTGCGTCATCAACCATCGAAAAAACTGAAATGGCATTTGATCAGCTATGGAAGAAATTGGAAGGCAGTACCCCCGAAGACATTCCAATAAGAAGTAGGGTAAAAAAACGCTATCTCTTTTATCTAGTAGCTGCTAGTATTGCAATCTTCTTTTTTGTTGGTATGTGGCGGTATTTGTCTCAACAAGAAGTTGTTGAGTATAGAATGAGTTATAGCAGCAATAAGGGCGAGAAACGGATAATTAGCCTGCCTGATGGGAGTACCGTTTGGTTAAACGGTGATAGTAAACTCTACCTGGCTACAGATTTCAATAAAAAAGAACGTCGGGTAAAACTGGTGGGAGAGGGCTTCTTTGCTGTTGCCAAAGATAAAAAACATCCATTTATTGTCTCTTGTAAGGATTCCGAGGTAAAAGTATTGGGAACAAAATTCAATATCAGAGCGTATCAGGATGAGAATAAAACACAGACTTCTCTTGTGGAAGGGGCTATCGAATTGAAAAGCCAAAATAGTGACGAAACGTATAGGATGGTACCCGGAGAAAAGCTAACCATAGCCCACCATTCAATAGGATCAAAGTTCAGTGATAAGAGCGGCACAAATACGGTAAAACGGACAGCACTTATTGTTCAGAACGGAGAAAAAATGCCCTCCGAAGCATTGTGGCTTGAGAATAAACTTTCCTTTGAGGCCGATCCGATGAATATTGTCGCGTCCAAAATAGGTAAATGGTATAACAGAAATATCGTAATCGATAATACTGAACTGGAGAAAACCACGTTTACCGGGACTATGGAGAATTATAGCCTAGAGATGGTTTTAAAGACTATTTTATTAGCCAATCCAAAGCTACATATCAGAGAAGAAAACGAATCAATTATTTTATATTAACCCTAAATAAACGATAATGAAAGATTATACATAAAGTTTCAAAAAAGGATACACCCAATGATGTATCCTTCGTGTTCATGAAATAAGAGTGCGAAGTCCGTGAGAAAGATAAAGCACTCTATGGTTCCATAATCAATTTAAAACTATGAAAAAAAATTTACATGGTCAGGTATTTTTTGCACGAAAATCTAGCACCATTAAATATGCATTAATGACAAAATTAACATTAGCGCTCACTTTTGCATTTACAGTAAAGGTCTTCGGAATAAGTACCAAAGCACAGGAAAAGGTATCCCTAAAAATAAAAAATACCGATCTTAAGACTGTTTTAAAAACCATCGAAAAGCAGACGAAAGTCAAATTTATATATTTTGACAACGTCATCGCCAATAAAAGCCTTCCCCTTATTTCTGTCGAGAACCAAAATTGGACCAACGCTTTAGCGCCATTGCTGAATAGATTTCAGCTCCGGATGGAAAATATGAATGAAAACACCTATGTGATCACTGTCAACAATAAAGAAGTCCAAGGGCTCGATATCAAAGGAAAGGTGTTAGATCGGCAGGGCTTACCTTTATCGGGTGTCACCGTAGTCGAAAAGGATAAGGATCGCGGTACAAGTACAAACGATAAGGGCGAATTTAATCTAAAAGTAAGCGGGCCAAATGCCATTTTATTTATCAGCAATGTAGGCTTTATCAGCCAGGAGATTCCGGTTAGCCAATCATTTATGAATGTTGTCCTCCAGGAAGATCTGACCTCCTTGGAGGAAGTTGTTGTTGTTGGTTACGGTACACAACGGAAAGCAAATCTTACAGGGGCTGTCGCCTCAGTTGATATGGAAAAAGTGTTGGGAGATCGACCCGTAAGCAGCAGCTCCCAAGCATTACAAGGGGCTTTACCTGGTTTACAAGTTACTTTTGGTGGAGGACGTCCTGGCACATCGACAGAACTAAATATTCGTGGAGTTACTTCCATAAATGGTGGTAGCCCCTTGGTATTGGTCGACAACGTTCCTATGAATATGGACGATATAAACCCCAAGGATATCTTAAATGTCACCGTATTGAAAGATGCTGCCGCTTCTTCTATTTATGGCGCTAGAGCAGCCTTTGGGGTCATTCTGATCACCACAAAGAAAGGATCCAGAAATCAGCCGACCAGCATCAATTACTCCAGCAATCTAACTTGGAGCCGTCCTTCAACACTCCCTGAAAAAGCGAGTCCACTTGAATTTGTGCAGGCATTAAAAGACTTTGGGAATACTTCAAATTGGGCAGGACAAAATGTCGATACCTGGCTTGATTTATTAAAAGGCTATAAAACGGATCCAACAAAGTATCCTGATGGAATAGCCGTGGTAAATAACACAAAATATCCCTTAAAGGAGTACGATTTATACAATGAGGTATTCCAGACTGGATTTGAACATTTGCACAATCTTTCTATTAGAGGTGGTTCGGAAAAGATTGCGTATAGGCTTTCTGGTATGTATAGCAACGAAGATGGTATTATGATTACCAAAAAAGATAGCTATAGCAGATATAATTTCAATGCTTATCTAAACGCCGAATTGTTCAAGAATTTTAATGCGAGTGTCAATGTCTTTTATAAAAAGGATAATCGCCTTACCCCAGCCAATATGGGGGAAATGTTTTATCGGGCTCTGACATTCGGGTCATATCTTAATCCCGGCGAGACGATAGCTAGCGATGGGAAATCTATACCATACGGTACGCCCAACAATTATTTAAAATATGAAGATCCTTCGCGCAGATATGAAGAAAATCTTAGACTCTTTGGTAAGCTGGAGTATAATCCCTTGCCGGGCTGGAATATCACTGCTGAATATACTTTCAGTAAGAATAATCTGAACAATAAAAATGCGCAGAACAGAAATAGGTATATGAATCCAAATAATTTTAATACGGAATACCTTTTTAATCAAGATTTTTATACCCGTTCTAATTCCCTGACAGACTATAATGCTTTAAATCTCTATACGAGTTATAGCCGTGCATTGGATGATCATAATCTGAAAGTTTTGGTGGGAACAAATTATGAGAAAAGTTATAACGAATCATTTTCAGCAACAAGATATGGAATTTTAAGTCCTGAATCTCCCTCCTTGGGCACAAGTACAGGAACGCAAAATACATCCGATAGTTTTAGTCAGTATGCTATTCTAGGCTACTTTGGCAGAATTAACTATGATTATAAGAATCGTTACCTATTGGAATTGAATGGTCGACTAGACGGTTCCTCCCGTTTCCTCAAAGGCAGCAGATTTGGCTTTTTTCCATCCGTTTCTGCTGGTTGGAATGTTGCTGAGGAACAATTTATGAGGGGTTTAAAAAATAGTATTCCAATGTTGAAGTTCAGGGCTTCTTATGGAGAAATCGGTAACCAGGTCGTATTTGATACCAATAAAAATCAAGTTTATTTTCCTGCGATACCTCAGATGGGAACAGGTAATGCAAATTGGATTGATCCGAATACTGGCATCCGATACCTGACAATAAATCCACCAAATTTAATCAGTTCTACTTTTTCCTGGGAAAAGGCGCGTACTCTAAATTTCGGTGTTGACATCGCTTTGTTCAATAGCAAATTGAACGGAAGTTTTGACTGGTTTAGACGTCAGACGATAGGTATGCTTTATCAGGGAGCCGACCTACCGGCAGTTTTGGGGTCACAGCCTCCATTCCAGAATATTACGGATCTTGAATCAAAGGGATGGGAGCTGGAACTTTCCTGGAAAGACAAGATTAAAGATTTTAAATATTCATTTGCATTCAATCTTTCAGATAATAGAGGTTTCATTACCAAAATCAATAATAGTGCTGGCTTGATCGATGGCTTCTACAAAGGAAAAGAACTCGGTGAAATATGGGGATATGTTACAGACCGTTATTATACGGGAGATGATTTTCAGGAAAATAGTTTAAATGCCAGTTTGGTAAATGGAAAGTTAAAAGATGGAATCCCGTATTTCAAAGGTGTTGCCCAAAATCCTGGAGATGTTAAATATGCTGATTTAAATGGTGATGGTATCATCTTCAGTGGTACAGGCACTGTATCCGATCCTGGTGATATGAAGGTTATTGGTAATAATAATAGGCGGTTTCAATTCGGTCTTAACAGTAATTTCTCTTATAAGAATATTGATTTGAGCGTATTTATACAGGGGGTAGGAAAGCGGGATCTTTGGTTGAGCAATTTCTTGATGTGGCCATATAATAACGAATTCGGTACGCTCTATAAGGGTAATCTAGATTATTGGACGCCGAACAATACTGATGCGGCATATGCGCGTGTCTATGCAAATGCAGGTTTAAATACATCAGCGAATCGAAGAACACAGACCAAATACCTCTCAGATGGCTCCTATCTTCGGGTGCGAAATATTACACTTGGCTATACCCTCGACAGAAAGACTTTACGAAGCAAAGTGATCGACAATATCAAGGTATTTGTTTCGGGCGAAAATTTATTTAAAGCTGATCACATGCCAAAAGGGATGGAGGCCGATGGTGAAAACATCGGGTCGGGAGGTATTTATCCATTCCTGAAAAAGTACAGTTTCGGCGTTAATGTCACGTTTTAAATCTTCAAAAACCGCAGAATATCATGAAAAAGAAATTTATCCACTATATCCTTTGTCTGGGGCTAGCCACATCGTTAACAAGCTGCAGCAATTTACTGGATCTCGATCCGGAAGGTACATTGACAGAGCAAAGTACTTTCACAAACTATAACAATTTTATTTCCTATGCTTGGCAATTCTATGGCACGTTTCCTGGCTATAGCAATGCTGTGCCCGATGCTGAGGTCAACGGCGACCTATTTGCCAAAGCTCAGGCAAACGCCACTTCTGATTGGGCTTGGCAGCGAATGGTCGTCCCATCAACAAGTAACGATTACAGTAATCCATTTGTGCAGATACGATCTATCAATGTTCTTTTGGATAATATTGAGCAAGCCAGCCAGCTATCTGAACCGGAAAAGAAGCATATTCGTAGTATTGGCTACTTTTTCAAGGCTTACCAATATATGGATCTCCTCAACAAATTTGGTCAGGCGATCTGGGTAGAGCGTACGATTAACGATGGCGATACCGATGTTCTGTACGGTACCCCTGGAACTCGTGATGAAATCGCTGCCCACATCGTTGACATGCTCAGCTATGCCGGAGAAAATATCAAAGAAAATGGGGATGGACCCAATACCGTCAATCGTAAGGTTGTCTTGGCACTGACAGCCCGTTTTGGCCTACGCGAGGGAACTTGGAGGAAATACCATCAACTTAAAGACGCAGAGAAATACCTAAAATTGTCAACTGCAGCAGCCGAAAAAATTCTATCCAGTACGATACCGCTACTGAGCAATTACGACCTGCTGTTCAACAGTGAATCATTGGCAAATGTCGCTGAGGTTTTTCTTTATAAGCAGTATGAGTTGAATCAGATTACACATGGTCTAGCATCGTTGGCGCGTAATTCTTCGGGCAGATGGGATCTCACCAAGAAAGCGGTGGATATGTATCTGATGAAAGATGGGAAAACACGCTGGGTGAGTCCAACATTTGCTGGTGATGAAAGTGCATATACTGAATTCCGGAACCGTGATACTCGTCTATACTTTACCATTCCGCCTCCCTATAAAGTTAAAATGGGGAAAACAAATATGCTTTGGGAGTATTCCGATGATCCGAAGGACCGGGAATATATCGATTTGATGGCCACACTATCAGACGACAAACATAAAACTTTACCCTGGATGAACTGGGAAGGTCTCATATTGAAAGAGGAACCACATTATGCCGATTTCACCAACGGACAGCCATATAGTGTAAGCTATACCGGATATCGGTTTTACAAATTCAGTAATAAGATCAATAGGATCCAGAATGTTGATATCAACGATGCTCCTATATTTAGGCTTGGGGAATTGTTGGTCGGATATGCTGAAGCAAAATATGAATTGGGAGAGATCAACCAGCAAATTATCGATCAAACGATAAATAAATTAAGGTCACGCGCTGGAGTGGCTTCTCTGGAGTTAACGGCAATTCCACCCGATCCCAAACGCGATGAGACGGTAAGTCCGGTGCTGTGGGAAATACGTCGTGAGCGTGCTGTTGAACTGATGGGTGAAGGGTTTCGTTTTGACGATCTCAGACGATGGAAAAAAATGGATTATGCCATTGCCCCGAAATTAGGGCGATATATAACCAAGGGAGTAGACGTACCTGCTAGTACACCTATTCCCATCGAAAATGGACAGACAAAAGGCTATATCGCCTACGAAGGTAAAGCACCATCTCCTTTTCCTGAATACTATTATTTATATCCGATACCTGCTGCAGAACTGGTACAGAATAAAAGCTTAAAACAGAACGAAGGCTGGTAAAATAATTTATAACAAATGAAAGTATTAACATTGATCGCGCTAAAGAAAACTTTCCTAGTTGTCCTAATCGTGACGTTCACAAGCAGCATTTTCGCACAAAGTGGAAACAAAAGACCGAATATTGTATTTATTATGGCCGATGATCTTGGTTATGGCGATTTGGGGGTGTATGGTCAAGTGAAGATCGAAACCAAACATATCGATTCATTGGCCCAGTCGGGGATGAAGTTTGACAATTTTTATGCAGGCACTTCCGTATGTGCACCATCGCGTTCATCTTTGATGACAGGACAGCATACAGGACACACTTATGTCAGGGGCAATAAGGAAATTGAACCAGAGGGGCAAGAGCCATTGGCTGATTCAGTGCAGACCATCGCTATGTTGCTGCAGAAGGCTGGTTATACTACCGGAGCCTTTGGTAAATGGGGATTGGGCATGGTCGGTACAACTGGTGCACCTGACCAGAAAGGATTTGACGAGTTTTATGGGTACA
Source organism: Sphingobacterium sp. 40-24 (assembly GCF_001899705.1). NCBI lineage: Bacteria > Pseudomonadati > Bacteroidota > Sphingobacteriia > Sphingobacteriales > Sphingobacteriaceae > Sphingobacterium > Sphingobacterium sp. 40-24. The sequence continues at coordinate 1,346 of NZ_MKWH01000011.1, read as the reverse complement.
ATTGTCAACGTCAATCACATCGATATTATCCTACCCATCTCTGGCATAATAAGCAACGTATTGAACTTGATGCCAATGGCTTGATGGCACAGGGCCAGTATGCACCTGCATTGATTCAGGAAAGAACCCTTGCTTTTATCGATGCCAACAAAGATAAACCCTTCTTTCTTTTTGTTCCTACTGTGCTACCTCATGCCGAACTTGCAGGACCTGCAGACGAGTACTACATGCAATATGCGGATAAGTTTGATGAGAAGCCTTACCGAGGCAACGATTATGGTCCCAAAGCAACAGTTCCAGGGTATAACAGTGTCGAAAAGCCCCATACGATGTACGCTAGTATGGTAAGTCGGATGGATGCGTATGTAGGACAAATCGTTGAAAGATTACGTCAAAATAATCTGCTAGATAATACAATTATTATATTCACCAGTGATAATGGGGCACATAAAGAGGGGGGAGCAGATCCTAATTTCTTCAATAGTTCGGGGGGATTACGTGGTACAAAACGTGATCTTTATGAAGGCGGTATAAAGACGCCGTTCATTGCTTACTGGCGAGGTAAAATTGCTGCGGGAAAAACATCAAATTATTTAGGCGCTTTTTGGGATATTATGCCAACGATGGTCGAATTAGCCAAAGCAGATAAGCCAAGATATACCGATGGAATTTCTATTGTTCCGACATTGCTGGGTAACAGTAAAAAACAAAAGCAGCATGACTATCTTTACTGGGAATTCCATGAGGACGGAGGACGTCAGGCTGTCCGTAAAGGCAATTGGAAACTTATTTTGCAGAAAGTTATGAGCGGTGCACCAACAATGGAATTGTTTAATCTTAAGCAAGATCCAAAAGAGCAAAATAATATTGCTGCTGATAATCCCAAAAAAGTAATGGAATTACGTCGTCTGATCGAAAAAGCGCATGTTGAAAGCACTATTTTCCCTTTGATTAAAAAGGTTCAATAAATCAAAATCCTTTAATATTAAATTAGCCCGATCTTTTTATAAAAGGATTGGGCTAATTTTCTTTGTAAAATAGTCGATCAACTTGAACCTGAAAATTTTAATTTCCGAAGATTATCTAAAACCAATCGGGAAATCATTTGCCAAAAGAAATCTCCACATCCAAGGGAGTTTACGTTACAGTCTCAGGCAAATAAAAAATGTGAAGTCCTTTCGAACTCCACATTTCTATAATTAGTACACTTTGTGGTACGATGCTGTTACCTCTTTTGTTTTTTCATTTCTTCTATTTCTCGCTTTAGCTGGTCTCGATCTTCTTTCTTGTAAAATTCTAACTCCGTTGCAGAATAATCGTACTTGAATAATCTCGCTTTTATTCTG
>NZ_MKWH01000010.1:0-22591 GCF_001899705.1 Sphingobacterium sp. 40-24 | reverse complement strand
AAATAATAATGAATAGAATAATGGTTTTTTTTGTGAAATTAGTGGGGGCATTCTGATGCGAACTAGTGGAGGCATTCTAATGCGAAGTGACAGATCTTTCAGATGACACGCGCAGCATATGCTGGACTTCAGCGCTATACCTTTGGTTGGTCTGGCGATAGTGGCAGTGGAACCGAAGTGACTGAAGGCTGGAGTCAATTGGCCAATCAGGTTGCGGTCGGATTATCGGCGGGGCTTGGCGGTATTCCATTCTGGACGACAGATATTTCAGGTTACTGTGGAGACATTACAGACTACCCTGCTATGGCGGAGCTGTATACACGTTGGATGCAATTTGGTATTTTTAATCCATTGAGCCGTGCCCATCACGAAGGCAACAATGCGGTCGAACCCTGGTTATTTGGTGAGGTCGCCGAAAAAAATGCCAAGACAGCCATTGAACTCAAATATCAACTGTTTCCATATCTCTATTCCCATGCGTACAAAGCGCATCAGACAGGTCTACCTATATTAAGGGGCTTGTTTATGGAATTTCCACAAGACGACCAAGTTATCGGGATCAATGATCAGTTTATGTTTGGACAGGAAATCCTCGTGGCCCCTGTACTGAAAAAAGGCGAACGGATCAAAAAACTCTATCTGCCCGATGGCGAATGGATTGATTTTAACGACAAAAAGACGGTATATCTGGGTGGGCAGCAGATTGCCTACCGAGCACCTCTGAATCGAATTCCGATGTTTGTCAAAAAAGGTGCTATCGTACCCATGATGCCGATCATGCAATATATCGGTCAGGATCCAATACATCCGCTTTATATCCATATCTTCCCCAATTATGAAGGAGAGTCCGCTACATTTGAACTTTATGAAGACGATGGTGAGACACAGGATTATCTCAAAGGTATTGGTGCTACGACACGCTTTACCTGCACAACCCTGGCAGAAAGAGATTTTGAAACAGCGATTCAGCCCCAGGATAAAGGCTACATACCTGCCAAAGGAAGACAGCTCTACTTAAGCTATCATCTTGAAAGCAAGCCCAATGTCGTCACCATTGATGGTAAGACCATACCCTATGCTGTGGCGGACAATAATCAAACGTCAACGATAAAGAAAAATGAGTCCAGTTGGACATGGGATGCCCAACAGGGGAGCTGTATCGTTAAGTTGACGGATAATCGAAATGCGAAAAATATAAAAATCCACTAATTATCATAAAAAATGAAGAAAACGACGCTCTTGATGAGTTTATTTTTAATCACTTTGGGACTGCAAGCCCAAGAGCTGCTTTCGCCTTCGGGAAAATTGAAACTTCAGTTTTCACTGGATGCATCAGGTGCACCGACGTATACCTTGAGTTATAAAGGCAAAGCTGTAATCAAACCCAGTAAGTTAGGATTGGAATTGACCGGCAATACCAAGAAAGTTGAATTTTCAGGGGCAGGAGAAGGCAATGGAGAACCGTTGTCCAGTTCACTGTATGACGAGTTTGAACAGACGGCACAAGAAAGCAAACATGTTGATGAGCGCTGGAATCCTGTTTGGGGCGAAGAAAGTGAGATTCGAAACCATTACAACGAACTAACCATTAGCTTGCAACAGAAAACGTCCAAAAGAAAACTTGTGGTCCGTTTCAGATTATTTGACCAAGGTTTGGGATTTCGCTACGAATTTCCCGAGCAAAAGGAGATGACTTATCTCGTTGTAAAAGAGGAAAAAACGCAATTTGCAATGAATGGCGATCATACAGCTTTTTGGATTCCAGGAGATTACGATACCCAGGAGTATGATTACACCAAGTCTCGTCTGTCTGAGATCAGAGGATTGATGGCCAAAGCGATTACGCCCAATGCCTCGCAGACCCCATTTTCGCCTACAGGTGTACAGACGGCTTTGATGATGAAAAGTGACGACGGGCTATATATCAATATCCACGAAGCGGCTTTAATTAATTATGCCTGTATGCATCTTAATCTGGATGACAAAAATTTTGTGTTTCAATCTTGGCTGACACCCGATGCCAATGGGACCAAGGGCAATTTGCAGACGCCTGCTCGGAGCCCCTGGCGCACAATTATGGTGAGTGATGATGCCAGAGATATTTTGGCTTCCCGGATGACGCTCAACCTCAATGAGCCCACTAAAATTAAAGATCCTTCGTGGATAAAGCCTACTAAATATGTAGGTGTATGGTGGGAGATGATTACCGGAAAGAGCGAGTGGTCCTATACCTATGATCTTCCTAGTGTACATCTAGGTGAAACGGACTATAGCAAAGTGAAGCCTCATGGCAAACATGGTGCTAAGACGGCGAATGTAAAACGTTACATTGATTTCGCAGCAAAACACGGGTTTGATGGCGTATTAGTCGAGGGCTGGAATATTGGCTGGGAAGATTGGTTTGGCAATGCCAAAGATCATGTGTTTGATTTTGTTACGCCCTATCCCGATTTTGATCTGGCAGGCATCCGGGATTATGCCAAGCAAAAGGGCGTTAAGATGATTATGCATCACGAGACCTCGGGAGCAGTCCGCAATTATGAGCGTTATTTGGATAGCGCTTATAGATTTATGAAAGACAATGGTTATGAGGCTGTCAAAAGTGGCTATGTAGGCAATATTATTCCCCGAGGCGAATATCACTATAGTCAGTGGATCAATAACCATTATCAATATGCCTTGGAGAAAGCTGCTAAATATAAGATCATGGTCAATGCGCATGAAGCCGTACGTCCGACAGGTTTATCACGTACCTGGCCCAATCTGATCGGTAATGAGTCTGCACGTGGCACAGAGTATCAGGCATTCGGGGGTAACCATGCAAACCATGTTACCATTTTACCTTTTACGCGGCTTATCGGTGGACCGATGGACTATACACCGGGCATCTTTGAGATGGACATCCAAAAGATCAATCCTAAGAATACATCCCATGTCAATTCTACTTTAGCCAACCAGCTGGCATTGTATGTGACCATGTACAGTCCATTGCAGATGGCAGCCGACCTCCCTGAGAATTATGAGCGTTTTATCGATGCTTTTCAGTTTATCAAAGATGTTGCCGTCGATTGGGACAGTAGCCTATATCTCGAAGCAGAACCGGGAGAATACCTAACGATAGCCCGTAAATCAAAAGGTAAAAATGAATGGTTTGTCGGGAATGTCAGCGGGGAGAAAGGACATGAATCTATCTTGGATTTTGGTTTTTTAACAACGGGCAAAAAATATGAAGCTACGATCTACGCTGATGCTCCAGATGCTCATTACAAAACCAATCCCCAGGCTTATGTGATAAAAAAGCTTAAAATAAATAATAAAAGTAAATTAAAACAAAGGTCTGCACCTGGCGGTGGCTTTGCTATTCGGATCGTGGAACTATAATTAATTTTCATTCATATAGCATATTATCTTGACTCGTTTGTCTATATTTTAAAATTTGTATAAAAATTGACCACGAAAAAGATATTAGTTATATTTAAGGAACATACTATCGCTAAAATTATTTGTAGCACATTTTTATAAAAAATACTGAAATTTGAATTATTTGATTTTAACAATTGTCACTTATGTACATATAAATAGAAAGAATTTGTTAGTGGTAATTAGCAGTTGAATATTAAGTTCTGTATCAATTAATTTCCAAAGTGTTCTTAATGCCGTTGCTTGTCAGTTAAATTGTACTATTTTATTATTGGTAAATATTTTATGGAGCAAACTTATAAAGAGCCTTCTGCATCCAGTAGGCATAAAAGGAATCTACTAATCGTTTTAGGATTAAGTGGAACCTATTTAATTGCAGAGGTCGTAGGAGGTATATTGACAAAAAGTCTAGCCTTGTTGGCAGATGCAGCACACATGTTTACGGATGTAGCTGGACTTTTTTTGTCATTTATTGCTATTAAGATTGGCGAAAGAAAAGCCAATTCTAAAAAGACTTTTGGATATTTTAGAACAGAGATATTGGCTGCAGTTATAAATGCTGTCGTACTGCTTGCTATCTCAATTTATGTTCTTTTCGAATCTTGGCAGCGATTTATGGATCCTCCCAAGGTACAGAGTGGCAGCATGATGTTAGTCGCGGGAATTGGCCTTATAGTAAATATAATAGGAATCATAATCATACGAAAAGATTCATCTGAAAGTTTGAATATGAAAGGTGCTTATTTTGAGGTTTTATCTGACGGGTTAACATCAATAGGGGTGATGATTGCGGGTATTATCATGCTGATTACAGATTGGTATTATGCCGATCCTCTCATTTCCGCTGCTATTGGCTTACTTATTTTCCCTAGGACTTGGAAACTTTTGAAAGAAGCTATAAATGTCTTGTTGGAGAGCACCCCAAAGGATGTCGATATAGAAAAACTGAGAAATACACTTGAACAAGTGGATGGCGTAATAGAAATACATGATCTCCATGTCTGGTCTCTCACATCAGGCGTCAACGCTATGAGTTCTCATGTTTTGGTGCACAGTAAAATGGATACAGATATTATCCTTGCTGCTTTAAATGATAGGGCTACAAAGGATTTTAAACTGTCGCATACAACTTTTCAAATTGAATCAAAGAGGCAGCAAGACATTAACGTACATGACTAATTTATTAAAAAGCTATTTTTATAAGGCTTTGCAAACAAAAATGAAATAAGAGATTATATAAGGTCTCAATAAAAAATAGTGTTGCTAATACTTAAGCATAGTAAGTATAATTTTATTCAAAATTAATAAGAAAGGAGTTTTTTTATTACTTTTGTTTTAAATATGAGATGGAAAGCAGCTATATTGTTATTTTATATCTTAGCACTCTTTACAGTGCCTTGTGGGGATATTAATAATAGTTGTGAAGCTCTTTCCAAATACGCGAATGAAACTAGCCATAGACATGACAAGGACAAGGACGATTATTGTACACCCTTTTGCCAGTGCACATGCTGTAGTATCTCAGTTGTTTCCTTCAGTTTTAATGTTCCTGAATTGCACGTTCCAATACAGTTATTCTTAAAGAAAAAAATGAGAATGTGGGATTGTAGCTTTTTCTCCCAGTATTCAGGTACTATCTGGCAGCCGCCAAAATTTTTCTCCTAAATTCATTTGAAATTTAAGTGAGTTAGGGTATAATGTATATTTATATATTACTTTTGATTTCTTACTGCGTGATGCCAAAAGATTAATCAATGTCATCAAGCAATATTTGATTCTTCCTACCTTATACTACTTTCTTTTATTCCTTACCTTTTTTGTTCACGAGATATGGGCAAGCTTGATTTTTAAATGTTAACTAGCGATATACATTGTGTTTGGCATAATCATAAAATTCAATATTAAGAACAAGGTCATTACTGGTTTTGGCATCCTGCTATTTATTTTCTGAAGCATGCTATTTTCCTGAAAGTAATATAGTAATTGGCGGTCGTCTGATAACGAATATCCTTAGCAATGTCTTCTACACGAAATCATCGATTTATTATTATTAAATAACAGAATGCTTTAACATCTGAAAATTGGAATGAAAAAAAAGCAGAAGTATTATCGAAGACAATCTCCTACTAAAAAAAGGAAAAGAAATGTTGTAAAAAGTGTTCCTAATCACTATAAGAGAAGAAAAAGATCTCCACTCATGGTGTTTTTTATAATTGTAATTCTAATAGCATTGATTATAGCTTTTATTGTTCAAATAAAACATACCTATTTACACTATAGAGGGATAAGACATTAAAATTTTCATAAACGCAGTGTAAAGTTATTCTTAGACAAGATTACTGGTGTATTTGGATAAGAATAAGTATTTAAAATTTTTAAGCCTAATATTTTAAGATTAATCAAACAATGAAAGAAAAAACCGTTTTAAATGTAAATAGAGTAAAACTCACTTATCTTTATTTGCCACTTATTCTACTGTTAATAATAACCATTTATATTTATTTAAATGATGCTTTTTCTATTAATTCGTATATAGAAATTCAGAAGGAAGCTTTTTTTTACCTAAATTTTGAATTAGCAAAATTTCCACTAATTCAATACAATCTGACACAACTAGGAGATGCTTTTATTTTTCTCTCCTTACTCACACCTTTATTAGTTTATATACCTAAATTATGGGAAGCACTTATATCAGCTAGTATTATTTCTGGTTTAATATGCTCCCCTTTGAAATGGTTATTTAAAGTTCCAAGACCAGCATCAGCGTTTCATGAAAATAGTTTTGTGATTATAGGTAAAGCATATTATGGAAGCAATAGTCTTCCTTCTGGGCATTCGATTACAATTTTTACTGTCCTGACTGTTGTTCTTTTAGTTTTAATGCCTGCAGATAAGTATTTTAAGCTTCTTTGGACGTCATTTATTGTTTGTTTAGGAATTATATTATGTCTAACGCGAGTCGCGGTAGGAGCTCATTTCTTATTAGATGTTTTATTCGGAAGTATTATAGGCTATATTTCTGGAATACTAGGGATTTTATTTATTAAAAGATATGGAATGTGGAATTGGATTGGTAAAGGAGAAAACTATCCATTATTTATTGCTCTATTTTTTGGATCTATTGTATTTGGGATTTTTAAAATTGTAAATAGTAATTTATTTATCTTTTATTTTTCTTGTTTAAGTTTGTTTGTTTCGTCATTTATTCTTTTGATGAGATATATTAAAAGGTGACATTTTTAAAAATTGTGGAATTAACAGATGGTATATTTCTGAGGAAGTAAAATTGTTAGACTGGAGTGAACATTAAGGTAAGAGAATTTAACAACTTAACAGAGTTATGTCAAGAGAAAGAAAGGTTTACACCAATAGCAATAAAGATTCCAGATATGGGAATAGTATATTTCGTGGGAGTGTAAAATAAACTGTGTCATTGGCTGAATTACCTCCTCGCGAGAAGGTAATTCAGCCACTTTGCTTATTGCAAATCTAACACCATTCTTCCCGAAAATCAAATTGCTAATTTCTGTGCCGTAGTTCCCCAATTGGCCAGTGGCATCGTCCATTTTTTCTTAATGTTTTTATGTGCTAAATAAACCAATTTCAATAACGCCAAGTCTGAAGTGAACGCACCTTTGGTTTTAGTGACCTTACGGACCTGGCGATGGAATCCTTCGATCGTATTGGTGGTGTAGATCAATTTTCGGATGGATTTATCGTATCGGAAATAGATGGTCAGACGATCCCAGTTACGCCGCCACGAGTCGATGACCACCGGATACTTTTCACCCCATTTATCCTGAAGTTCATCCATCCGCAGTCCGGCAAGATCCAATGTATCGGCTCGGTAAACTGGTTTTAGGTCGTTCATAAATTCCTTTTGGTCCTTACTGGTCACATACTTTAAGCTATTACGGATCTGGTGCACGACACAGGTCTGTACTTCAGTGTCGGGAAAAACACTCTGTATCGCTTCAGAAAAGCCTTTTAGATTATCGATACAGGCGATTAAGATATCCTCCACACCCCGGTTCTGTAAATCGGTCAGTACGCTCAGCCAAAAGTTAGCACCCTCATTTTCCGAAACATACATCCCCAGTAAATGCTTGTGCCCTTTTCGATCAACGCCAAGGATATTGTATACTGCTCGAGAAACAAAACGATGGTCTTCTTTAACCTTGTAATGCATGGCATCCATCCACACGATCGTATAAAGAGAATCCAGGCTTCTTGATTGCCATTCCTTGACCTCAGGAATGATCTTATCGGTAATGGAAGAAAGCGTACTGTGGCTGATGTCCGTATCGTACATTTCCTTGATGTGATTCGAAATATCACGCAAACTCATACCGAGCCCATACATACCCAAAATCTTCTTCTCAAGGCTCTCAGCTAAGATAGTCTCACGTTTCTTAACGAGCTGGGGCTCGAAGTTGGATTGACGGTCACGGGGTGTTTCAATATCGATCGTACCCTCCGAAGTTCGGATCTGCTTAATGGACTTGCCATTACGCCGATTACCACTGGAGCGCTGAGCCGCGTCCATGTGGCTCTCCATCTCTGCTTCTAACGCTGCTTCTAAAAACTTTTTCATTAATGGAGCAAAAGCTCCGTTATTGCCATAAAGTGATTCTCCGCTCCCTAACTGTTTCAGGGCTTTATCCTTCATGGACTCAAAATCAAAATCGCTTTCTTTAATATTCATAATACTATGTCAAAAATAATACTTCTATTTATTATCCTTGACACAGTCTATTTTACAGTCTCTTTTTCGTGGCTAATATTATTCTTAACAAGTACAGCATTGACTGCTCTTCCATCGCCAAGTATTTCTTGAACTTCCGTATTCAAATGTACTTCAATATTTGATGTGGCCATCACTCTAGCGAACATTGCTTTTTATGCTTTAAATTCATCTTTTCTAACCAACATGTGAACTTTATTATAAATCTTTGAAAAATAAGTAGCTTCTTCCGCGGCAGTATCTCCAGCCCCGACTATTGCAACATCTTGTCCTTTGAAAAAGAAACCGTCACATATAGCGCAGGCAGATACACCGAATCCATTATATTTTTCTTCCGATTCTAAACCTAACCATTTAGCTGTTGCGTTTGTTGCAATTATTACTGTTTGTGCAATAATTTTCTTTTATCCGTCGATTTCCAATATATGATTGCCGTCTGTTTTTGAAAAGTCAACTTTAGTTACATATCCAAATCGTATATCTGTGCCAAACCTTTCTGCTTGCATTCTGAGATCTTCCATCAGAATTGGTCCAGTTACTCCTTGAGGATATCCAGGGAAATTATCAACTTCAGTAGTTTGAGTCAGATGTCCTCCCGGAGTCATCCCAGTAAACATAACAGGAGAAAGATCTGCGCGAGCGGCATAAATTGCTGCTTTATATTCTGCTGGACCAGAGCCAATAATTACGCATTTTACGAACTCGTTTTCGATTGTTTTCATTGTAATGTTAATCTATTATCATATGTGTTGAAATCAAAATTAGAGCAAAAAAAATAAGAATCTATGTGAAATAAAACTTCCGAATAATTCGTCGAAATAGTCGATTATCAAATCTATTTTTTTTTAAAATTGATTTTCTATTCTTTGTGCTTTTCTAATCACAATTTTTGGAACTACTTTCAGAGGTTTATTATATTACTAAGATTTAAGAATCTGAATGCAATTTGGCTAATCCTTTTGGTAAGTCTTTTGAAAGATATGTTGGCGTAATTCTCAATAAAAATAGTCAAGGGAAAGAATATACTATTTCTGAAGAGATCGTATTTGAATACAAACGGAATTCACTCAAGACCTCTGATTGGATTGTCTTGTCAGATAACGAGAAAATATTCATCGAATGTAAAACAAAGAGATTAAGAATGCCTTCCAAAACATTAGAGAGATTTTCTGAAACATTGGAAGAGGATATTGATTTTATTGCCAGGCTTATATATGAATTTTATTCAACGTATACACACATTTAGTGTAAAATTTTGGTGTATTTGACTATTTAAATGTGTTAAAATTTTTCTTATCTTAGTGAAAGTATAGTAGTAGCCATAAAACTTGTTTGAATTTCAATTCCAGCGATTATTTTAGTAACCGGGGATATTTTTATTAATTATATTCGTTTAAGGTAATAGAGTTGCGGTTTTCGTATGAAAGTGTGTTGCTAAACTATGCTTAATTCTATAGGTTTTAATATTTTTTATTAGAAAATGGCAAGAGAGACTTTTATTTCCTACAAATATAGCGAGGCTAGGGGATTACGGGATAAAATTATTGATAAGTTAGGGAAGGACGCTGAATATTATAGAGGGGAAACTGCAGACTCTCCTAATTTGGTTACTACTTCGGTGGAAAACATAAAAAACAATCTAAAAGATATGATTTATGGAACATCGGTGACCATAGTTATAATATCCCCTAATATGATAAAAAGCGATTGGATAGAGTGGGAAATTGAATATTCTTTAAAAGAGATTAGCCGGGATGGGAGAGCGTCAAAAACAAATGGAATATTAGGTGTCATTATGAAAGTAAATGGTAATTATGATTGGATTGTTTCAAGGAGGAAAAATCAAGATGGTTGTATTTCAAGATATTTGGATACTAATTATCTATTTGACATAATTAAAAATAATCGTCTTAATTTAATAACTAATGATAGGTACACTTGTAAAACTTGTAAAACATTCGATCAATTGACTGGCTCATACTTTTCTATTATCGAAGAAGATGATTTTCTAACGGATCCAGCAAAATATATTGAAAATGCATATATGAAGAGTAAAAATTTATGGGACTACAAATTATGTAAAATAAGTTAAGGGGCATTTATTAAACTATTCACGTGAAAAATTTACTATCTAAAAAACTTTTATCAAGTGTTGCTAGCAGCTTAAATGAATCTGTTCAACTAAAAAATCAAGCTGAGAAAAAAAGGGAACGGAAAAAGTTTTCTTACGAGACGTCAGTATTCCTTTCACATAAGCATGATGAAAAGGACATTATTCAGCAAGCTATTGTACTTCTTAATAAACTAGGCGTGGACGTATATGTCGATTGGCTTGATTCGGGCATACCTGCCAATACGAATGAATATACGGCTACAAGAATTAAGGAAAAGATCAGAGAAAATGAAAAATTTATATTGTTAGCAACTGAACAAGCTATACGCTCGAGATGGTGCAATTGGGAACTGGGATACGGAGATGCATTTAAATATGGTGAAAATATAGCCATTATGCCTATTACAGAAAAGGAAGATAATATTTTCAGTGGATCTGAATACTTAAAAATTTATCCTATCATAACTTCTGAATATACATTCGTGCCTGGAACTTATTACGTTGAGCATAAAGGATCAAGGATACCATTACAAAAATGGCTACAAAAATGAAATTTACAGCAGAGCAAAAACTATTTATAAATCAATATATAACAGAAATTAACAACGGAGATGCTGCCATTTTTGCTGGAGCCGGGCTTTCTGCTGCTCTTGGTTTTGTTGATTGGAAAGGATTATTGAAAGATCTTGCAGAAGAGTTGAAACTGGATATAAAAAAAGAGCATGATCTTATTTCAATTGCACAATATCATACAAATAAATTCAATAGAGGTAAGATAAATGAAAAAATTAAGAATGAATTTACCTCACTTAGTAAGGGCAGTGAAAATCATTTTATTCTCTCTCGCTTAGACATTGATACTTTCTGGACAACTAATTATGACCAATTAATAGAAAAAACTTTAGAATCTTATGGGAAGACTGTTGAAAGAAAAATACGCAATGTAGATTTTGGTAGCAACATAAAGAAGAAAGATGCAATTTTATATAAGATGCATGGCGATAAAGACTCTCCGGATGAAGCGGTTTTGACAAAAGACGATTATGAAACATATAACGATAAGAAGGAGCTATTTTCTACTGCATTAAGGGGCGATTTGCTTTCTAAAACTTTCCTTTTTATTGGTTTTAGTTTTGATGATCCCAATCTTGAATATATATTAAGTAGAATAAGGATATTATTACGAGATAATACACCAACCCATTTTTGTTTTTTCAAAGAGGTCAATGAGGATGACTTCAAGGATGGGGGAAAAAAGCCAGAGGAAAATCATCAAGATTACATGTATGCCCATATCAGACAAGAATTAAAAATTGAAGACCTGCGACGTTATGGAATTAAGGCAATTCTTGTTAAATCATATTCAGAAATAACTGACATTCTTTCTGAGATAGAAAAAAGGATTAAAAGAAAGAATATTTTCATTTCCGGAGCTTCAGATGATTATACACCGTTTAGTGAGGAAAATGCTAAAAATTTTGTGCACTCTTTGAGCTATAAATTAGCGAGCAAAAAATATAAAATAGTATCAGGTTTTGGTATTGGTATTGGGAGTATTGTAATTAATGGTGCGTTGGATTATAAGTTAAATTCAAATTTTAGAAGTTTGGATGATCTATTAATTTTGAGACCTTTTCCTCAAGTTCAAACTGGAAGTTTAAGTTTAGAAGAAATGCGTACCATTAATCGAAATGAAATGATTTCAATGGCTGGAATCGCTATTTTTATTTTTGGAAACAAAAAGGAAGGAAATGATATCGTTAAAGCTGATGGAATGCTGGAAGAGTTCGATATTTGTTTAAAAAACAATATCATTCCAATCCCTGTTGGTGTCACGGGGTCAGTAGCTAAGGAATTATGGGAGACAGTCGTTAATGATCTTCCATCTTACTATCCTGACAACAATGAATTATATTCTAAGATTAGGGATTTGGGAGAAGAAAATCTTTCTATAAATTCTTTAACGGATAAAATTATCGAAACAATAGATATATTACAGAAGGTTTAGAAGGCGTTTGAGTTTTGTATACAATGAGGTGCTGTGGTCTCAAGTATTAAACAGAATGAACTGATATTAGGTAACGAGGGTATATTAAAATTTATAATTGTAGGTTATGATTGCCTACTTGATAATGATCGAAAAGAAAAAATTCTTTGATGTCTCGATCGATTTAAAAGTTTTGAAGTATCTACTAAACCTATAAATAGTGCTCAATGACAGAGGAAAATTTACAAGAAATTCTGGATGATGCAAATACAGGGGAATCAGCATCTATTCATAGAAGAGAATTGAAGAAGAATGTTGACATTGCAAAAGTGTGGTTAGAAAAAACCAAAAATGGAGTTCAGTTCGATCCACTTCCTTGTTTTTTTATCAAAAATGATGACGGTTTATACGTTGGGATAGTTTATGATATGATTTATGATCTCCATTGGTACATCTCACCTAATTTTAGAAAGAGAGGCCTTTTGACAAAGTCAATGAGGGAAATCATATTGCCATACCTGTCTCAGACTAGAGAGAAACAATCGATAAGCATCGATAGTTCACAATTGATCGATTTAAATTACGAGGCGTCTTTAAAAGTTGCTCAAAATTTAGGCTTTCAATTTGAATCCGGAAAAAGCTATGTTCTTGATTTGGAAAAATATTCTTTGGAGGAGTGGATTGAGGGAGAAAATAATGACCTTAGTCAAGAGCGGATTGAGTTTTTTAAAAATCAGCTTGAAACGATTTCGTATTCTCTCTGGAAGATTCAAACAGAGGTGGAAATGAATCTTGGCGAATCTGTTTTTACAGAAGAGGTACTCCAGTTAGTCGAAGAAATTAAAAGTAAAAGAGATATCCTTCAGGATGAATATTGGGATTTTAAGGGAATAAACTTATTGAAATAAAATTAGCTCTATGCTTCCAAAAAATTCTTCAAATTTTGCTCAAAACGAGGCGAAAAAGAGTTTGATCTATGATAGATGCTTATACGGTAGTGATTTAAGTCCGATCGATTATGGTGAAAAGTTTTGATCACTTCAACGATTGAAATGGAACAGAGGTCAAAGCTTGAATCTTTTTCGTAATCTGTATTAATCAATGCTATATACTCGTTGTAAGATATTTTAAAGTAATCTCTATCACTACTCATAAATTTTTGGTTTTTGAAAATTTATATGTCAATAGAATTTATATCTAAGATTAGTAAGTTTAAAGATTGAAAAATGTATTTTCAAATTTCTGCTGCTTTAGAATACTATTCTGAATCATCATTTATTCTTTTTGACCGAAAAATGAAATGTTGTTTTATTAAATCAATTAGATAATTATTTTTGTATATTACAAATTTAGTTCAGCTCTTTGCAATTTTGTGCATCATGATGTTACTTGGATAAAATCATCATTCAGTCAAGCTAGATGTTTTGTCTGCCGTGTATAATAGTGATCCTAGTTCGCCTCTAGAGAATTGGGTACTAATTCGATGTAAGGTGGCTTTATCAACGTGTTGTAAAACAGGTGAATAGTTTTCCGTGGTTTGAGAAATAATCTTGATTGAGGGTAAATCGAAAATAGCACATTTAAGAAATGAACTTAGGGAGACACAAATAGAAACTTGATGTGTTAAATAGGGCATGTTGACCACAAGAATATTGTACAGCGCACGTTTACACTTATTAAAAAAATCATTGTTATCTTAGTAAACATAAACTTTATTAATGCAAACTAAATTTTTACCAGCCGTCAATGGCGACTGTATTTGGATTTCCTTTTCCGATGAAAACGACCAGATTAGAAACATTATAATAGACGGGGGAACTGCGGAAACTTACTGCGAAAAGGATAAGAAAGGTAAGATTATAATGGGAGCTTTTGGTGATACTGTTGAGCTGATAAGAGATAAAGACCAAAGAATAGATTTGCTAATTTTAACCCATGTTGATAATGATCACATTGAGGGTCTTACTACTTGGTTCGAAAATGATCCCCAAGCGACTGATCTTATAGGAACTGTATTATTTAATTCAGGGCAGTTGATTTTTGAATATTTTAGAAAGCCGGATATATTAGAAAATCATATCATTTTAACGCCCTCTTACGTGACTGATACAGGGATTGTCGAAGGTGTAACTTTTGAAAAAACAATCGGTGATGCCGGAGTTTGGACTAGGAAGATTATTAAGGCTGAACAAGTGATTAAGTTTTATGGGGTTGAATTAAAAATATTATCGCCTGATGAGAGCGGACTTGAAGCTTTGCTAACTAAATGGGAAAAAAAAATGCCTGAAAGTGTGACTTCAAGACCAACAGACTACAAACAAAGCTTACTCTCTCACATTGAAAATGATCTTTTCGTCAAGGATAGATCGCCTCATAATGGCAGTTCAATTGCTTTTGTATTAACTTTTAAGGGTAAAAATATGTTATTTCTCGCAGATGCTCATCCTGAGAAGATCATTGCCGGCCTAAATTATTTTGGCTTTACGGAAAAAAATAAATTGGAATGTGAGTTTGTGAAAATGGCTCATCATGGTAGTAAGTTTAATACTAATGTGGAACTTTTACGTCTTATTGAGTCACCTGTTTATGTGATTAGTAGTGATGGTTCGGGAAGCGCCCTTCCCCATAAACAATGTCTTGCAAGATTGCTTAATGAGAAAAAAACTCTGAGTCTCTACTTTAATTATGACCACTTAGCTGAAGAGATATTTTCTAAAGCAGATTACGTATCATTTCCAAACCTTGAAATATTGCCTATTGATCACGAATTTATAATACATGAATAAGTTACCCATTTTTACTGTCAAGGTGGGATCTGGTAGTGGTTGTTTATTTCAACCAATGTCTGATCAATATTCTTATGTATTAACCGCCAGGCACGTTATTAAAGATTCTCCACTACCCTTATCGATAGTTAGGCAAACTGTTAATGAAGAAGGTGATTTGGTGAACGAAGAACTCGAGATGATAGGGGAACCATACTATCATAACGATTTTAAGAATATTGACGCAGCCATCATAAAAATTCAGAAGGTTGATGATAGTATTACTGAATTGTTGCGATTGGATAAGCCTTTTGCTGCATTGGGAACCTTTGTTTTGGCAGGTCACCCTAATTCAAGAAGTAGAGAGGATTTCTCTTATCGTGACAATAATCTTACTCTTAAGATAAAGAAGCCCTTAAACTACATTGAAGGTGAGTTAGAACGTGTGGCCACGCATAAAGAAATCGTTGGGCAGTCTGGTGGTGGCATAATAAATATAGATAATGGACACTATTATCTTGCTGGAATACAAAAAAAAATGTCTGTTCCAGATGGGCAGGAAACCTTGGGAAGAATCGATTTTATGCCGATGGCTTTCTTTGACGAGATAGTCGCTGTTAATGATGATCTAATAGAGCTGCTGCCTTATTATCTTACCTCCTTCTCGTTATTAAAAAATCAGGTGATGAAGATTGAAAATTGCCTAGTACCAGGAAACGTCGCCTACACCAGGGATTTTTTGAGGAATATCACAGACAAAATTGTCAACAATAATCTTACACCACTATTCGTAAAGAATTTTTTCAATGAAAAATTGCTAATCGGGAATAAGCCAAGTAAAAATGATTTGTTATCAAAAGAACTTTGGATAACTTGGCTCGAGTACCTGATCATCTTAAATTTAGTGAAGGATAACGATATTACCGAAGGCACCTTAGAAGAGAACTTTAATTCCTTTAGGATACTTTTTTCTAACACAACGAAGGACTGGTCTGCACAGTTTAAAGAAATTACACAATCGGATTTTCGTGGCTTGTCACAAAACGGATGCATAATCGTTAGTACAAAATCCAAGCCGGATAAATATATCATCCCATCTAACGCAATAGATGACATTATTCGTGCTAATAATGTTCAAGCAGTGGAGATGCTTATTGATGAAGGGGTCGAACATCCTTTTAAAAGTTATAAATTAATACATCTATATGCTTTTCAAAAGAAATGTATCATTGAAAAGGAAGAAGATTATCGTGATTATAATAGTTTGTCGGAACAGGAATTAATAGCAAAATTAAAAGCAGAATATGAAGAATTGCTCAGACACTGAGAACGTGAAATCCATAGAAAAAATATACCCAGGTGTAAAGGTCGGCCTTTATCAGGTATCCTTTTTGGGTACTATTAACGTATTTACACTGTTGTTTCCAACGGAAAATCTTCTGAAAGAACAATGGAAAGATCTTTACAGCTCCATTGCTGCGTATTTTCAGGCTGACTTGCCCTCTTCTGCCGAATTTGAACGGTGGAATATGTATATTTTCTACGTCTGCCGTGAATCAGTTGAAAAAGAACTGCAATATAAGATTGAAAATGATAGGTTTGCATGCAGGAAAATTGTATTAGGGAATTATAAAGAAGAGGTAAATGACGAGGCAGTGGAAAAAATAATTAGCCATCATATAACAAATACTGATCTGAATATAACAGCGACTGTTCAAAATAAATCGATAACTTTTAAAAAAGATGAACAATTAACAAAGCTGATCAGTACACACAAATTGACCACTACCAAGAAAAATGCCGAAACTGATATTCAAAAAATACTAACTGAACTAGAAGAGAAGTATAATAATGAAGTTTAAAAAAGTTGAAATACAGGCTTTTAGGGCTTATGATAAGGTTGAAAATGGGACTTTCGACTTTTCTGATCAAGAAACTGGCGAAATAGCCGACTTTATTTCTATTTATGCACCAAATGGTTTTGGTAAGACCTCTTTCTATGATGCAGTAGAATGGGGATTTACCAATAACATTAATAGATTTCTCAGGAAGCATGGTAAGAATGCTGATGCTGCAAAAGCCGAAAGAACTTATAAAGCAGATTTCGGAACTAAAGAAAAGCAGCATATTATTCGTAATAAATTTTCCGATCCAGATTTGGAAGGATTCGTAAGACTTTCTACAACTGTTTCCGATAAAACCATTGTAAATACTATTCCTGATGTTCGATCAGGTCAACCGGATTTCAAGTTTAAACTGTCGGAGACAAAGAAAGGTACAGAATATTTTCAAGACGTTTTACTTTCCCAGGAATGGATAGATGCTTTTCTTAAAGAGGATGATTCAAATATACGATATGAGAAATTTATAACCTATTTCGGGGATAAAAATCTGGATGAGTACTATAAAAACGTTGTCGGTTTGATCAAAGCTAACGATGTTAACATCACCAGTTTAAAAACTGAACTTCAAAAATGTCAATTGAAGTTGAATTTTGAAGGTGACAAGGACATTTTAAAGAAGATCAATTCCCATATAGATTTGTTGAATCAGGATAATTTGGGGTTTAGAAGAATAGACACTGATTTCACTGATAAAGACTTTCTAGAATTATCAGATTTAATTGATACTCGAATGTTAAAACTGAACTTTTCACTCGAAAAAGTCATTGAAAATGAAAAGAAAATCGAGAGTTTGTTAATTGGTTCAACAGAAGAAGCTGGTATCGCCGAATATATAGATGCTGCTAAAAAAATAGCGGAAGGAATTAAACAGTTAAATGAGTTTCAAAATACTTTGAAGCAACTGTTAGCGACGAAAACTGATAGAAGCGAGTTGGACAAGATAAATAGGAATCTTGAATCGTTGTCGAAGCTGACATTAGAAGCAAATCAAATCAAATCGGCTTTTGGTAAATACGTTACCCAGATTTTTCAACAAGCTGAAGTTTTGGCTTTATCAAAGGCGGAAGGTGAAAAGCTTGTAAGTGAACAAAATAAATTATTAATATCAGATCTACAGATAAAACGGGGGGATGAACGAATTAAAATAATACTTGCAGAAATTGAGGAAATGCGTCAACAATTCGTAAATCCTGAATTAGAAGAATATACAAGATTAGAATTGATTTCAAAGCAGTCTCAATTTAACAAAGAGTTGGAGGAAATTACTAAAGCTCTGAATGGGAGAAAAGCTGAGAAGAGTGCTTTGTCGAATGGCTTAGCTGAACTTAAACGAGCCCAAAGTTGTTTCATTGAGCATAAATTTTCATTAATTCCACAAGATCTCCGCACAGAATTTGCAAAGCAGATCGCCAGTGCGGAAAAACTCATACAAAGAAGGGAGAAAATTTTGTTCGAAATAGATGGAATTCAACGGGCAATCACCCAGCAGGAATTGTTAAGTGAGGATATCCAGCAGTTTATTTTAAGAGGAGCAGAAATAGTTAATAATGCCAAAAGTAATCACTGTCCACTATGCGATAGTGAATTTGAGTCATTTGAAGATTTGACCTTTGCCATTAATAACAACACTGCACTCAGTCAAGTGATGCAAGCCTTAATTGAAGAAAGATCGAATAAGGGAGAACTTTTGGATGAAATTAGCAATCGTATAGTTTCCGAACTAAAACTTTTGGCAGATCGTATTGATGGTTTGATTAATAACGCAAATTATGAGATTAAAGTGCGAGACGAACTTATTGAAGGACTAGATAATCAAAGCAAAAATTTACAGAAAAAAATTGAAGATAATACCGAAGCATTGGTCAAATGGTCAGCTAAACTACAAGGTTTGACACCAGACCATTTCAATTCGAATAAACAGACCACGATAGATTTGCTAACATCTGAGCTATTAGAATTACAAACTACAACCAAAAACATTAGGGAAGAAATCGCGATAGTAGAGAAATCTATCAACGATCTTAAAAATAGTGTTGCCGAAAGAGAAGAGACATTGAGGCAATTACGGGAGGATTTAGAATACTCGTCTGTTGTATTATTTTTTCGTAAACAATTTCCCGGAAAAGCTATTTCGCTAGAATTATTGGATGAACTTATAGCAAAAATACAAGAAGATCAGAAAAAGGCAGATTCTAGGAAAAGTCATCTCACGAAATCTTTGGAGACATCAAATGGCCAGAATCTTTCCATATTAATAGATGAAGTAAATGCAGATATCGTAAAGCGTGAAAGATTAAATAGTGATTTGTTAAGGGTTATCAACAAATTTGAACAGTCTGCAGAATCTCTTGCGCTAAAATTTGAAAGATCGATCTCTTTAGAACACCTAGAATTCCTCCTAAAAGATGAAATGGCAGATCTTAAAAAACGCATAGAGATGAATAAAGTTACTACGCAAAATTTACTGCTTCTGAAAAGGCTTCAGGAAAACGTAATGCCTTATTTAAATCATCAAAAATTTGTCAAAACAGCAGATGGGTTAGAAAAACGTATTAAGTTACTACGGGATAAAATCGGGAAAAATTTATGTGTAGAAAGAGATCGAATATCCAAATTTATACATGAACAGGTAGAATCTTTCTTTTATGAGGATCTGATAAATGTGCTCTACCGAAAAGTTGATCCACACCCTGAATATAAGAAAATCAAATTTAAATGTGATTTTAGTAATGACAAGCCTAAGTTAAATGTTTTTGTAACTGGAGAAAATGGAGATAACCCGCTGGTGCCAAATTTGTACTTCAGTACGGCACAAATGAATATTCTAAGTCTCAGTATTTTTTTAGCGAAAGCATTAAATGCTGAGGATAATGATGGAAATCCTGTAAATTGTATTTTTATTGACGATCCAATTCAATCAATGGATAGCATTAATATTTTGTCAACAATAGATTTATTCAGAAGTATTGTTGTCAAATTCAACAAGCAGATTATTCTGTCCACTCATGATGAAAACTTTCATAACTTACTTAGAAGAAAAATACCGGCGTCGCTGTTCAACGCAAAATATATTGAGTTAGAGACCTTCGGAACTGTTCGATCAACTTATTAACGATTAATATTGTTCATGCAACCTACAAAAACGACGAATAGGCTACATTTTTCAGACCTTGATCCTTTAAGATTTGAGGATATCTGCTTTATGTTGGTAAATGCTAAATGTAAGGGAATAAAACTGGAACATACTGGTCGCACTGGAAATGATTCAGGAATAGATATTAAAGGAAATATTACGCTACCTTCTGGTAAATCTGATGTTTGGATAATCCAATGCAAAAGACAAAAAAGTATTTCTGGAAATGAATTAAAAGTAATTGTTGATCTTATTGAAGCAAGTGGAGTATCACACGATAAGCTTTTGATAATTGTATCTTGCGATGTGTCGAAAAGAAATCGAGAAATTCTGGAGGTACATTGTAAATCTAGGGGAATTGCCATTCCCGAAATTTGGACCGCTACAAATTTGGAAACTTATCTTTATGAGTATCCAAAAATACTTAAAGTGGCATTTGGTATTGACAAAGAAAAAGAAATAAAGAAAAATGTTCAACGGCTAAATCGGGGCTTGAAGATGAAGGAACGGCTGCTGAAAGCGATTATAGATCATAAATTTATTAAAGCCCCAGCTAATGGAAATTCCTTGATAAATAAACCTAGTTCGAAATTTATTTGTGAGGAAGTTTATATTAGGGCAGTGGATGATATTACTTACGGTACAGGAGTCTCCAGTCCATCGGGAACGTTTAATACATCTTACCGAACGTTTTTTCATGATATATATTTTAATGGTGTCGAATTTCTACTAAATGCAGGTATAGGTTCGTTTGTTATCATGGATGATGATGGTTACTGGGAGCCAGTACATACTTTTTCTGATCCGCGGCTCAAGCAGGCTAAATATAAGGTTATACCTGCAAAAATGATCGGCCGCATTCCTTATCATAGAATCGTTAATTTCATTAAGGACGGTGATGAATATACCTCATGTCCGCATCTTTTTTGCCAGTTTGACGGTTTGGACGGAATGCCTTATGAAGAAATTTACTACAAGGAAGACCATTACAAAACTGGCGGGATTGGTTGGGATTTTGATCGTAAAATGCAGACAGTGTTTGGTCCCGAAAGTTAAAATCTATAATCTGTAAGTTTGTCTTGTTAAATAATATTCTTCTCTGGCAGGGAGAAATCTGAAATACTCACTTAAATGTGATTGGGATTTCCGCCGTGCTAATACGATTGCTTTCTTTTGATGGGTGCTGTCTCCTTTACAAGGGAAGTCGACAATGGTATATTTGTCCCCCTTTGCGAAATTTAGATGTCAATATAAGTGTTTTATTTTCAGTAGTATGTGTTTCGGACGTGGTGTCTAAGACATTGCTCAAATTACCTAACTTATGACTGAGCCTAGTATAGGCTTTTGGTTGGCGGCACTAAATAGATAATTAATTTCATTAGACGCTTCATTCAATTATCCCAAACTTAATGATAATGAAATAATAAATCCTTAAGATTAGCTATCTTGATTTTATCAAATATTTCCAAATTTACACTCAGGCCTTAATATGAAGCTATTCTTCGTCTATTCGGTA
Source organism: Sphingobacterium sp. 40-24 (assembly GCF_001899705.1). Taxonomy (NCBI): domain Bacteria; kingdom Pseudomonadati; phylum Bacteroidota; class Sphingobacteriia; order Sphingobacteriales; family Sphingobacteriaceae; genus Sphingobacterium; species Sphingobacterium sp. 40-24. The sequence continues at coordinate 1,009 of NZ_MKWH01000010.1, read as the reverse complement.
ATGTTTGAGAAAAAAAATCAGTGCTTCCATAGGATAAAAATGCTAAAATAAATTATATATTATTTTTAAGAAACAATGCGATTGAAATTGCAAAGTATTGGACAGTTTTAATATTTCTGATATAGATTGAGTATTTTAGCTCCTATGAAACCTACTAAATATTTTTCTTCGGTTCTACTTCGATTTCGTTCTCATGATAGATTTCTTTATCGCTTTGCTGATAGAAATGAACTGGATGGATTTTTTACAGAAATAACCGAAAGATTGAGGAATTGTATGATCTATTTAATTTGCAGTAGGCCTATAATCTCGATTGTACCAGAAACATTTAAGAAAGATGGTGATCAATTTAAATTTGACTTGAAATTTCGAAATGATGGTGCTGAAACCCCCGGGATTAATAGCAGATTTTGGAGGCCGGGTAAAAGTTTCAGCTTATCCCTATAACTCTATTTTAAACTATGATGAAAATGGAAATCTTGTTTCAACAACCCTAATATCAAATTTTGTTCATTTATTGCAGGGAATTCCAGATGTAATCTCAAACCATGAAGTCCTTTACGTTGGAAAAGGAACATCTGATTGCGCTATTGATAGACTTGACGGACACTCAACTTTGGAACGTATTTTGGCTAATGTTTAAGGAGGTTGCAATTATTATATATAATTTCAAGATGCAGAAGGATATTCTCCAAATTCCGAATATTGGAAAATATGCTGAAATACGTGGGCCAAAGGCTAAAGCACATTTTGAATGCATATACCGGAGCATGCTGCCCCCCTGATTCCGGACATAATTTAGGATATCATGTTTGTTTAAGCGCTGCTATCGCATGGCATTCCGTCAGATAATGACCCCTTTGTTGTTCAATCAGTATGATATTTGGAGGCATTTTTACCTCTCCAAGTAATATCTTTCTGTTTAACAACTTATATTCCGGAGCATATTGGTTCTTCCCCACTTTTGGTGGTCAAGACGGAGCGTATACTACACGTTTCCTCAATAAGT
>NZ_MKWH01000009.1:0-332523 GCF_001899705.1 Sphingobacterium sp. 40-24 | reverse complement strand
CTTTTGTTCTTATTTATTTCATTTTCACCTTAACTGCCTGTAACGGTGCGAGATTCTTTTTGTAAAACAGGTGATCGGAAGGCTGGGAAGGCCGGATCCGGCACAGAATGGGGACGGGAACCGGGACTCGATACAGGCTCCGCAGCAGAAACATGGATGGACATTGTATTGCTCGATCTGCTTAAGCTCGGGATCACTTTGGTAGCCCGCTCGGCTCAACGCTCAATCGAAGACGATGCGCATAGGCGCAGCCTATAAACGGGTGGATATTGATAAGACCGGAAAATTGTCCCATCGGAAAGATCACAGCGGAAAGACACCGCAATGCAGGATATAACAGGGGATAGGCGGATATCGGTAGGTCGGAAAAATGGCAGAACACAGGGCTCCGGAATACCTTCATTTGCAGTTATACTTTCCTGCCTGTTTACTTAGGGTTAGTTTAGGGTTTAGTTAGGTTTAGTTTAGGTATAGTATAGGTTATGGCTAAGCAAACCCTAACTTATTACTAAGCTAACGATAAACAAAAGCTAAACTAAGGAATAAAGCATCCTTAACTCTCCCTTATTTAGGGAAAGGTGGTTCCGCTTGGGGACAACGCTCCGGCTGCTGACAAAGGTCTGCGGGAACCTCCGACTGCCCTCCCAGCCTCCTTTGTACCATGGTCGGGGCTGGTTTAGCCCCTGAACGTCTTGAGTCCGTCTTGAGTCCGTGTTGAGTCCGTGTTGAGTCCGAGTCTAAGCCCGCACTCACCCCGCTGCCAACACGGGCAAATGACGCTCCGAACGCGACCATATCCCCTGGATGCCCCTAAAAAAGGCCAATACCAGACTGAACCGCAGCCGAACAACTCCGTAGCAACGCAGCAAACACGAAAACAACTCGGAAAAACATACTATCAAAGGCGCAAAAAGAATTTGGGAGCAGAGCAGCGTAGGGGAATGCCCCAATTTAACGATGGAGCGGAGCAACCCTTGTTATCTTATCTCCCTTGGTTTAAGGCAACACATAAGCTGTGTTTATTTATCAGTAATACACCGTGAATACGTGCTAAACCCGAGGTGAGTCTGCGTTGAGTCCGAGTCAGGCACGCAGTAAGCCCTGTCACGCTACTCAAAACCCGCTTGAACTGTCCTTAGAGTGGCTTTCGGAGCGGAATGAAAACTGGATAAACCCTGGATAATGACTAAAAAGCGCTATATGCCCGGAGAAACACAGCATAAAAAGGGCTAAAAAAGCATTTCGCCCTACTGATTTCCCGCATCGGCCTCAGCATAGGATCGAATCAGGATCCAGTTTAGAATCCTATTTCGAATTCTGGACGCCCTATCTTATTGTTTTTACCTATCAACGGTATTAATCTGAGACATGCTCAATGACCGCCTTAGTAAATGTTTACTCGAGTATTATAGGCTTTACCTAGGTTTCCTTGATTAGCATTAGTCTGGGTACTCTTTTAATAAAAGCTAAATATTTCATCCGATTAGCGGTCTGTTTTAAGAACAATTCATCTACTTATATAACAGTCAATTTTACAACTACTGGAATAACGCTTTTTTCAGTAAATTTGATCTAGGTTAATAAATAACAAAAAAGAAGACCTTATTTTTAAGAAATTAAAGATATTAAATACTTTTATTGCAAATAAAACCATATTGGTCCATGATAGATTATGCTCAGCTTTTAAAACAGGTAGAAGAATATGCTGAAACTTATATTACAGAAAATATTTCAGTTTGCCATTGCTTTCACAATACGATACACACACGTTCTGTTGTACGTGCCGCGGAGGAGATTTCATCGTACTATAAACTAGGAGAGGAGGATCACTTTATTGTTATTAGTGCCGCCTACTTTCATGATCTCGGCTACGTAAAATCTGACAATGCTATTGGTCATGAAAAAAGAAGTGTCGAAATTGCTTTAAATTTCCTCCAGGACAAAGGCATACCGGAAGCCATACAGGAAAAAATCAAAGGTTGTATTTTAGCAACGAGAATGCCTCAGGATCCTACAAATCTGCTGGAGCAAATTCTCTGCGACGCAGACCTATTTCATTTTGGGAATGAGGATTTCGTCAACAGAAACAAACTGATGAAAGCCGAAGCTGAAGCAGTACTAGGGAAGGAGATCGATAAAGACGTATGGCGGGCCGGCACCATCAAACTACTAATGAGCCATCATTACCATACTGAATATGCGCAACAAAAGCTTAATGCCAAAAAGGAGATGAATCTAAAAGAACTGGAGAAAAAACAGGAGAAATCTATCTCAAAAAATAAAGAAAGTAAAAAGGAAGACAAAAAGGAAAAAGAGAAAGGCAGTAAGCCAGAACGTGGGATAGAAACAATGTTCCGGATTACGTCCTCAAACAATCAGCGACTAAGCGACATGGCAGACAATAAGGCCAACATCCTCTTAACGGTCAATTCTATTATCCTTTCTGTCGTGATTGCTGTCTTATTTCGGAAACTAGATGCCAACGAGCACCTGATTATCCCAACAATTATCTTAACTACAGCCGTGGTAGCAACCATGGTCATGGCCATACTATCAACGATACCCAAAATTCCGTCGGGTAAATTCTCAAAGGAGGAAATCGAACAGAAATCAGTCAATCTTCTCTTTTTTGGAAATTTTTACAAAATGAAACTCGACGATTATAACGAGGGTATGCAGAAGGTAATGGTCGACTCGGAATTTCTATATGGCATGCTCACCAAGGATGTTTATTCGCAAGGTGTGGTATTAGGACGAAAATATAAGCTTCTACGATACGCCTATGGAATTTTTATGTTTGGACTTGTTATATCGGTTGTTTCTTTTGTCGCCGCAACCATATTTTAATGCAATACTATAAAAACAGTGAAATATTTCAGCATCATGTTTTCCAAACTTTCTTTTTTATTTAAAAAGATGCCGCCTTTAGATCAATCATTAGCTACCAATAGATAGCATCATTATTAATGTTGTTGTAAGCACGTTGCCATAACCATAAATTTATACGGATGAAGAAGAAAGATCTTTATATCAACAGAGACATCAGCTGGTTATCGTTCAATGACCGGGTACTTGACCAAGCCGCTCGTGAGGAGGTACCTTTACTGGAAAAACTACAGTTTCTCGCTATTTTCTCATCCAATCTGGATGAATTTTATCGTGTTAGAATGCCTGTACTAATGGCTTGGAAAAAAATAATGAAGCAAAATCCGGGACAGCTCATTCCGAACATCGATATTGGCACATATAAAAAAGCGTCAAAAACCATCAACAAACAACAGGAAAAATTTGGCTTAATACTAGCTGATATTATCCAAGAATTAGCAAAAGAAAATATATTCTTTATCTACAACCAAGCTATTCCAGCAGAAGTAAAAGACCTCGCAGCTCAATATTTCTTTAGTACAATTGCCTCCTACCTCCAAATTATACCAATTGATGATACTTCTTTTTTTCCGATCAACAATCAGCTCTACTTCGTCGTTACAGACGACAATACTGGAGTGGTATTCTTTCTAAATGTCCCTTCAAATCATATTGGCCGCTTTTTCACCTGTGAGATCATTGGGAATAAATATGTCGTACTCATCGATGATATTATCAAAGCATTTTTTCCTGAAGCCATAAGAAATACATCATTAAATTTCTATTCCTTTAAAATCACGAGGGATGCGGAATTAAATCTCCAAGATGAATTTGAGGGTGATATTGCCCAAAAAATTGAGACGGAAGTCAATAAACGTGATCTTGGCTATGCGACACGCTTTCTATTCCAGCCAAATCTGCCAAAACAGCTGATTGAAACATTGGCAACACTATTTGATCTGCGAAAAAGTAGCATTGTCGAAGGCGGAAACTATCACAATCTGAAAGATCTATTTTCATTTCCGATTAAAACAGCAGAACTTTCTTATCCAAAACAGCTGCAAATCAATAAGAATCAGAATTTCAGGGAATCTATCTTTGACCAAATAGACCGAGAGGATCTGTTGGTCTGCACGCCCTATGAATCGTTCGATCCCATACTACGTTTTTTTAATGAGGCCGCAATAGATCCAACCGTAGATGAGATTTACACGACCTTATACCGTATCGCCGGTGATTCGCATATTGCACAAGCGCTGGCTACCGCAGCAAAAAATGGGAAAAGAGTCAATGTATTTGTCGAATTGAAAGCGCGCTTTGATGAAGCGAATAATATACATTGGGCTCGATTAATGAAAGAACAGGGCGTCAAAATCACGTATAGCATCCCCAATTTAAAAGTACATGCCAAAATAGCGCTCGTCAAACGCAAAGAGGGTCGAGAAAGTGCTTTATTAGGCACAGGAAATCTAAATGAAAAAACGGCGAAGGTCTACACGGACTACTTCCTTATGACCTCAAATAAACTATTGACCAACGAATTAGACATGCTATTCGAGTTTTTACCAGCTCGGAGAAAACCCCATCATCCAAATGAGCTGTCTTTTAACCATCTATTAATTGCACAGTTCAATCTCAAACATACATTTTTATCCCTGATAGACAAGACCATCCAAGCAGCTAAAGACGGAGACAGCGCTACAATAAAAATTAAATTAAACAATCTGGAAGAAGAATCGTTAATCAATAAATTGTATGAGGCGAGCCGGGCAGGGGTAAAACTGCAATTATTGGTCAGAGGAATCTGTAGACTAAAACCACAAGTACCCGGATTGAGCGACAACATTGTCGTGAAACGGATTGTAGGACGATATTTAGAACATGGCAGAATATTTATTTTTCAATATCAAGCACAAACGAGCGCGTATCTGGGCTCTGCAGACTGGATGAACCGTAACATCTACCGACGTATAGAAACTTGCTTTCCATTGCTGAATCTAGCATTAGCACATCAAATACAAGAGTTATTCGATATTCAGTTTGCAGACGACACCGAAGCAACTTTACTGGATGAACACGGACAAAATCAGGCAATAGAAACACAGCAGAAAAATGTTTCTCAGCAACAAATCCTTCATTATTTGAAAGGCAACATGAGACAATAGGGCTATTCAACAAGGCAGCTCATTACAACAAGAACAGCCTAAAAGCCCAACAATATAATCATTGAACGTAAGCTCATTCAGAAACCGGATGGCTTCCTCAATTTAAAATTTAATCATATAATGATGAAAAATCCCACGATATTGACAACTATGGCATTAGGTTTAGCTTCTGTTATTTTTCTCGCCTGCAATCCGAATAATACAACCAAGGAAAACAGCAACAAACCCGCTCATGTTCAAGCTGAAAAACAGCAACAAATACCCTATACATTATCTTCGGGCATAAAGATGAGTTTGCCCGACGAATTGTTAGAAATATCCGGAATAGCTTTTCTCGCGGGACAGGATGACGATATTTATGCCATTCAAGATGAGCAGGGCTTTCTTTATAAATTTAACCAACCGACACAAAAAGTTACGTTCAACCCTTTTGGAAAAGATGGCGACTATGAGGACATCTCGATAAGCAATACACATTTCTTTATTTTAAAGAGCAATGGTAGCATCTATTCCTTTCCCATTGCCGAAAAGGACGATATAAAAAACGTGGTCGAACAGAAAAATTTACTTCCAAAAGGAGAGTATGAAGGGCTTTTTGTTGACCGCGAAAGCAACCAGGCATACGTATTATGTAAAGAATGTAAGGTCGACAGAAAACAATCGCAAACCTCGGGTTATGTCTTTTCAATTGACGAGCGTGGTCAATTTCAGCCGAAGGGAGAATTTGCCATCCAGCTTGATGAACTTCATGCATTTGATGCTAAAATCAAGAAAACGTTCAAACCCTCGGCGTTAGCTAAAAAAGCAGACAGCAAGGAATGGTATATCTTATCTTCTGTAGACAAAGCCCTTGTTGTAACCGATGAGAATTTTCATGTGAAATCACTCTCTCCATTAGACCCGAAGATTTTCCCTCAACCTGAAGGCATTAACTTTGATTCAAAATTTAATCTTTACATCAGCAGCGAAGCCGGTAATCAGGATAAAGGGATCATTTATAAATTTGAACAAAAATAGGCATGCAAAAGGTAGTACCATTCTTTCTTATTTTTCTTGCTAGTCATGCTTATTCACAACAAAAGCATACACAGTCCCCTGCACATCAGGGCAAATCCTTTGCTCAAACCGTTATCAAGGACAGTGTAAGCATCGTTACAAATGCAAAATATGGTAAAGCCAGTAAATTCAAGAAGTTCTTCCTTGGCGAAAATTACCGCAAAGAATGGGCCGCGGAAACCACCTTGCCTTTGCTTCAGCTTTCAACCTTGTACGGGGGACTGCATCCTGTCAAACAGGGAGGCGGGATGCAATCGGTTTCCCTACGACTTACGGATTCAATCGGTCGGGAATGGGCACTACGTTCGGTCAATAAAAGGACTGAATCCCTCATACCTGAAGAGCTCCATGGGACCTTTGTACAGGATGTCTTAGACGATGCCACCAGCGCCCAGCATCCCTATTCCGCACTTATGATCCCTGCTTTGGCAAATGCCGTGAACGTCCCCCATGCCCATCCCATCATCGGCGTTGTTGCACAAGACAGCATATTGGGGGAATACGCGCCGCTTTTTGAGCATACGGTGGCTTTACTAGAAGAACGCGAACCACTTGGTGATTCAGACAACAGCCCAAAAGCTGTCCGAAAACTACAGGAAGATAACGATGATAACTTTAAAGCTAAGGCATATCTGCGCGCAAGAATGCTGGATGTATTGGTAAGCGATTGGGATCGACACGAGGATCAATGGCGTTGGTATAATGAAAATCAGGATAGCACAGATCACGATAAAGACTACATTCCTATTCCCCGCGATCGGGATCAGGCGCTGCGTGTCACACAAGGTTTTCTGATGAAAGATATCTATCAGCAATTTGTCAACCCAGTCATGCAAGGTTTTACGACGGGTATTCCCAATATTCGCTATTCTTTATTTAAATCGCGTTTTTTAAATGCCCATCCGAGCAACCAGCTTTCTCACAAGGAATGGACCAAAGAGGTCAAGCAATTTGTAGCACGTCTCACAGATTCGGTATTATGGGAGTCGGTACGTAGCCTGCCACAGTCGTCCATTGCTATTCGTGGGGAACAAATTTTTAAAACACTTCAAAGCCGTCGTGATGCTCTACCCACAGCGATGGAAGAGTATTATAATTTCATCAATAACATTGTCGATATTCACCTCAGCGACAAAAACGAAAAAGTAGAAATACACAGCACGGAAAATAAAAACCTGAAAGTCAAAGTTTCGAAGATCAATAAAGATGGTAAGGTCACCAAAGCATTGATGGACAAAACCTATAAAGACCGCCTAACAAAAGAAATTCGTCTCTATTTAGGTGAGGGAAAAGACTCTGTTGTCATCGATAACGCAAATTCTCCGATTAAACTCCGAATTATTGGAGATAGCACGCCAAAGACTTATGTTATCAACGAAGGCAAATCGAAAATACAGCTTTACGAGAATACCAAAAACTCCACTTTACTGGGTGAGAAGAACAAAATAAAGCTTCATTATGCACAAGATAGTACCAACACGCAATTTGTTCCTGTAAACCTATATAACACCTGGCTTCCTCTGGTGACTGCGGGTTATAATGCTGATGACGGTTTTTCGCTCGGGCTGGGGGCTGCTTATACACATCAGCGTGGATTTAGAAAAAATCCTTTTACGTATAAGCAACAACTGACTGTAGCAACAGCCTTCCGGACCGGAGCTTATAAAATTCACTATAGAGGCGAATGGATAGCTGTTGTCGGGGATGCAGATCTTGTTGTCGATGCGCTAGCAAAAGCTCCTGACAACACGCAAAACTTCTTCGGTGTAGGTAATAACTCGCTCTTCTTAAAGGAACAGTATGGTGCAAAATATTACAGAAGCAGATTCAATATTTTCAATATCAATCCGCAGTTAAGATGGAAACCTTCATCTACGTTAAGCTTTGCCGTAGGTCCGCATATCCAATTTTACCACTTAGATCCGATTGAGAATGAAGATCGATTTATTTTAAATCCCCAAGCTTTACATTCTTACGATAGTTTATCGATTACCAAAGACAAAACTTTTGCAGGTATCAATGCATTTTTAACACAAGACTCCCGTAATCGAAAGATTAACCCAAGTAAAGGGCTATATATTGAAGCCGCTTTGAATTCCTATTTTGGACTCAATCCGTACTCAAAAAATTCAGCGCAGTTAAGTGCCGCAATAACCGGCTATTTCAGTGCATTCAATGAAGGCATTATATTCGCCAATAGAACGGGAGGGGGGATCGTTGTCGGGAACCCTACATTTTATCAATATTTATTTCTAGGTGGCCATGAAAATCTCAGAGGATTTCGCCAATATCGATTTGCGGGGCAACAGATGCTGTATAATAACCTAGAGGCCCGTGTTAAAGTACTTGATGTCAAAAGCTATGTTCTTCCAGGTGAATTCGGACTAATGACCATGTATGATATTGGAAAAGTATGGGCAAAGGGCTATAATAGTGATAAGTTTCATCAAGGTGTGGGTGGGGGTATTTATTACATCGTCGCCAATGCACTTCCTTTGCATTTTGTCATGACGAAATCCAATGAAGGCTGGTATCCCTATTTCAGCACAGGTTTCCGTTTTTAAAATTTCGATCCATGGAGATAAAGAAAGTACAACTCACAACGGCAAAAAACGCCAATACGTATACAAATGGCAGGCTAGACTTTGAACCATTTTTCAAATACCTGGAATCTTTTATTGAAAATGGCACTTCATCGGATGAAATGATTCCTTTGTTTGCGTTGGAACGCATCAAAGAAATAGAACATCTCAACGGCAAACTCTGCAAGCAGAATCTCAATGCCTATAAAGATATTCTGCAATTGATTTATAGCCTCTCCGTATCGTTGATTGACACTGCTCCAAAAAGGTACTGGGCACTCACAACAGCCCTAGCAGAAGAAGCCTTCTATGGAACCGAAGCCTTTTTCGACCTATCTAGCCATCAGCTTGTGGAGCAAGAAATGCAAGGGAAGATGCGTGCCGGAAGCCTTCTTACGAATCAAGAAAAGCTTTTTTATACCCTCATCTTCGATAGACTCTATGGCTTTTCTCCCAATGAAAACAGCAGCATTGTGTATCATCACCTCAATGATCAGGGGGAGATTATCGATTATTACGATTTAGACATCGATTTTAAATTTGTTGAGATCAAAGCAAAAAAGACATTGCCGGCACTTGATATAGGTCGTTTATCGGAAAACCCCAGTGATTCCATTTTTGACTGGAATACCGTTATCAATACCGTTAAACTGGAAGATTTTGAGTTATCGGGCTTTAGCATGGTGACCTTAAGAAAGACCAGTACGGAATATACCTTACGGCGAATCCAGTCCATCCTCCTGGATTTGCCTACATACAATTACCACCTCTTTTTAGCTGATTTAGAAAAGATAATCACACCGCTATTAAAGGGGCCTGATACGGTATTTAGTCTATTTCCGCTGTTCCAATTAAATGGGGTACCATTTTTCGATTATTCAATCACCAATAAAAGCATCTTGTTTGCTGAAGCGTATACCGCCAATAAAACCTTTAAGATCAATCCTGAAATCGCGGGCTACCTAAAGCATCCGCATGTGATATTTTATACAAGTAATGCGACGAATGGTATCCGGAATACCACGTCCATTTTCGACGAGCGGATTAGCTTGTCGGGGGTAACGACCTATTTGTGTATTCCGCTCATTCATAATCATTCTCTTTCAGGCATATTGGAAATATACAGCCGTGAACAAGATCAGCTCGACAGTGAAACCATGCAAGCCTTAGGTTCTCTGGTTCCGCTTTTATCACAACTAGCTCAAGATATCACCCTGGAATTTAAAAAACGTATCGACGATATCATCATTAACCGGTTTACGACAATACAGCCTTCGGTTCAGTGGAAATTTAACCATATCGCGGCCCAGTACATTCAGGAACTGGAAAACGATAGTCAGGATGCCCATATTAAAGCGGTTGTATTTGAAGAAGTCTATCCGCTCTATGGTGCTGTCGATGTCAAAGACTCTACGATCATACGAAACGCCTCTATTCTCAAAGACTTTAGCTTCAAGGTCAAACAGCTCGCCATGCTTATTGATGAGCTCTCGTTAGACGGAAAGCACAAATTGATTATGACTTTTTCAGCACGGGTCGATCAAATTACAGAATCTCTTGACCATATCTCTTTTGATGAATCGATGGTCAAGATCATTGAGTTCTTCAGAAAAGATGTGCAGCCATTTTTAGAAGAAGCCAGAAAGCAATTCCCATCAAAAATAGCGGTGATTGAGCATTATGCGAAGCATTTTTTCACCAATCGGGACACCGGGGAGTTTTATCGGAATGAGTTTGAAACTTCTCTACGTCAGATCAATCAATTGATCAGTAGAGAACTGGATCATTTCAATAGCTTCATCCAGGGAAATTATCCGTCTTATTTTCAAAAGTTCAGGACAGACGGTATTGAATATGACATTTATATCGGCGAATCCATTACGCCCCAACAATCGTTCAGCTACGAATTCATCAATGTATTTAGGCGTCAGCAAATTGTTTCGATGGCCAGAATTGCGCTGAAAGCATACCATGCGAAAGATACGCTGCCACTGGCTTTAGAAACAACACAACTGATTTTCATCAACCCACATAGCATTGATATCAGCTTCCGGGAAGATGAAAGGAGGTTTGATGTCGAGGGATCGCTCAATATCCGTTATGAAATCATCAAAAAGAGGATAGACAAAATTCGGATAAAGCGAACCAAAGAACGACTTACCCAGGTCAATAAAATTGCTATTGTCTATTTATCGGATGAAATCCTGGAGGATCTCATGCTAAGTATACAGGCAATTTATGACATGGGCATTATTGAGCATACCATCGAACATTTAAAATTGGAAGATGTACAAGGAATTGCGGGGTTGAAAGCAATTCGCCTTTCGGTGAATTTAAACTATCAAGATTTCTCCTAAATTTGTCCAATAAAGGGAAGTTTATCCCCGTTGATATAGGCTAAATGGGACAATGTCAGATGGAGGATTTAACATATTGATTTAAAAAGGATTACCATGATTACTGATGCCAATTATTTTTATCTAAGCGATTTGCTTGGCACTTTATTTTTTGCAATATCGGGTACCCTGTCGGCAAAACGTAAAGATATTGATATTTTTGGGGCAGCCTTTTTAGGGTTTGTGACAGCCATTGGCGGTGGGTCGATGCGGGATGTATTTTTGAATCTACGCCCAGTATGGGTCAATGATAGCAATTATCTCATCGCTATTTTCCTCGGAATTTTAATTGCCATTGTCTTCAACAAACAGTTGTATGGTTATTATCGCACGCTGACACTTTTTGATGCCATCGGAATTAGCTTTTTTACCATCCTTGGGGTACAAAAATCACTCAACTACGAAAGCAATACCTATGCTGCCATTATCTTTGGAATGTTCACCGCGGTATGTGGGGGGATGACACGCGATGTGTTACTCAACGAAACCCCACTAATCTTTAAAAAAGAAGTATATGCTACGGCCTGTTTAGGTGGAGGGCTCACATATATCTTGCTGGTGCACCTTGATCTCGACCTCTCCTGGGCGGCATTTATTGGGGCTGCTGTTGTCTTTTTAATACGAATGACAGCCGTTAAATATCGTTTGTATTTACCCCGCTTGGATTGAGGAAAGTCCCTCTTAGCACGTAAACTTTCTAGAACACGTCACACTGGATGACCGAATCCATATTAAAAATGGATTAAAAGACGGACTAGAAGGAAGCGACAAAGAAAAAGCGTTAGTATGAACTAACGCTTTTTCTTTTGCTGTGGGAATTTCATTTTATAACCAACACGAATATTTCCTTTCGCGATAGCATCCAATCGACCTTTTAGCATCGTCTTCTTCAAGGCACTCAATTTGTCGGTAAATAGTTTACCTTCAATATGATCATATTCGTGCTGTACCACTCGGGCAGCCAAACCTGTTAAGTCTACTTCATGCTCTTCAAAGTTCTCATCTAAGTAATTGATGCGAATATTCCGGTGACGCAATACGTCCTCATTAATATCTGGGATACTTAGACATCCTTCACCGAAAGCCCATTTTTCACCAGACTCCTCAACCATGATGGGATTGATGAAAACTTTTTTGAACGATTGGAGCATTTCTTTGTTTTCTTCATCATCTTCTGCGAAAGGAGTTGCATCGATAACGAACATACGTATAGGCAAACCTACCTGTGGAGCTGCCAAGCCAACACCATGCGCTGCATACATGGTATCGAACATATCATCAATCAATTTCTTTAAATCTGGATAGTCTTCATCTATTTCTTCAGCGACCTTTCTTAATACAGGATCGCCATACGCCACTATCGGAAGTTTCATATGTATTATAATTATTTATAAGTGCCGATACTCATTTCTACCTGAGCTCGTTACACGCTGTTTGCTTTTAAAGTCACTTGGCGCCTGTTGTAATTTTAGCACGTTTTTATTTTAGATCATGTCAGGCTAATTGCTCATCCTGAGTCATTGTACTTTTTTAACAAGGATACGCTGTCGCTCCATTATATTCTTGGGTACAAAGGTACGGATAATTATTAAAAGTGAATATTTCGTCAAAACTTCCATAAAAGTTACTTTTGTTTTATGGATCCTTCGTTTATAAATTTGTCGACACAGTTCAAGCTTAGGCTAGAGCAAGCTCTTGAAGTTTCATTAGCGCTTTGTCATGTTGATGGATTTATACAAATATCATCTCCGGAATTAACAATTAACATTTTACTATACCCTCACGAGAAATCCGTGAGACGTGATACTTCCGATCCTTGTATTCATATCGATGAAGACCAATTAATAACAAAGTTTGATTTGATCGTCAGGCGCATTGTTTCTAGAACAAAAAATGACAAACGCATTTACGCCCGTAATACTGTCGTTGCCCGGATCGACAAAAGAACGAGTTTACAGTTCCTCGTGGAACATCATTTACAAACCGCTCTTCCCGGCAAGTATCGTTATGGCCTTTATGAACAGGGAGAGCTTGTTGCGGTCGCGGTATTCTCTGGAGGGCGCCGAATGTTGGATAAAGATGAAGATTATCGCTCATTTGAACTATTACGCTTTTGTAATAAAACAGGTATTAATGTCATAGGGGGCCTTAGCAAATTAATTAAAGCCTTTTGTAGCGATTTCTCGCCAGGAGACATTATGACTTTCACCGACCGTGATTGGAGCCAACATTCTTCGCTCGAAAAAATTGGGTTTGTTGCGAAGGAAATAACTGCACCTATCAACTTTTGGATAGCAGAGACAAAAAGATATGTTTATCGCAATACAGAAGAGCTAAAGGTATTAATGGAACAATATCCGAATGGCTTTCCAAAGGAAAATATGGGCAGCATCAAGATGATTTTATATGTAAAATAAGCTAAATTGTGTATATTGTACACTGTAAGGGTTTGAAAAATAAATAATCAAAAATAATAACGTTATGAAGAGAAAACTTCGCATGGGTATGGTCGGAGGCGGAAACGATGCCTTTATTGGCGCTGTACACCGTATTGCTGCTTTTATGGATGGCAAGATTGAACTGGTTTGTGGTGCATTTAGTATTGATCCACAGATTTCAAAACAATCTGGAGAAGACTTATTTGTAGCTCCTGAGCGTGTCTATCTAAACTATGAAGAGATGATCGAAAAAGAATCTTTGCTTCCTGAAGGCGAGCGTATGGATTTTGTAACGATCGTAACCCCCAATTTTCTACACTTTGCTCCAGCTAAATTAGCGCTAGAAAAAGGGTTTGATGTTGTTGTTGAAAAACCAATGACAGTATCTGTTGAAGAAGCAAAAGAATTACAGGAAACAGTAGAGCGCACAGGCCGCACACTGTGTCTTACGCATACGTATTCCGGCTACCCGATGGTTAAACAAGCCAAAGCGATGGTCAAAGAAGGCCACTTCGGTAAGATCAGAAAGATTGTGGTTGAGTATCCACAGGGTTGGTTAAGCCGACTAACAGAACGCGAAGGTAATGCCGGGGCCGCTTGGCGTGCAGATCCGAAACGCTCAGGTAAATCGTTGGTTATGGGTGATATCGGTACCCATGCTGCGCATTTAGCGGAATATGTATCGGGGTTAAAAATCCAAGAACTATGTGCAGACCTCACAACATTTGTTGAAGGTCGTCTATTGGATGACGATGGCTCGGTGCTTTTGCGTTTCGAAAATGGTGCTAAAGGTGTATTAATGGCTTCGCAAATTTCAGCCGGAGAAGAAAATGCCGTTCGTATCCGTATCTACGGTGAAAAAGGTGGATTGGAATGGGCAAATGAGGATCCGAACAATTTAATCATCAAGATGCTTGATCAGCCTCGTCAGCTTTATCGCACAGGAAATGCTTACGCAGCGCCTTATACGTTGAGTTCTTTTGCAACACATAATACCCGCGTACCAGCAGGTCACCCAGAGGGCTTATTGGAATCATTTGCGAATATCTACCGTAATTTTGCGGCAACAGTTACGGCAAAACGTGAAGGACAAATTCCGACAGCTGAACAACAAGATTTTCCAACAGTTTACGATGGCGTAAGAGGCATGGCTTTTATCGATACTGTCGTAAAAAATAACGAAGGAACAGAAAAATGGACTAAATTTGTTCTGTGATAGACAGATTAAAATATACACTTTCTCTTTTGGAACAGCAAACCGTTCCGAAAGAGAAAGTTATCGTTATCTTAGGACCTACAGCTTCAGGAAAGACGAAACTAGCCGTTCAACTGGCGCAACGCATCGATGCTGAAATCATCAGTGGAGATTCCCGCCAAATCTATAAAAGAATGGACATCGGTACGGGAAAAGATTTATCGGAATATCAAGATATTCCCTATCATCTTATCGACACACATGAACCGGGAGAACGCTATCATCTCGGAAACTTTATCGCTGACTTCCATCAAGCCCGACAATCCATTCTAGAAAGGGGAAAACATACTATCCTTTGTGGTGGTACAGGCTTATATATCCAAAGTGTAATTCAACAAAATCCATATGCGCTGATCCCATCGATCGAAGGCCTCAAGGAGTCATTACTTCCCCTCCCAGAGACAGAGTTGTTAAAACGCCTTCAGGAATATACACTACCCGCGAATTTCCAAATCGATCTTTCGACCAAAAAACGTATCATCCGCGCAATAGAAATATTAGCATTTTTAGATACTCACCCCGATCACATCGCTCAGCAACAAACGGTAGATAGCATCGTTATCGGATTAAATCCGTCAGTGGAAATCCGACGCGAACACATTAGCCAAAGATTAAAACAACGATTAAATGATGGCTTATTAGCAGAAGTGGCAAAACTCCTGACCGAAGGGATTACACACGATCAGCTTCAATACTATGGCCTGGAGTATAAATATGCGTCATTCCATCTCCTTGGACAGCTCGATTACCCGGCCTTTACCAAAAAATTGGAGACAGAAATACATCGCTATGCCAAAAGGCAAATGACTTACTTCCGAAAAATGGAAAAAGACGGTATAATTATCCATTGGGTTTAAAAAAAAATAACAATTGTTCTCTATCATAAAAAAAATTTCATATTTTTAAAAGAACCTTATAACAATTGTGATGAGAACATTATCGCTTATTTTTGCACTGCTTGTCTGTGCCCTATTTTCATTGAAAGCACAAGAAAAAGTTATCGCCGAAGTTCATTATCAATTTAAACATAACAACGATACGACCAAAAATGCGGTACAGCTAACGGATGAAACAGTCACCTATCTCGGTAAAGAAAGTAGTCTCTATAGAACCTACTCAGATATTCTCGTCAAACAACAGTTAGATGCCAAAACTTCAGCTCAAGATTTTGACGGCAATTTAACGTTAAAAATGCCTGCCAGTCCCCCGGTTCTGGATGGATACATTATTTATCCTTCTTTAAAAAAGACCATTCATATAGCGGGAATATCGTCTCCGGCAGATGCTTATTCATGCGAAGCTCCCTACGAAAGCCAGGACTGGGAAATAACAGATGAAACTAAAACTATCGGTGGATACCTTTGTCAAAAGGCCACATGTCGATTTAAAGGAAGGGATTACACGGCTTGGTTTACGACAGAACTGCCATTTTCTTTTGGACCATGGAAGCTACATGGACTACCGGGCCTTATTCTTTCGGTACAAGATTCCAAAAACGACGTCAGCTGGGAATATGCCGGCTTTCAAAAACAACCTTCGGACCAATCACTTCGAATTGAGCCTTCAAAAAGTGTTATACCCGCAAAAAAAGAGGAAATTCAAAGACTAAAAACGGCATTTAAAGAGAATCCCAGCGCCTATTATGAAACACTTGGGGCAACTGGTCGCGCAAACCCTTTTCAGATCGATTATTCTAAAGTCCAAATCAGCTTCGATGTTCAAGGTCAAGCCCCTTCAACACAAACAAACAATCCTATCGAATTAGCGCCATAGTTTATGCCCAAAAATTTTGTGCTGTTTGTCTGTTTTTGGCTATGCGGCTATTTCTGTTATGGGCAACATCAGATCTCCGGGGTTTTATTAGATAACACGAGTAAGCAAGGTATTCGCGCAGCAAGCGTTAATCTAAAATCTAGTGATGGAAAAGTAATTTCCTTTAAAATAACGGATGCTCTTGGGCATTTTGAAATGATAACATCCAAGGATCTAACAAATGCCTACATAGAGATCAACCATATCGGGTACAAACGTTTCAGCCAAACACTTGGGAGCCAACTATGCAACCTTCAAATCATACTCGAACAAACCACTATTTTATTGGAGGAAGTCAAGATCAAAAGTGCGCCTAAAATAGCACGCAGCGGGGACACACTCACCTACAACGTGGCTGGATTTGCTGACCCCAATGATCGAACTATCGGCGATGTATTGAAGCGAATGCCTGGGCTGGAAGTCCTTGAAAATGGTGAAGTGAAATACCAGGGCAAATCCATTTCAAACTTTTATATCGACGGGGATGATTTGCTGACTGAAAAATACGGTTTGGGGACAAAATCAATATCCCCAGATTTAGTTAAAGACATACAAGTCATATCTCATCATGAGCATATTAAATTGCTCAAAAATAAAAGGTATAGTGATGATGTTGCGCTAAACCTGGTAATAAAAGAAGAAGCTAAACTAAAGCCGTCGGGTAACATAATGCTCGGATTGGGAACTCCCAAACATTTCGATGGAGATCTAAACACGATGATGTTTAACAAAAAAGTGAAATTTCTCAATGCCCTGAAAGCAAATAACATCGGTCAGGATCTTGCTATTTACATGGAAGAAACGAGATCACAGGCAAAAATTGACAATCTACTTTCTTTAGGAACAATCGGCAGCCCTCCTTTAGAGAAAAGAGATTACCTCCAGAATAAGACCGGCCTTTTCGATTTCAATTTTTCAAAACCGATTAAAAAAGACTGGTCGCTACGTACGAATATCCAGGGATTATATGACAGAAACAACATTCATTATGAAGGGAAAAACACCTATTATACTGAAAAGGGGGATATTTCATTCCATGAGATTCAGATTGCACAGATTAACACTAAGGCCGCGACCGGGCAAGTGACAGTTGAGCGCAATACCGATCATTTTTACTTTAAAAATTCCTTAACAATGGGGCTAAATAGTGAGGATTCCGAATCGAGTATCTCATCAGATACAATACCGATCGACAACAATATTCATCATAGGTCCAAAACGATCAACAATCAACTGATTTATATGCCGGAGCTTAAAAATGGAAATATTATCCAACTTCAATGGTCTAGTAAATATTATACAAAGCCCCAGAGACTACGCAGTTCTACCGAAGTATTCAATGACCTGTTTTATCCAGTCATATTTGATAAGATAATCCAACATGTCAATGTACCGACCTTCAATACTGTCGCTTCGCTGGGATATCGCCTCCCCAGCGGTAAAATAAACCAATACTACGGTATAAAGCTCGAATTAGAAAATCAACGCCTTGAATCTAACATCGAACTCCTACAGGGAGAAAAAATTTTCAATCCGTTGCTAGATTCAACAATAAATAGAATGAATTGGTTACGCACATCCAGTGAATTCAATGCACATTATGCTTGGAATAAAGAGCGTTTTAAATCAAATTTATCCTTGCCTGTCGCCTTTATCCATACCCGTTTTGAAGACAAAAATTATCAGCTCAATAATTGGAAAAATCTCATCCAATTTACACCCAGCTTTAGCGCTCGATACCATATTGGCTATGATGATGAACTTGCATTTTCCTATAAAAATAGCAACAACTTGGGAAATATAGATGCTGTTTATCGCGGTTTGATTATCCAAAATTACCGAACTAGATCTTATAATAGCTCAGCCAACCCAGTGAGCAGAAATAATGATTTTTTCTTGAACTATAAATTGGGACAATCGGTTAAATTACTGTTTTTTCATTTTGGACTAGGTTATGAAATTCACTCAACAAACAATATGATAGCCACTACAGTTACAGACTCATTGACGGCGACACAACTGATTGCAAAAGAAAATTCTATGCACAGCTATACAGCTACCATCGGTCTTGATAAATATATATTCAAGCTAGGGGCCCTATTCAAACTGAAATTCAATTTGAGACGATCAAACTACAATCAGTTATTTAACAAGGAAATATTACCCATTGCCATTACTTCTTATGAACTACAACCTGCTTTCAACAAGAAATTTTTCAGAAGGATAGCACTAGATTATAATAGCTCCATTAATCTATCATTTTCTTCCCAGGGCAATGCATCGTCAGATCGTCGTATTCTTTTTATTACGCAATCGATGAACTTCCCCATCAATATCACAAAATCATTATTACTTAAATGGAATCTTCAGCACCTTTGTAACAAACAGCCTGATTATAAGAATACAAATTATTTATTCTGCAACGTCATGACAAGATATAGTCGATGGGGAATGGATTTTGAACTGGATATACGCAACCTAGCCAATATAAAAAGTTTTGAAACAAACTCCATAACAGCCAATGTACAGTCGCAGAATCGTTATGAACTGCAGGGACGAACGGCTCTCCTTAGGGGAATTTACCATATCAAATAGGTTTCTTATAGGAATTTAAATGCTATAAAAACAAAAAAGGGTTAGTATCACTACTAACCCTTTTCGTTAATCTCTTTCTATTATAACTTAATTTCTTCATCCTTCGCATTGAAGAAATGGAATTCAGTTAGATAATATGACGTCATTGGATTTACTTTAATCCATTTTCCGTACTTCATGAACCATTTCATTCTTTTAGAAATCAAACCAGACTTAATGTAGGCGTCTATATAAGGGTGAACACATAAGGTCACCTTCTTTTCGTTCTGTTCTTGAAGAATAAAGCTCAAATTATTTTCTATATCATCCATAAGGACAATACTTGATCGGATTTCACCTGTACCATCACAAGCCGGACATTTTTCGTTTGTGACAATATTCATTTCAGGTCTAACGCGCTGACGTGTAATTTGAACCAATCCAAATTTACTTGGAGGCAAAATCGTATGTCTCGCTCTATCCGCTACCATACATTCTTTTAAGAACGTATACAACTCTTTTCGATGATTGGGTTTATGCATATCGATAAAATCGATGACTACAATTCCGCCCATATCACGCAAACGCAGCTGTCGCGCAATTTCTTTTGCTGCTTCCATATTGACCAGCAATGCATTGTCTTCCTGATTCTCCTTATTCGCAGAACGGTTACCACTGTTGACATCAATGACATGCAGGGCTTCGGTATGCTCAATAACGAGATACGCACCACCAGGCAATGTTACCGTTTTGCCAAAAGCTGCCTTGATTTGCTTTTCAACTCCGAAATGATCAAAAATTGGCTCTTTATGTTTATAAAGTTTGACAATTTTCTCCAAATCTGGAGATATATCGTGTATATATGATTTTGTTTCTTCGAAGATCGAAGGATCATTAACATAAATATGTGAAAACTCGTCTGTCAAAATATCCCGTAGAATAGTGGATGCACGATCCATTTCGCCAAGAACCTTTTGAGGCGGTTCAGCATTACGAAGACGTTTGGTAAATAGTTCCCATTTTGAGATCAGGTCCAATAAGTCACGTTGTAGTTCTTCAACACCCTTACCTTCGGAAACTGTACGAATGATAACACCAAAATTAGCTGGCTTAATCCCTTCGACAATCTTTTTTAGGCGGTTGCGTTCATTACTACCTTTGATACGCTTGGAAATGGAAACAGTACTTGAGAAAGGTACCAAAACGACAAAACGACCTGCTATTGAAAGGTCTGAACTCAGACGCGGTCCTTTTGTTGAAATGGGTTCTTTGGCGATTTGTACTGGCACGAGCATATTTTTGCTCAAGACATCAGAGATCTTACCAGCTTTATCGATATCCTTTTCAAGTTTTAAACTATTGAGCAGTTTCTCTTGATAACTGCCATTCTTCACTATACGCGTAAGCTTTAGCAAAGATTGAACTTGAGGACCCAAATCTAAATAGTGTAGAAAAGCATCCTTTTCGTAGCCTACATCTACGAAAGCTGCATTAAGCCCAGGCATAATTCGCTTGATACGTCCGAGATAGATATCTCCAACAGCGAAGTTATTGTTTGCGGGCTCGCGGTTAAGTTCAACAAGCTGCTTATCTTGTAGTAAAGCAATAGTTACCCCTTTATCAGGAGTTGAATCGATAATTAATTCCTTTACCAAAAGCTACTCATTTTTGATACCTATGCAATATCCTATCGCAATCTTGGGTATCCGATTAAACATTTAAAGAACGTTGTTACGAAAAAAACAATCTACATCCCCTTCACAGACATGTAGATCGTTTCGTAAAGCTATCTCAGCAAAATGGGCCAAGATGTTTAAAAGCTTATCACAAGACTATTTTTTCTTGTGTCTATTTTTTCTTAAACGTTTTTTACGTTTGTGAGTAGCCATCTTGTGTCTTTTTCTTTTTTTTCCGCTTGGCATAGCTAAATTTTTTAATGATTATAAATAATAAATTAATTACTTGCTCAATTCGGCAATCTTTCGATCGATGAATTGTGATAGGGAAGGATCGGCTGCCAGTTCCTTACTTTTTTGAAAAGCTGTAACGGCTTCCTTTTTCATCCCAATATTTTCATAGCCTGTGGCTAAGTAAAAGTATGACTCAGCATCGGGTTTTTGATCGATAACGGTCTTAAAACGCTCGATGGCTTTGTCAAACTGACGGGATTGTAATGAAAACAATCCCAAAGTTTTGTTTGCTTCTAAGTTTTTAGGATCGGCAGCAACGACTTCTCGCAACAAGGCAATACCTGCCATAGGGTTGTTCGTTCCCGATACCATTGCGGCACCCAATCCTGTTTTTGCATCTAAACTACTTGTATTCGCTTTTAACGCAGCCTCATATGCATGAATAGCATTTTGATTCAACGCTTGAGCTAAAGTAGAATCCTGCAAATTTGTATAAGCGGCACGATAAGCATTACCTGCTTTCAACCAATACTCAAACTTCGGTGAAACCTTCGCCATTTCCTCATAGATGAAAGCCTGAGGGGCTGGTTTTGCGACATCATCCCACTTATTTGCCAACTGTTGCAACAGCTTTATCTTATCCTCTCCAGAAGCTTTTGCAACTTGGCCCTCAATATCGGAAATTTCTTTGACTAAACTAGCATCTAAACCTTGTTTTGTCATCGAAGATATATTTTCCAAATTTACTTCATTGGACGGCTTCGACTCAGATGCTGCAGCAGTTTGTTTTTCTTTGTTCACCAAACCTTTAATAGGCTGCGCTAAAAGCACAGCAACCAAGGCTACTACTGATCCTATGACTATTATCTGTTTGGTTTTTGCCATTTTAATCTATTTTAAAGATTATTTATTGCCATTCTTTACTTTCTCTACGAAAATTTTTGCTGGCTTGAAACTAGGAACAAAGTGTTCAGGGATAATGATTGCTGTATTTTTTGAAATGTTTCTTGCAGTCTTCTCAGCTCTTTTTTTGACTACGAAGCTACCAAAACCTCTTACATATACATTTTCTCCTCCGATCATTGCGTTTTTGACAACTTTAAAGAACGCCTCTACGGTTTCTTGAACATCTACCTTCTCTAAGCCAGTTTTGGTAGAGATTTCTGCAATAATTTCTGCTTTAGTCATATCTATTTTACTGTAATTATTTATTTTTCAACCCTTAAGCCAACTAATGTTTGGGGATGCAAAAGTATTGTTTTAAAATGAGTAATGGAAATTATTTAAATACTTTTTTGATAAATAAGCTTCCAAAAGCCAAACATTTACAATCAATTAACGAGACATTACGTTTGACCAACCCTTAAATAAACCTCAAAAATAAAAACAATTATCTAATTTACAAGATGTTGACTTATTAGTTGTCATATAAAAATCAATATATGCCAATTGCATGACTTAGCTGATCCAAATCCGCCTTGGTATGGTGTGCATTTACCACAATCCGATTTAATAGGGGATCTGTAGCAAGGGGATAAGGAAAACTTGACACCAGTACTCCCGCATTCATCAGCCTCGCATAAAGGCCCGTATCCGTTGATGAAAACACCGGAAAATTAGCAACAGCGTTTAATTCAGACCCCATATGTGCTTTGAAGGAATTAATATTATACTGCAACTTTTCGAATTGCCGTAAATAGATCTGCTCTCCATGGATAAATGCATATAAGCTCGCTGGCGAACTTGGAGAAGCCCCTGTATAAAAGTTTGATCGCTTGAAATACTTAATTCGTTCCTCATCGGCCAAAATCAATCCAGCATCTGTTGCCAGGCCTTTCGCCAAGGATGCGACGACAATCAGCTCAATATTAACCTGTTGAAAACTACTCTTATCTAATGAAATGCCATTCTTGCGCAAAACTCCTATTCCGTGAGAATCATCCAAGAGCAGTATAATTTTTTTGCCCGGATCAATACGATTGAAAACAGTGAAATCGTATAATTCCGGGCGCATATTGTCCAAGCTGTTACTAACGATGATAAATGATTTTTGGGCTGAATGATTGATATACTCGATCGTTGCATTGGCCCAGTCAACAAAATGTCCAGTTGCTGCAGGCTTTTTATCTAACCATAAAGAAGGGTGACATGCGGGTGCGTACAATACTTCGCCTTCAGCCGCCAAGGTTCTTACAAGAAATTGCGTCGCCAGATATCCACTTGAGAGCAACAGACTTGCTTCAAAACCAAAACGCATTGCAGCATATTCTTCCGCTTGATCAAATATGGCCTGTTGCACATTATTATTTCGTGAAGTGCCATTGTTAATACCATATCGCTGTATACCTTCTATGAAAATAGCAGCATATGCTTGATCTGTTGCCAGCCCTAGATAGGAAGTTCCACCGAAAAAAAGATATTCCTTACCGCCGACCACAATAACTCGACCTGTTGGTTGTTCTAAATGTGTAAAATTATTCATCTATATATAGCCGATTCATTTAATTAGCGGGTCAATACTTCGGGGTTAGCGATATGCTGTGGATTACCCTCGGAAAAGGCTACAATATTCTCAAAAGCAAGTCTAAATAATCGTTCATAACCATTTTTCTCCACATAGCCAATATGTGGCGTACAGAGCACATTTGGTAGCTGCAATAAAGGATAGTTAGGATCAAAGATTGGCTCGGACTCATAGACATCTACCGCAGCCATTCCCGGAACACCTGTTTCGAGTGCGGTCAATAGTGCACCCTCTTCAACCAACTCTGCACGGGAAGTATTGACAAAAAGTGCAGTCGGCTTCATAGACCGGAGATCTTCGAGCTTTACGATACCTCGCGTCGCAGGCACTAACCGAAGGTGTAAAGTAACAACATCTGAAAAATGAAAAAAATCGGATTTACTTGTTGCAGCTAAAAAACCGTCTTTTACAGCTTCTTCTCGGGAATTTTCGCTTCCCCAAACAATTACTTGGGCACCAAAAGCCTTTGCATATTGCGCTATTCGCTTCCCTATTTTTCCATAACTCCATATCCCTATTGTTTTTCCGGAGACACATTCTCCTATGTTCGTTTGCCATAGGCCTTTGTCCATATCTGAAAGAGCCTTAGGTAAACCTCGGAGTGCATTCATGATTAAAAGCCAGGTCAATTCAGCTGGAGCGACAGGAGAACCCATACTTTCAGCAACAGCCACATGAAAGCTACTACAAACAGCCAAATCCAAATGATTTGAAATTTTGCCCGTTTGGCTGATCAACTTTAGTTTGGGAAGCTGGGACAACAGTTCTTCTGTAATCTGGGTCCGTTCTCTAATGAGCACTAGCGCTTCCGTATCGCTTAATTTTTCCGCCAGTAAAGCCGGATCTTCATAGGACTGTTTCAATATTTGGACATCGTGACCATCAAGAATTTTGAAACAGTCCAACTGTCGGACAGCATCTTGATAGTCATCTAAAATGGTTATTCGCATTTTTTTTGACTTAATTTTAAACTCTCATTTTCAATATCCAACGAAAGTAAAAGGCTTTAATATCCCTGTAACTTCATCACATATAAAAGCAATATAGTACGTTCCCATCTTTCCATTGCGGAACTTATTTAGGAAGGAAATTTTGCTTTTCGATATCAATTTACAGCATAAAGTTGGAATCCTGCAATTCGTCATGATATTTTGACATTCCATCCACTCTTTTTCGCAGAATCACTTACAGCCGCTGATATTTGAATAAAAATAAAGAAAAATGAAGCTGTTATTAACCTTACTATTTTTAAGTATTACCATCGTATCGGCACAGTCTATCTTAAAAGGGAAAGTACTGGGCAAAAACGGCAAACCGATATATTTAGCCAATGTTTTTATTGAAGGCACCTATGATGGCGGCACGACTGATTCGCTTGGAAACTTTATGTTTGAAACTAGTGAACAAGGTACTAAAATGCTGAAAGCGTCTGTTGTGGGCCTCCCAACATATAGTAAGTCTATCCAGCTTCCTCAGAAAGAATTGCTTATTATTCAAATGCAAGAAAGTGAGAATCGCCTACAGGAAGTCACGATTCAGGCAGGGGTGCTACAAGCCAATAGCTCCGGAAAAAACACGGTAATGAGTCCATTGGATATTGTCACTACGGCAGGCAGCATGGGAAACATCATCAGCGCATTAGCAACATTGCCCGGTGCACAGGTTGGGGGAGAAAATGGACGTCTTATGGTTCACGGTGGAGATGCCTCCGAAACACAGACCTACATCAATGGAATCAGAGTAGCCCAACCTTACACCGCAACACCAAATGAAGTTCCTGTAAGGGGTCGATTTTCACCCATGCTCTTTAAAGGCGTAAATTTCTCTACAGGTGGTTATTCGGCAGAATTTGGTAATGCGCTATCCAGCATTCTAGCCCTAAACACCGAAAATACCATAGAACAACGCAAAACAGAGTTTTCACTATCTTCCGTTGGACTAGGTTTGGGACATACCTTACAATGGGGCAAAAACTCCCTCACCTTCAACAGCAGTTATACCAACTTAAAACCTTATTCCAAAATTATTACGCCAGATATCAAATGGACAAAACCCTATGAAAACGCCTCCGGAGAAATGATCTATCGCCATCAGTTTAAAGAAGGCTTTCTAAATATCTATGGGGCATACAATTTCGAAAATATGGGACTTTACCAAGCAGACATCAATTATGAGCAACCTGTCCCATTGAAAAAGAAATCCAACAATGCCTACGCCAACATTAGTTACAGTCAGAATCTGGGAAACCGATGGACTTTCCAGTCCGGCATTGGCCTAGGCTACCTGACCGATAAGCTGCACTACGATGACGTTTACCTACCTAATGAAGAAAAAAGTCTTCACTTAAAAGGAATGCTAAGTAAGGTCTGGAACAATAAGATTAAAAGTATTGGCGGAATAGAATATTTCGACACCAATTATCAAGAAGAATATCACCGACAAACCATTGGTTATCACTACGGGTATCATAGCAAGATGACCGCCGTATTTACGGAAACGACCTTCGGCATCCTCCCGAACTTAATCGGGAAAATCGGCTTACGAGAAACCTCCTCCAATTTGCAGTCGAAGAACACTTTAGAACCAAGAGCTTCGCTGGGCTACGCATTAAATAAATATACGCAGCTCTCACTTGCCTATGGGAACTTCCATCAGCAGGCACCAACACCTCTATTAAAATATGCCCCTCAGCTTGGCTGGATGGAAGCCAATCACTATATCGCAAATTATTTCTATGCCCGTGGAGGGCACTTACTTCGATTAGAAGCTTATCATAAAGAATACAACAATTTGGTAAAATACAACAGTGCGACGCCAAATTACGACACCCAATATGACAATAACGGAAGCGGTAAGGTCAAAGGCTTTGACCTATTTTACAAAAACAACAGCAGCATCAAAAACCTCCAATACTGGATTTCATATTCTTATACGGACAGTAAGCGAAATGACGCGAATTATCCGACAACAGTTACTCCCCCTTATGTCTACAAACACAGTTTCTATATCGTTGGAAAATACTGGCTACCCAGTCTACGTTCACAGCTCAGTGTGACAAATTCGTTTGTATCCGGCAGAAATTACAATGATCCCAATCAAACAGTATTTATGAATAGCCATACAAAAGGTTACAATAATCTTTCTATGAGTTGGTCGTTCCTTTATAGCCAGCAAAAAATTATCCATTTCTCCGTCAGTAATGTTCTTGGCGCTAGCCCAATCTATGGCTATCAATATGCAGACCGACCAAATTCACAAGGAATCTATGACCGTAGACCGATTGTCCCTACCGCCAAGCGCTTTGTGTTTCTGGGCTATTTCTGGACAATTAGTAAAAATGAAAAGGACAATCAATTGGACAATCTATAATAAGCATCAACTCATCATCGAAATACGTCGGTCCATCCAAAATTATTTCTGTTTGCAGCGAAGGATTGCCAACTTCAATAACAATCAATAACATATACATCAAACACAACAGCAATAACTTAGAAAAATATTTAAACTAAAAACGAAAGATCATGAAATCATTTATTATCGTCCTCATCTGCCTTATAAGCGGCAGCGCGTTTGCACAAGGCAATTTTGAAAAAAGTATGGGACAAGCCATGAGTCTATGGCAATCGGGAGAGACACAAAAAGCGGCCGCTCTTTTAGAACGTATTGCACAGGCAGAAAAGGACAATTGGATTCCTGCCTATTATCAGGCCATGGTACTGACAACAGCATCCTTTAGGGAGAAAAATAAAGAGACACAGGCAAAATATATACAATCTGCAGAAGAAATACTAAACAATAGCGCCCAGGACAACAATTCAGAATGGCTTGTACTGAAAGCGATGAACCAAACAGCATTGATGATCACAGATCCCATGACAAAAGCCAAAGAGCTTTCGCCTAAGATTATAGCTCTATATAAAAAAGCCATCTCCCTTGCGCCAAACAACCCCCGGGCTGTATTGGGACTAGCGGAATTCCAAATAAACGCAAAAAAATATTTTAACCAGGATACCAACAAAGAATGCGAGGATGTAAAGAAAGCACTATCTTTATTCGGTGAAGAGAAGATTACTACGCCATTTGCACCTTCATGGGGCAAAGATCGGGCAGAACAACTCGTAAAGGAATGCAAATAACACGTTGTGAAAAAAGCACCATTTAAAGCGATTATACAAGCACTACTCGCAAGCCTGGTCGTGACCATCTATTTTGTGGTTGTGGCCAAGCTTGACCATAATGATGTCCCTTGGGTATCCATCATCTTTCACCCTAATATGGTCCGAGGTTTACTATATGGATTTTTTCTCTTTCTGGGTCACAGCTATCTATCGAAATGGGTCGGAAAAAAGTACCCGAACAGTAAAGATTTTGGGAAGAAGATGATTGTTTTTTACAGTATCAGTTTTTTCTTGACCGTACTGGTCGTTTTTATTGTCAATGCTTTTTTCTCCGGACTTTTTAACCCGGGTGTTCCCAAAAATTTCGCTCAGCGTTTCCACCAATTTATTCATCAACAACGTGTTGCATATTATTTTCAAACCGCGATGATATCTTGGTGCATTTCAATGATTTTTTTTGGTTTCTATTTCTATAAAAGATTCAAAGATTACCAAATAAAAGAATCTCATCAGGAAAAACAACAAATAGCAGCACAATTTGAGTCGCTCAAGAATCAACTCGACCCACATTTTTTGTTCAACAGCCTGAATGTATTGAATGGATTAATTGAGGAAAGCCCTAAAAAAGCCAGCATGTTTACGACAGACCTTTCTAAGATATATCGCTATGTATTGGAACAAAGGGACAAAAGCCTCGTTTCTTTACAGGAAGAGCTTACTTTTTCAAAGGCTTATTTAAACCTCTTGATTCTGCGCTTCGAAACCGGCATACAGATCGATCTACAGATCAATGCGGAACAGCATACTGGTTTTATATTACCGCTTTCCCTTCAATTACTGATCGAAAATGCAATCAAACACAATATTATTTCGATCAGGAAGCCGCTTTTATTGAAGATTTATAGAAAAAATAATTACCTCTATGTTGAAAACAATCTTCAAAAAAAGAAAGTGCTCCATGATCATTCGGGAATCGGTTTGAAAAATATTCAGGAACGTTATGCTATACTGTCCAATCTACCTGTGTATATTCAAGAAAGTGATCTATTATTTTCTGTCGGACTGCCTATTATCCATGAAATAGTCTCTTAAAAGTAACCTGCTCTTAATAAACATGCGGGAGCTAAGCACAGCAAAAACAATAGCAAGGGCACAACGATTCAACAAATTAAGCAATACAACGGTCTGATGATCGATAAGCACGTAAAAAAGTAATGAAAATAGTAATTATAGAAGACGAACTCCCATCAGCGAGATTACTCCAAAGAAAACTGGAGGCCCTCGGTTACACGGTAGCTGCTGTACTGCAGACTGTGGAAGAATCCATTGAGTGGTTCACGTCAAATACCGAACCTGATCTACTGTTGTTGGATATTCAGCTCGCGGATGGGATTTCATTTGACATCCTGGAGCAGGTGAAACCCAGTTCGGCCATTATTTTTACCACCGCATACGATGAATATATGTTGCGTGCTTTTAAACAAAATAGCATCGATTACCTGCTGAAGCCAATTGAAGATGAAGAATTGGAAAATGCAATTGAAAAATTCCGCCAATTTAGACGCCCCAATCCCCAGTTCGATCTGGCATCGCTTCAAGCGTTGTTTAGAAACCCTGCCCCAACATTTAAGGAACGCTTTACAATCAAAATTGGCCAAAGTCTAAAAGTTGTGACAAGCCAGCAAGTTGAATGCATTTACAGCGAAAACAAAGGCACTTACCTTTATACCAACGAAAATGGAAACTATCTTTTGGATCAGACATTGGACGCACTAACACCGCAACTGTCACCCAAAGCATTTTTTAGGATCAATCGAAGCACGATTATTCAATTTGATGCCATCAAAAATATTGCTGTACATTCCAATGCCCGGCTAAAAATATACCTCAAGCATTATGAATCCGAAGAGCTCATTGTCTCCCGGGAGAAAGTCTCAGCCTTCAAAGACTGGCTGGACAACTAATTCAGGAAAAACCAAAAGACTTCTTCCGAGCAGGAGTTAACGCGGGCATACTGATACCGTAGCGACGACATAATCATGCGGTAAGCAAATATCCCAGAGAAAATATACAAGCTGATTGAAGAATCTGAGCTACATATTGATCCGATAATTTAGCGGAATACTAAATCGAAGAGACACCGCAAAACCCTTTATCGGATTATAATCTTTTTTTTCATTGATGGATAATCCATAACCAAAATCAAGATCCACCAATGTAGCCAAGCTCACTCCAACTTTGGGGGTAATGGTATATGGAGTAAGTTCTGTACGAACAAAAGGAGTCAAGACATATGTTTGGGGATAATACGTTATTCCGGCCTCAGGGATTACGGCAAACTTTTTTTGTGTCCATGTAAAGTTAGCTGTAGCATCTGCTCGCAGTATATGATCTCCACTAAAAGGAAATGCGAAATAAGCGCCGGTTTTTAATATACTGCCTTTTTGGAACTGATAACTCAGTGAAGGACCGATTAAATAATCTTGCGCTTTTAGGTTGCTAACCAGCGCTAACAACACAACAAGTGACCCCAGGAGTTTATAAATCGTCTTACTGCGCATTTTTCAATTAATAAATATGAAAATTGAGCGGAATATTTACCCCTACTGAAACGGTAATTCCGTCAATCGGCTTAAAATTTTTCTTCGTATTGTAATCAAATCCATAACCTATTCCCAGATCCACAATGGAGAATAGACTGGCCCCCACTTTTGGCGTTATAGTGTAAGGTGTTAACTCTGCTTTCACAAAAGGGAAAAGAACAAAATCATTTAGATAGTAAGTAAATCCCAGCTCTGGAATAACCGTCGTTTTACCTTCCATCCAGCTGAAATTAGCTCCGGCATCAATTTTCATATATTGAAAATCATTCGGGGCAAATAATCCCCAGCCCGAAACTTTCAGAAAATTACCACTTTGATACTGATACCCTACTGAAGGACCCCAGATCCATTTATTATGTTGTTTCCAGGGCTTATCTTGTGCTTTAGACAACGTAGTAAAGAGAAAAAGGATAGTAAATAACGATAATATTCTTAGTTTCATCCAGCTAAATTACAAACTATAATCTATTTTATGGAATACAACAGGTGCATGCCAGAATAGTTTTACTTAAAACAGAAAAATAGTAAATATATACGCCTACAGCAAATGAATAAAAGTACAGTTTATGCCGGTCTTTAATTATATAGATCTTTAATAAGGTAATATCCTTATTCGGATAAACTGTGATCGTTCGTTCAACGATCCTTCATCGCCCCAATAGCCATCAATATGGTTGGCAGCAGTATATATGCATCCATCTTTGCCCCAAAACATCAATTCCTCTTTCCAAGTTGGCATCCACTCTTTAAAACTAACAAAAAGCATCGGCGTCACCTTTCCTTGTTTCACGTGGAAGAGCTGCAAGTCACCCGTCGATTCATAGGGATCAGCGTGTAAAGTCATCAGATAATTTTTATCGGCAGAAAAGAAGGGATAATCTCCACATTCCACAATAAGATGACCGTCTTGTTTATCAAAAAGCCGCACATCAGCACTTTCCCAGTAATTCCCATCAACAGCAAAAGCATTTAGAAAATCATAATGTCCTTTATACGAATAACTGGCTTCCAATTCATTATCGATATCCTTATCTGTAAAAATTAACTTTTTTCCATTGGTCAAAGGCAATTCTAGGGTTTTTCCGTTTTTAGGATAAGACAGGGTATCCTTGATCAAGTAATTTTTAGCCGTATTCTGAGCGGCTAGGAACGTTTGCTTATCAATCAACTCTAACTGGAGATATTTATCTAAAGAATGCCCCTTTTCATAATACGTTTCTTTACCATTTATCGTAAGTGAAACGATTGAATTTAAATCCCTGGGGGAAATTGTAATCTGATCCTGTTTCCCCAGCTTGGACTTCGCTACATACACCTTTTCCCATCGTGTAATATCACCTGTTTCGCCATTTCTCCCTTTGTAATCGCGCTGTATACGGTCCATGACAGCAACCCATTCTCCTTCTTCACCGATCACATCGAGCTTGGTGCCATAGGGATATTTTCCTAATAGCGGAGCCGCTCCATCTGCACCTTGTCTAAGTTCGACTCCAGCACGATCAACAACATAGGTGTTTTTTAAAACCTTTGTCCTGTCATAGTCAATCGGCAAAGGAGGAAATTTAGCAGCATCCACCGTATCCTTCACGGCAATGGTTTTAAGTTCAGAAGAATCCTTTAAATCTGTATTATTAACCCTCGTATTGTGACCACAGCTCAAGATTCCCATGAATAATGTCGCTCCAAGGAATAAAGATAGGGGTGAAAATAGTTGTCTATTCATAAAGGTCAAGGTAGCGATTCCCATGCCAAAAAAAAATACTGGTTTTCAGGGGTTCTCCGAGAGCAAATACGATTATCCAAAGGTTCACAGTTTTAGCGAAGTAAAATCTAAAGCTCATTCCAAATTTGGACTAGATCCTTTGAAAGGATATCTATAGCCACAAAGGCTCGTTAAAACCCCGCGGAATTTTTAATCTTTTAGCCATAAATTTTTCCCTTTAATTTGTAAACCGGCCTCTGACTTCCGTACATGAACAATTGTACTAATGATAGCGATAAAGATGGTCAAGAAGCGGAAAAAATTGCTCCATCCATTTCCTGCAGCATTGTCTGCAACATCAAAGATCATCCATGCCAAATTCATCAAAACATGAAGTGCTATCGGTATCCAAAGATTAAAACTCCATTCGGCATACAACCACGAAAATAGGATAGAGCCGAAGAAAGTCGTACAAAAAATCAGGGCCAATTCTCCCAAATCCTGACTCTGATAAAGATGCAGTATAGCAAAAAGGAATGAGGTGGCTAAAATGGATGGAATAAAACCTAGTCGGGTATAGCGATAAACTAAACCAAAAAAATAGGCCCGAAAAATCACTTCTTCAAAAAAACCCGATGACACACTATTTATTAATAGCGTGTTCGGATCTATTTTGCGGTTGAAGGTAAAAACAAGGGCATAGCCCAAGAACATGGGTAAGGTGGCTATAATTCCAAAAGATAGCCCCTGTAAAAAAGAGCCCTTTAAACCAAATTTTTCCAAGAACTCATTCGGCACTTTAGGTTTAAGCAGCGTTGCCCCCAAAAGCAGTGGTCCAAGGCTAATTGAATACGTCAGCACATGCCCCAAAAATCTACTGTGGACATAGTTGCTCATCGTGGGTTGAAGCCTAGCAAAAAACAAATTATCAAGGATAAAGTATATTCCGAAGAACAGGAATAATACCAGCAGGTTTAAACTTTTTGTGTTCATCTTTTTTTTGAGCAAAATTATGCCCCTCATGATGAGTAAACAAAGTTATGTGGCGTATGGCAAGACTTAGGGCTGACTGACAACAGCGAGGCGATCTTCTGCCCTATAAATACGGTCTAACTGATTCCATAGCAGACCTTGAAATAACAGCACAATCTTCAGTATCTGCAAAACGTAACAAGAAACCTTGGGCATTCCCATCCTTTGCAATTACTTTTTCAAAGTTAACAAGAAACGACCGATGACATCGGTGAATAGACATTGTATTCAAGAGTTCAGACAATCGGCTCAACGTAATTCGTACCATCTGCTTCTTTACCGTACCATCCTTCCTAAAATAGATCATGCAATAATTATCCATTGATTTTGCAAAAATAAAATCGCTCGGCAGTAACTTTAACGATTGATTACCATTGGGGATATCGACCAGCCCCAAATGACAGTCATTCATTTGGCTCAATATGATCGCTGGCTTTATCGATAAACGTTCAATCGACGAATTATTCTTTTCATAATACGAATGACGCTTATCAACTCGAAGCAAAAAATAAATCGTAGCAATTGGGCTGTAAAGTGAAAGTGTGTAAAATCCAATATAGGGGAGGTTATTCCACTGTAATGGGGCCTGATTGATGAACCAGCCATGATAGACGAAATTTAAAAAAACTGATAATAGGAGCACAAGAAAAATACGAAATAGTTCTATCGCAATTGTTCCTCTTTTTTTACGTAAGAGGACAGAAATTAAGGCATATGCAACGGATAATATAACCCCATATCCGGATAACAAGCTAAATTTATAGGCATGCTCAAAATTATACGTTCCAAATGGCTGAAAAACCAGTAGGAATACATAAGCGGATAAGCCGAGTAAAGAGCCATAGGAGAGCAGCTCTCTTATGGATACAATTTTGGGAATTACGCTATTTAAATAATTTAGAACAGGCTTTTTATATATCATGATTGGATAAATTTAGCGTTTTTGGCCGGCAGAGTGAAAATTTATAGCGAAAAAATTGAAATATATTGAATTTATGATTTAACTTAGAAGATATTTTTTCAAGCCAACATTAGTCGCTCGAATTAAAATTGATTTGTCATATTATATATTAACGTAATTCTCCAAATTATGCGTTTAGGTCAACTACTTACTTTATTTCTTTGCTCGGCTTTTATCCATGTCATCCAAGCACAGGAAAAGCAAGTTTTAATAGAAAATGTTAAACTGCTCGATTATAAAACTCAAATGTTAACTCCGCCAAAACATGTTTTAATAAACGGTAACACGATTCAAACCATTAGTACATCTCCTATTGACGTGCAAGGTAAGAATATCGTTAAAATAAACGCTAAAGGCAAAACCCTAATGCCTGGATTGATTGATGTACATGTCCATTTGGTATTTGGAGCTTTGACAATGCCTCAAATGATGACAAATGACCTTTCCGAGGAATTCTTGATCAACACGGTGGGGCTCTCGGCGCAACAGATGTTAATGCGGGGTTTTACAAGTGTACGAGATGTCGGTGGCCCTATATTTCCATTAAAGGCGGCGATCGACAAGGGTAAGCTTCTAGGCCCTAGAATATGGCCTTCTGGTGCTGTTGTTAGTCAAACAGCGGGGCATGGAGATTTTCGGACACCCGAGGAAAAATCGCGTCGTTTTTTTGGTATTGTCTCTCGTGCGGAGCGATATGGAGCAACATTCATCGCCGATGGTCGTGATGAGGTTCTGACTGCAGTACGAGAGAATCTGAGATTCGGAGCAAGTCAGATTAAACTCATGGCGGGTGGGGGAACTTCTTCAGCATACGATCCTGTGGATGTTACCCAATATACGCTAGACGAAATGAAAGCAGCAGTAGAAGCAGCCGAAGACTGGGGAACCTATGTCACCGTACATGCGTATACGCCAAGAGCAATTCGAAGAGCGATCGAAGCTGGTGTAAAATGTATTGAACATGGACAATTGCTCGACGAAGAAACTTTACAGCTGATCGCAAAAAAAAATATCTGGCTTAGTTTACAAAACCTGGTGGAAGATACGCCCGATATGGATCCACAACGAAGAATCAAGCGTAAACCCGTCATTGAAGGTCAGGAAAAAGTATGGCCAATGGCTAAAAAATATGGAGTAAAGCTAGCTTGGGGTACAGATTTCCTTTTTGAGCCGGAACTGAATAAAATGCAGAATGCTTTTATTTTGCGACTTCAAAAGTGGTTTACAAATGCCGAGATCATTAAAATGATTACTCAAGACAACGGTGAGCTTCTGCAGCTTTCGGGATTAAGAAGTCCTTATCCTGGCAAGTTGGGAATAGTAGAAGAAGGAGCTTTGGCAGATCTGATCCTTGTAGACGGAGATCCGCTTAAGAATTTAAAACTATTGGCAGATCCAGAAAAAAACTTTTTGTTGATCATAAAAGACGGTCAGATTCATAAAAATAGCCTCCAGAGGCATTAATATTTACAAGGTCAAATTTATTGTATCTCGAAAATCCACATCTTAAGATGATAAAATGTATTTTCGATGACATCAGTTAAAACGGACTATTTTGGCTCGTCAAGGTGAAAAAGGAATCAAACAATTTTACCATCACATGGTGCAGGCGGTTGCATTACGGTATAATTTATTTGAAGAGTAAACACCTTTGCATTTAATTGATTAGTTTTGCGTTTAAACGATAAATCAAAGCATTCGGTGGCATTATTATTCAACGACGGGCGTCCAGTAGTAAGACTAAGAGCATTTCGGGCTATCGACGATCCCCAAACCTGTGAACGTTTCATAGAAGGACACGCGCATGTGTTAACTGCTATAGGCGTAAAGAAAGTAACTTCTTCCAAAAATGACTGGATGTACAATCCCGCATCATTCGTACTGATCGTAGAATCCCTTGATGGTGATAAAGTCTATGGTGGAGTACGTATACACGTATCTGGAGGGAGTGAACCACTTCCGATTGAACAGGCCACGGGAGCGATGGATGCCAAAATCTTAGACCTTGTTTATGATTATGCGCAACAGGGAACCGGTGAAGGTTGTGGGCTTTGGAATTCCCGGGAGATCGCTGGATATGGTATTGGCAGCATATTTTTGACGAGGGCTGGTGCCGCTATCAGCACACAGGTTGGCATTAAATCGCTCTTTGCTTTATGTGCTCCTTACACGGTGAAATTAGCAGAAAGTGTTGGCTACCGCATTGATACAAGTGTTGGAAATAATGGCACGTTCTATTATCCTAAGCTGGATCTGCTGGCTACGGTAATGATTATGCGTAATCTTGACACCTTGACCGAAGCCGATCAAGAAAACAAAGATGCAATTTTATCACTTCGGAATAATTCCAATATTGTCCGCATAGAAACTTTGCGGAATAAGGAAATTGAAATTCATTATCAAATCGATATTCCGAATCTCAATCAATGGGATTTAAATGAAATTATTAAAAACCTGAAACATACATCATTAGATCACAAACCAGATGATCGTAATTTAAATATCTTATAATGGACACTAAACATTATGGTGCCGGCTATTTAATGGATACCGGTGATTTTCTTAAACAATTAAAAATACATTCATATACTCCTTTTAATACGATTAAAGAGGGCGTTGTCGTCGATCTTGGTTGTGGCACTGGAATGGATGCCATCAATTTAGCTAATATGCTAGGCCATAACGTTCTTGTCGTTGGATTGGATCATGATAAGGCTTTAATCGAACATGCCAAAACAAGCAGTGTGGAGGTAAAGAACGTCGACTTTGTTCAGGGTGAAGTTAATCAACTTAGCTTTACAGATAATTCCATTGCTGGCATCAGAATGGAACGTGTTGTACAACATCTTCCGGAAGCACCGAAAATGTTTGCTGAGGTTCACCGTGTTTTGCGTGAAGGTCAACCCCTAGTCATCGTCGAGACGATCTGGAATAGCCTGACATTTTACAGCAAGCATGTGGGTATTGAGGCTAAGATATGCCATTATTTGACCGAAGAAAAAGTCAACAATGGCTGGGCTGGGAATAAATTAACTTCAGACCTATTGACTCAAGGCTTTAAACAAGTTCAATTGCAAACATTCTGTATGGTAGCCCGCTCGAAAGAAGAAGCCAACCGCTATCTTTTCTTAGATAAAATTCTTTTGGAGATGGTCGAAAAAGGGAAGTTGAGCACAGCTGAAATGGAGGAATTTCAAAACACATTGGACCAAGCTGATGAAGCGGGTTGTTTCCTTGTTTCTATGAATTTAGTTATTGCCGAAGCAAAAAAATAGCATATAGTGATGAAATGCTGGCTTAACTTGATCTTCTTATTTATTTTTACGTGCAGTTCAACTTGTTTTGGAGAGGTTATTATTGATCAACCGACGCAGCGTGTATTGATCGGATATGGTCTCGAGCGTTATATGGGGAAAGGAGAGCCTAACTTTGCGGATACTTCAGCTTCCTCCTTCCAGTCGTTAGAAAGCAAGGTACCCAATTTGGGCATATCACCCACTGACATCTGGTTCCGATTGCCTGTGACAAATAAGGGAAAAGAGAAACTTGAACTCTTGCTCGAAATTGCCTACCCTCTCTTGGATGAGGTCGAACTTTTTGTACCATCATCAAATGGGCA
The DNA here is from genome assembly GCF_001899705.1 of Sphingobacterium sp. 40-24. Classification (NCBI taxonomy): domain Bacteria; kingdom Pseudomonadati; phylum Bacteroidota; class Sphingobacteriia; order Sphingobacteriales; family Sphingobacteriaceae; genus Sphingobacterium; species Sphingobacterium sp. 40-24. Next base: position 294,911 of record NZ_MKWH01000009.1, on the reverse strand, counting down.
TTATAAGTCGATCAAACTGGGCGAGCATCAATCTTTTTCGGCTAGAAAATATAAGGTTCCTAATTACGCATTCGACATCCAATTACCCGGATATGAAAAAACGATCTTTTTTCTTCGTGTAAAAAGTACGGAACAGATTATTCTCCCGATCTATTTAAGTAATGAGCGCAGTTTCTTAAAAGAGATGAATGACGACAGTTTGATAAGCGGGATCTATATTGGTATTGTCGGGATTATGGCGATATACAATTTATTCCTGTTTTTTTCAGTTCGTGAAAGGGGCTATCTGTATTATGTCCTTTATGTTCTTTGTGCAGGAATAACACAAATGGGCATTAAAGGTTATAGTTTTCAATATCTGTGGCCAAATTGGACATATTTTGCAACAAAAGGTCCTATTATCTTCGGATGTTTATCAGGCTTATGCGTCCTGCTTTTTGCAGATTCATTTCTTCAATTACCGAAAAATGCTCCTCGGTCAAGACGTGTGATTACTGCTTTTATCATCCTTTTTGTCGTTGGTAGCCTTCTTACACTGCTCAACCTTACACAACCAGCGTTCATGGTTATGCAGCTAACAACAGGAGCAGGCTCTTTATTTGTCCTTTACTTATCCTATCGGGTAATGATAAATGGCTATAAACCAGCTAAATATTTTGTTTACGGTTGGACAATTTTACTATTAGGTTCTGTCGTCTTTTTATTGAAAGATTATGGCATTTTAAAATATAACGATTTTACGAGTAACGCCGTACAAATTGCATCTGTTGTGGAGATGGCCTTATTGTCCTTCGGTCTAGCTTATAGTATCAATATCTTAAAAGAAGAAAAAGAAGCATCACAAGTCAGGGAATTAGCGATCTCATTAGAAAACGAAAAGTTGATACGCGAGCAAAATATCGTATTGGAACAAAAAGTAGATGAGCGGACACGTGAATTAACAGAATCTAATGAGTCTCTACAAACCACTCTTACCCACTTGAAGGAAACACAATCTCAACTTGTCGAAGCCGAAAAGATGGCCTCTCTTGGTCAACTGACTGCGGGGGTTGCGCACGAGATCAACAATCCAATCAACTTTGTTACATCCAATGTCGCTCCATTAAAGCGTGATATCAAGATGATCTGGGAAACGCTGGAGGAGGTAGAACGTATAGCTTTTAAAGAGGGGATATCCGAAACGGAAAAGCAATTGCAGATCAAAAAATTCAAGGAGGACCTGGATATTGATTATCTGAAAACAGAGGTAGATTTTCTATTAAAAGGGATGCATGATGGGGCCCATAGGACCGCCGAAATAGTAAAGAGTTTGCGGATCTTCTCGCGCGTAGACGAGGATACATTAAAATTTGCAGATCTAAACGAGGGGTTGGAGTCAACAATGGTTATCCTCAATAGTTTATTAAATAACACGATTGAAGTTGATAAGATCTATGGTGATATGCCAAAGGTCGAATGTCATGCCGGCAAACTCAATCAGGTCTTTTTGAATATTGTGACAAATGCTATTTACGCCGTGAATAAGAAGTTTAATCACGATGTTGGTGGTAAAATATGGATTGAGACCGGAGTTCACGCGGATAATACCTCCGTCTTTATCAAAATCGCAGACAATGGTATAGGTATTCCAAAAGAAATTCATGAACGGATATTCGAACCATTTTTTACAACAAAAGACGTTGGCGAAGGTACTGGTTTGGGAATGTCCATAGCCTATAATACCATTGCGAAACATCATGGTAAAATTATCGTAGATTCAGAAGTGGGACAGGGTACAAGCTTTACACTCCTCATTCCAATTCAACAAAACAATTAATACCACTATAAACTTAAAATAGTTCAATTAACTATTATTTTTTCATATCTTTTGTAAGGGATAAAACCATATAATAAAATTATGCAGAGGGAGCTTGAAATATTATATATCGATGACGAAGTAAACAATTTGGTTAGCTTTAAAGCGAACTTTAGATACGATTACGCTATCCATACAGCATCCAATACGAGTGAGGCCGAAACGATCCTTCATGCTCATCCTGATATCCGTATTATCTTCTGTGACCAACGTATGCCGGATGAGATGGGCATCGATTTTTTGCACCGCATTAAAAAAGATTTTCCAAAACCAATCCGTATTCTTTTAACGGCTTATGCCAATATGGAAACTGTAATTGATGCAGTTAATAAGGGCCATATTTTTAGGTTTGTCCGAAAACCCTGGATGAATGAAGAAATCGTTTCCGCAATAGAAGAAGCTAATAAGTTTTATGTTGCAAACTCCATGCTAGAGGTTAAGAATCAAGAGCTACAAAAAGCTTATGATGAATTAGATAAGTTCGCTTATAGCGTTAGCCATGATCTTCGTGATCCATTGACCGGGGTTCTTTCTGCGGTGAAACTTGGATTAGAGTTTGACAGCATAGATCGTATCCATGAGTTGTTATCACTGATGGATAGTTCCTTGGTCAGCTTAGATGCTTATATTGACAGTCTGCGCGACTATTATCTTTTACGAAGAGGAGAACTCATGTTGTCAGCGATAAATTTCGAAGAGCTCTTTGGCAACATACGCCAGTTTTACAGCATGTATACGCAAAATAAGGATGTGGCTTTTGAAATTTCAGTGGATCAAAAAGAAATCTTTAGCGGAGACAAAGCACTTCTAGAACTGATTTTGCATAATCTTCTTTCTAATGCTTTTAAATATCAACGTAAAGGGCAGGAAAACCAGTACGTCAAACTCTCTGTATCCGTATCAGAACGTAAAGCTAAAATTATGGTGAGTGACAACGGAATAGGCATATCTCCAGAGTATGTTGAAGATATCTTTAAATTATTCTTTAGAGCCAGTGATCAAGCGAAAGGCATGGGATTTGGGCTCTATAATGTTCAGAATGCACTCTTAAAACTACAAGGGAAAATCGAAGTACAATCACAACCCAATCAGGGTACAACCTTTACCGTTGTCATACCGAGCAAATAATCCTTTCACTTTCGGCAATCCGATGCGATGGCAGCGAAGAGCATCACAAAGCAAACAGACATTTTAAATAAAAGTTGACTTTCCTAAAATTATAATCCTTTAGGAAAGTAGCTTTTGCCGAAGCAAAAACTCCAACTGATCATTTGAAGTCTCAAGTTGAGAATTAGTCTCCACAATTTTTTGGCGCTCAGCATAGACATCATAAGCGCGTTGAATCGTTTGATCGAGCTCCTCTTCACTCCAAGGCTTATTGAGGTAATGAAAGATTTTTCCTTTATTGACCGCATCAACGACAGCTGCCATGTCCGTATATCCTGTCAAAAGGATACGCATTGGGGCTGCATTGATCTTAATAATCTCTTCCAAAAACTCTACACCGGTCATTTCCGGCATACGTTGATCAGTAATGATAATATGTATCTGGTTGTTTTTGACAATATCGATTGCATCGGCACCACTAATTGCCGTAAACACTTTATACTTTAGTCGAAATGTCGCTTTAAAAGAAAACAGATTGTTTTCTTCGTCGTCAACGTACAATATCGAAATCTTCTTGTCTTCCATAAGCTTATCGTCTGAAATACAAATTTACGTAATAAATTCGCTGAATTAATAACAGATTAAAGAGTTTTATGTTTTCCTAGCAGAAATAATACGGGATAGCTGATAAAAATAATGGATTCGTTATCCGATGATTATAACATTCAACATTAGAAAAAAGATTTAAAGTTAATAGCTGCCTAGGGAAAATAATCCAACTTGTATTGAAAAAAGCCATCCTACATTTGTAAAACGGCTTTTTTGAAAGTGACCCCGCTGAGGCTCGAACTCAGGACCCACAGATTAAGAGTCTGTTGCTCTACCAACTGAGCTACGGAGTCATTCGATAATCCAAATGTAAGGTTCACCGTAGAAAAAGTCAAGTGGAAAAGAATATTTTTTTGACTTTTATGACATTCAAGCGAGATTTTTGGCAGCTGTCCCATAAGAAAAACAGACTCAAATATGTCATTTAAACAAATTATTCTTTCGCTCCATAACGTCTTATTTCCTTGCCACAGCAATCTTTCCCATAATCATTGGCTTAACTTCCATTTTTATTGGTTTATCCAGTTGTATTTTACTCCCCTTTTTGATTGAAATCACAACCGTTTTATAGCCTAACATCTGTGCACGGAGCTCCTGATCTACCCGAAACAGAGATTGCGGTACCCAAAGTTGAAAATCTCCATTTTCATCCACTTGCGTACGGTAATTTCCCAAGGACACCTCTGTTCCCATCATACTTACATCGCTTCCAGCACAAACTACTTTACCTTTTATGCTTACTTTTGTGCTATCGGGGCTTCCTTTTAATGTTGAATTATCATTTGTTGATGAGCTAACCTGCCCCTGCTGCTTTATCTGATCATTTTCTGTTTTTGTTTGGACAACGACAACTTCTCCAGTCAATTTGTTTTGTGCTTGAGCAGCATGAAAGCTCAAGGATCCAACCAACAAGAGGCCCGCAGCGATCCCCGGCCATCTTCCTTGCCAAATAGGGTTTTTAGAAAAAGAAAAAGGGACATCCAATTCACGCATCAACTGATCTTCATAAAATCGACCACATAGCCCTTTACCGGCTTTTTTTATTTGATCTACAATTTCCTGATCATCCATCTGTGAAAAATCTACAACCATCTTCTCACATTGACCACAAAAACGCCCTTGTTCTTGTGGCGTCATCTTATCCCACTCTGCAGAGCAAGAGTCCTTCACTTGTAATATAATCTTTTCCATGTTGTCTCCTTTTTTTATATTTTGAGAAGGGATGCAGGAAAATCGACTATTGCATAATGAAACAGCAAAAAAATCACTAAACACTGATAAACAGGCAATTAATAACACACCTTAAAATTATATGTTGACTTTTAGGGAAAGGGTGGCCCGAATGAAGTACATCATACGCTGAAGGGCGATATAGCAGAAATCGGAAGATCAGGTTCATAAAAATGCCCCCAGAAAGTGTCTAACTTTTTGGGGGCACTGCAACTTTGGACAGTTTATTTAAAGTAAGTAATGTTAGCGCTAACTTCTTTATTTTATACTGTCAAGAATTTCTTTTATAGCTCTTTCCAACTGCGGATCTTTATTTTCCATCCGATCTTGTACGGTATTTTTTACAAGAATATCTGGGGCAACTCCAGTTTGTTCGAGATCCTGACCATCAAGCGTATAACATCCCCAAGACGGAAGTCGATAGTTTGATCCGTCGACTAAGCCTTTAGCAGAAGTAAAAATAATCCAGCGATAGGTCTCATTACCGATGATTTTGCCCAACTTAAGTGCTTTAAAGCCCGCTGCAGTCATTTCAGCATCACTCAGCGATTGCTCATTAATCAATAAAACAATAGGCTTGGCAGATGGTGCAAAATTACTTTGTGGCGCACGTTTACCACCTCGGTATTGCCACTGTAAGTAAGGGCGTTGTGACAGGAATCTTAAAACCTCATCGTGTACATTTCCGCCTGTATTATAACGCAAATCTAAAATAATCCCTTGTTTGCTATTCTCCTGTTCGGCCATGTCGATCAAGAACCGCTGTAACTCAGTATCCGACATATTTTTCATATGTGAATAGGCTATCTTATTGCTACTCAACTGATCAACTCGACTTCGGTTATCTCTAATCCATTGGTCGTAGAGGAGATCTCTAAACACGGCGCTTGATACCGGACGAATGTTTGTCTGAATTTCCTTGCCATTACGATTCAAGGTCAATTGAATTTCTTCTTCCAGTGAAGGCCAAGTAAAATAACTATCGCGGTCTGCCTGCGTATTCAATTTTGTTCCGTTAATCGCGATGAGGATATCACCCGCATGAATATCAGCTTCTTTCTTTGCCGCGGGGCCATTCGGAACAATATAGCTGATCTTGTAAGGATTGCTGGAATCATAGGTCACACCGATTTCATTCGTTACAAAACCAAACGGCTTACGTTCTTCCTGTCCCATTGAACTGAAACCCAGATGCGACGAATTGAGCTCGCCCAACATATCATTTAAGAGGATGCGCAAATCTGTCCTATCGTTGATACCTGGAAGATACTTTTCATATTTCTTTTTTATCGCAACCCAATCCACTCCATGGAAGTTGCTATCGTAGTAATTTTCCTCTAGATTGGCCCATGTTTCATAAAACATTTGATTGAACTCTTTCTCGAGATCCCGATTGAATTTAAAACTCATTGTAACCGCATCAAGCTTATTCAAGTCAAGATTGTATTTCTGAATCGTTCCTCGGGTCAATACGAAGTATTTTCCCACCGACTCTACAAAATTCTCCATGCCTCCGTCAGCGACTTTTTCGGTTTTGGCCGGTGCAAACAACTCATATACGGTACGATAAGTACTATATTTTCCTTCATGATTGGATGAATAGAACAGATAGGATTTATCCCCCTTTTGTATCACCAAAGGATTAGATTGTGTTCCAAATGCAGGACTCACTTGCTCAATTCGATCACGCAGTCCTTCTAAATCCAATTGAACCAAACCAGCTTTCTTGGGTTCGGCTACCGGTATTGCGGTTGGCTTGCCCTTATCGACATCATTTTTCTTTTTATCCTTAGCGCCAGCTTCCTTCTTAGCTGTACCAGTTTTATTTACTGTTGTATCTTTCTTTTCGGGTGTTACAAATAATTCATCAAACTTTGCACTACGGTAAGGTTGGTCAAAGTTGGTCAATGCCATTCGGAAAATGCTGGAGTTTTGCATACCGGTAGGATAAGAAGGCTTAGTCCTATTACTCGCAAAATAAATATATTTACCATCAGGAGACCAATATGGTGCTGCTTCTGTAACTCCTGTATTTGTCAAATTAGTCGTTTGCTCATTTTTCAGGTTATACACAAAGATATCCTGTTCAAAATTGCGCATAGCTGTGAATAAAAGATAGTTTCCATCAGGGGAGAATGAGGGCGAAGAATTTTGAAATGCCCAGATTTCATCTTTAACCACTGTTTGGCTCTTCAAACTTGTCAAATCCAATATACGTACTTCATCACGACCACTGAGGTACACAGCTTTTGTCCTATCTGCATTGCATGTAATATCACGGTTGTTACGCAGATCTTGTGTCAATTGCTTTACCTCACCTTTACCGTCTGCTGTGCGTGAAAACCAGTTCTGGTAGCCTTGATACGTTTGGCTATAGAGTAATGTTTTACTGTCTTTAAGCCATTTAACCTCCATGACACGTTCTCCCTGACCGGGCATCTGACGAACAAACTTTCCTTCAATATCCGAAACGAACAATTCGCCACGTGATACAAATGCCATTTTCTTTCCGTCCGGAGAAACGTCGAAATTACTGATGTTACCTGAAATGTTAAACTCTTTCAGCTTTCCTAGCACCTGATTGCGGTTAAGTGCGATGTTGGGCTGTACGGTTTTCTTTCCATTGACATCATAAATATAAAGCTGATAGCCCTTTTCAAATGCCACTTTAGTACCGTCTGCCGCGACAAACGGACGTTTGATTGATTCTTGGAAAGAAGTCAATTGAGTTTTCGACTTTCCCGTTAGTTGATAAAGGTTGTACTCACCATTGCTTTCATCGGACACATAGAATATGTTTCCTTTTTGGTCCACAGTGGGCCAAAAATCCTTACCGATATAATCTGTATACTGTTGAAATGCCTTTGTTTTGGGATTATAAGACTTGATATCTGGATTGAAAGCACCTTTATATCGCTTGCGGTTCGCCGAGCTATAGCCTTCCCAGCTGTCATTGAATAACAATTCTCCCGAAGGAGTTGGCACCACGTTACTGATATAATTAAAGACATGTGGAAATAACCTTGTCGCCGTACCTCCATCCAAAGCAACTTGATAAGCGCTCATTCTATTGTAACGCGATGATGTGAAATAAAGCGATTTGCTATCCCAGCTCCAGCTGTCCACTTCGTCCGAAGCATCATGCGATGTCAGCTGCCTTATATCTCCACCCGCCAAGGGCATTACATAGACATCCATATTACCGTTTTGATTGGCGGAAAAAGCCAACCATTTTCCATCTGGGGAAATTCTTGGATTGATCTCATTTCCTTCCATTCCTGTTAACCGTACCGCAACACCACCTTGACTTCCAACTTTCCAAAGGTCACCTTCGTAGCTGAAAACCATTTCCTTTCCATCGGGACTTAAAGTCGGATGGGATAAAAACGTGGGTTGTTGGGCAATAACACAGGTTGTTCCAGCATAGGCTAGAACTGTACTTAAAATTAGTTTCTTTATCATGTTATCTAGGAGGCTAATAATTGTTTGCCAATACAAAGGTAGAATAGGTATTGAACAAACCACCATGAAATAGCGAAGAATTTTATATTTTTATTCCTTCACTACATCAGCATTTAATTGTTGACTTTCTCCCGTTATTTCACTGCTATTATTTTCTAATGATATGGAAGCCCAAACCTCTTCTATTTTGACTACCACATCGAATATCTTCTTAAATTAAAGTATGCATACAAATTAACTGAAACAAATGTGTCTATTTTCGGTTCCTATACAAGGAATGATTACGTATAATATATGATATTGAATAAATAGGTTTAACCGAATTCAAAAAGCACATCGTATTATTTTCTTACCGGAAGATTGAGGCAGAAGATAATTGTCAAAACTAGCGCATATAATTATCGTCGCGTCGATATGCTATTTAAATATAGGCATATTTCGTATCCTTATTGCAACCTAAACATTCAAATATTTTTTGAATCATTATATTTTTTAATGGGATACTTATCCTTAACTTTGCACCCTCAAATCAGAAACTATGGACGCAACGTTAACTCACTCAGAAGAAGATCTTTATAAGAACCGAAATCGCATAAGAATTGCGGTATCGCTTTTCTTTTTTTGCCAAGGTATCGCGTTTGCATCTTGGGCAAGCCGCATCCCCGTTATCAAAGCTCATCTCAACTTAAGTGAGGGTCAATTGGGGACAATTTTATTAATGCTTCCAGTCGGACAACTTGCAACGATGGCTCTTTCAGGAAAATTGGTTACAAAATATGGAAGTGCTAGCGTTTTGCGTATCGTACCCATCGCTTACACCTTGGTCTTGTGCTCCATCCCCTTTGCGCAGAATGCCTGGCAGTTAGGAGGCATACTATTTCTATTTGGTGTAACCGGTAATATGTGTAATATATCTGTTAATACACAGGGTGTCGCAACGGAGCAGGTTTTCAAAAAATCAATAATGACTTCCTTTCATGGAGCCTGGAGTATCGCTGGTTTCACAGGAGCACTAGTAGGCTTGTTAACGATGAATTTTGGACTGAACACCTTTTACCATTTTTTAATCATATTAGTCATTGTCACAGCGAATACACTAATCAACCAAAAGTATTTGGTTCCTGGCAAATCTCCTCAAAAGGAAAAGCGCAGTTTTTTCTCTAAACCAGAAGGTGGCTTACTTCAGCTCGGCATCATCGGCTTTTTCAGCATGGCAACTGAGGGGGCAATGTTCGACTGGAGTGGGGTGTATTTCAAGGAGATCGTTCAGGCGCCAGAGAAATTTGTTGTCGTTGGCTACGCTTCATTTATGATCATGATGGCTACTGGGCGCTTTGTTGGTGATGCTGTCATTCGGAAATTGGGCCGAAAAAGGACCCTGCAGTACAGTGGCCTACTGATGTTCATCGGGATGATGACATCGGTTATTTTTCCCGAATTTATCATCTGTACCCTAGCTTTTATGTTGGTCGGTATCGGTGTAGCTTGCAATGTCCCCTCCATCTACAGTATTGCCGGACAGAACAAAAATGTGCCCTCTGGAGTGGCTTTGGCCATGGTTTCAAGCATTAGTTACTTGGGCTTTTTAATGGGACCACCTTTAATTGGGTATATTGCTGAAGCCTTTAGCCTACGCTATTCCTATGGTGTTTTTGCCTGTTTCGGACTGTTGATGTTTATAATGGTTGGACGATTATCTTTATTCAAAGACACAAGCCAAACCTAATCGAACGATGGAAGTATCTTCTTACTGAATTTAAAGTTTGACCTGAAGAAATCTCGTGCTAAATGACATGCGTTTATTTTTCAAGACATAAGACATGGCAAGTAAATAAAAACAAGCCGTACCGCTTCCTAAAATTGATCCAAACCAAACATCTTCTACGAAATGCTGCCCCAAATACACCCGAGAGTAAGCTGTTAATGCAGCGAGAATAAATACAGTTATACCAAAAGCTTTATTTTTTGAGAGAATAGCTAACGTAGCCGCCAGCGCAAAGGCCGAAGTTGTATGTCCGGAAGGAAAGGAGTTAAAGTGCGCTACACTCAACCAAGAAACAACATGGAATGTAGGATCTCCATGAAATACGGTTGCCGGTCTATCGGCATCGAAAAGGTTTTTCAGTATACAGCAGATCAGCCCCGAGAAAATATATGTCCCCAGGATAGCTCGGGCAAAATTCCATTGCTGCGTACAGCAATAGGCAATAAAAACACCTATAACAAAAAGACCGTCTCCAAAATAAGTCTGTATTGTAAAAAGAATATCAGCCCAAAATGAATGTCGAGTATTCACAAAATGGAATGCATCTTCCTTCGGAATAAATATAACAACAGCTGTCATTAAGACTATCCAAATGCTAAAGCAAGCAAAAAAAGCAGGGTTAGCTGCATATACCTTTCTAAATTGGTATAATAAAAATTTTCCCATTCAATTTATATTATCGGATTACAGGCCAAAAGTAAAATTGCTGTAAATAATTATCCGAAAATAATCATTCCATTAAAAATTTACAATTCTATTACCTATTTATTTTGATAAGAAAAAGAAAAGTTTTATTGAATAAACAAAAAAAGCGATGGAAATCCATCGCCTTTCTCAGTAGCCCCGAGCAGAATCGAACTGCTATCAAATGTTTAGGAAACATCTATTCTATCCGTTGAACTACGGGGCCCTTTCAGAAGCCAAACTTAGGCTTATTTTATATATAAGTCAATAGCTAGTCTAAAATCCTGTTATATTTTTTTAAAAAAGAGAGGTAGCAACTATATAGACTCATTATACCAAAGCGATTAACATTGACCATAGCCAAAATATATATCAAAATCGTTTCACGTACGATGGAATAGTCACGATCAACCGCAAATTTAGAACCTGTAAAATAGACTGGATTTAGAAAAGAAAAAATGGTGGAGGGAGAAGGATTCGAACCTTCGAAGCCGAAGCAACGGATTTACAGTCCGTCCCATTTGACCGCTCTGGAACCCCTCCAGCATTGTGCTGTTCTAGAATTGAACGTCGCAAAAGTAGCTTTTGATTTGCAAAACTGCAATAATTTTTGGGTATAAATCTGTAACTAGCGCAGTATGAATTCATTTATTTTCAAGCAACATATAAATGGTCTGTTAATCATCAGATCAACCTATCATTATTATAATAAAAACTTATTGTTATAATCTAGTCATAATAGATTTTGACGATAGTGTATTGGTAAAATCAATTCGCTTTTTGGATCGAGTTGCTGTATCTTTGTGTCAACAAAAAAAGAAAGATATATTATGAGTTTCACAGGTAAAAGTTTTCCAAGCATTACAGTAGATGCAATTGATTATTTAGGCGACAATTTACAGATCAACATTTTTGAAAAAGCAGTTAAAGAAGGTAAAAAAGTGCTTTTATTTTGGTATCCAAAAGATTTCACTTTCGTATGTCCTACTGAATTACACGCTTTTCAAGAAGCAGCTGCTGACTTTGAAAAACGCAATACAGTCTTAATCGGCGCTTCTTGCGATACAAATGAAGTACACTTTGCTTGGTTAAACACAGCAAAAGATAACGGTGGAATTGAAGGTGTTGAATATCCTCTATTGGCAGACACCAACCGCAACTTATCAAGTATATTGGGAATCTTAGATGTTCAAGAAGTTGAACACCCTGAATACGGAACATTAGCACAAGGTTCTGCAGTTACTTATAGAGCAACATATTTGATCGACGAAACTGGCCGTGTATTCCATGAATCAGTAAACGACATGCCTTTGGGCCGTAACGTTAAAGAATACTTACGTTTGATCGATGCTTACGCTCACGTACAGAAATTTGGCGAAGTGTGTCCTGCAAACTGGGAAGAAGGTAAAGATGCAATGAACGCAGATAGAAAAGGTGTAGCTGATTATTTAGCTAAACACTAACAATACAAGACCACAGTGTCTTTTCGACAGGAGCTTTTCCCGGCTCCTGTTGATTTCTCCAACAATCACCTTAAAAATAAAATCATGTTACAAGAATTAGAAAACGATAATTTACAAGAAATTGTAAACAATAACGATATTGTAATGGTTCAGTACTCCGCAACTTGGTGTGGTAACTGTAAAATCATGAAACCGAAATTCAAAAAATTGGCTGGCGAAAATGATAGCGTACCTTTTGTTATTGCTGATGCAGAAAAATTTCCTGAATCCCGCAAACTAGCAAATGTCAATAATCTACCCACTTTCGCTGCTTTTAAAAACGGTAAATTAGTCAATCAGGTACAAACAAATAAGTTAGACGCATTAGTAGAATTATTCAATGAAACTACCAGTAATTAAGCATTTGACAGAGTTCATCGAGCAGAATGATGTAGATTATGTCTTGGAAACAATCGAGACACTGGAAGCTTTAACCGAAGCTCCTTTGAAAGATGAAGAACTTGACGTTCTTGGTGAATTGATTTCAAACCTATACGGAGCTGTAGAGGTAGATAAATTAATTAAAGAAGGTAACTCCAAAAAAGACGCGTTAAATATGTTTATGAAGCGTGTTTTAGGCGCCATTGATAAATAGTGTTTGGTCCCAAAAACATTCGTGTGAAACTTTCTTTAAAGGTCGCTCCTGTCGTTTTTGAGCATTTGAAACATAGAAACTAAAATCGATTGAAATTTGTCAAACAAATATACAATTGGCTTTAGACCAATACAGATTTTTTTGAAGGTAGCGGAAAACCTATCTTACCTTAAATATCGCTGTATTGCAGCATCTTAAACGCATGACGCCGCTATATTATATGTTTTCCAAAAGCTAAAATGTTGACAAAATTTAGCAATGTGGAAAACTAATTAAGGTAATCTGACAGAACTAAATATTTTCTACATATATTTACTTATGTTAAAGGTTGCCACTTGGAGCGAAGCGACAAAATAACTATTCTCTAAAAATTCGTTTCAGGAAAAAATATTTTAATTGTTAAACGGAAATTCCAGCTTGATTGGGATTTCCGTTTTTTATTTATGCCTATATTTTACCATTTAGTGATCTATCCCTCTACCTCGTCACTCAAACTAGCTTCCTTTTATGGCCCTAAGTTTAATTCACCTAATATCCATAAGTCAAAGCAATATACCAACGTCACAAGTGGGCTAATTAAAGACTGTCAATTAAAAAGACACGCAATAAAATTACAATCTCCAACAATCCGTTGTTCATCAAAATTTTTATCTTTAAACATGCGAAGACCTTTTCTCTCTGTTATCATTATTTTGGCTGGCATCTTGTCAACTTTAATCGTTAAAGCACAGAATCCACAGTGGAACGCTGCTGAAATTAAACTTCATCTAGAAAAACTGAACGTGCTGGGGTCGGTACTCTATTTTGCAGCACATCCCGATGATGAAAATACCCGGCTAATAGCTTGGCTAGCGCAGGAAAAAAAATATAAAACAGGCTATTTATCCCTAACTCGAGGTGATGGGGGACAAAACCTTATCGGAACAGAACAAGGTATTGAACTTGGATTGATTCGAACGCAGGAATTACTGGCTGCTCGAAAAATCGATAAGGGTGAGCAATTCTTTTCCTCAGCATATGATTTTGGATTCTCAAAGACTCCAGAAGAAACTTTCGAATTCTGGGATAAACAGCGTGTTCTCCGCGAAGCCGTATGGATTATCCGCAAATTTAGGCCCGATGTCATCATCACGCGTTTTCCTCCCGATTCAAGGGGTGGCCATGGTCATCATCAAGCCTCGGCCATTCTAGCACATGAAGCCTTTAAAGCTGCTGCTGATCCGAATATATTCCCAGAGCAACTTCAATTTGTACGCCCCTGGAAAGCTAAACGCTTGCTTTGGAATACAGCTAACTTCGGAGGTCAAAACAATACACGTGAAGATCAGTTAAAAATAGATATCGGGGATTACAATTCTCTTCTAGGAGCCTCTTATGGAGAAATTGCCGCACACAGCCGTTCATCACACAAAAGCCAAGGCTTTGGTTCGGCAAGCCAACGTGGCTCATCAATCGAATACTTTGAGTATGTAGACGGTGCACCTGCAAAAAATACACTCTTGGATGGAGTTGACACCTCATGGAAAAGAATTCAAAACGGCAGTAAAGTTGAGTCCTTAATTGACCACATCAATCAAACATATCAAATTGATAAACCCGAATTGATCATTGCTGAATTGATCCAACTGTACAAAGCACTGGATCAAATTGATGATGAATACTGGAAAACTGAAAAGAAAAAAGAGGTTGAAAAACTAATTCTTGCCTGTGGTGGAATTTGGTTCGAAAGTATCGCTAAAAATCCATCCTATGCCTTGGAAGATCAGATCAAAGTAGAACATTCCATTATTGTTCGGCGTCCAAATGTAACCGTTGAGCTGACCCAAATAAATGGAAATAGCATTCATGAAACACTAAAAATAAACAAGCTACAAAGAGACTCGGTTCTTATACATGCCGACAGGACGACACAACCATACTGGTTGATTGATCCACATGGAAAAGGCAAATTTAATGTCAGTGATTTTAACCTGACCGGCTATCCAGAAAACCCCTATGCTCCAGAGGTATCATTTCAACTCCGGATCAATGGTGAAAATATCACACTCAGTCAGCCCATAAAATATAAATATACCGATCCTGTTAGTGGCGAAATCTACGACCCCATTGTGATCGTCCCACAGTTGACGGCAAAAAGTTCCAGCCCTTTGGCACTTACACAAAATGCCCACACTGTCAAAGTGAATCTGACTTTTCAGAAAAACGGACAAGCAAACACAACCACGTTTAACGTCAGACCGAATGTACCTAAAGGCTGGGAAATTTCACCGGCATCTTTTGACCTATCTTTTGACAAAGGCGAACGTACAATTTCCAAAGAGATCAGCATAAAACCATCAGATGCTTCTAAATCTTCCATTGATACCCTAGGGTTCCTCTTAGCAAACAAAGAACGTTTGAAAGAGATAAAATCCATTGATTACAATCATGTACCTAATATTGTTTATTTCCCAGATGTCGCTATAAAAATAAGCAATGTCAACCTGATCAACGATGTAAAGAAAGTGGCATACATCCATGGGGCAGGGGATCTAATTCCGGAGTCGCTGGCGGCCATTGGTATTAAAGTCGATGTTTTAAGTAACGAACAGGCATTAAAAGCAGATCTCTCTAGCTACGATGCTGTAATCTTGGGTGTACGAATATTCAACGTCAACAAGCAAATTGCACAGCTCCAAAACAGACTACTTGCGTATGTGAAAATGGGTGGAACGGTCCTGGAACAGTACAATGTAAACAATGGACTGTTCTCAAAAAACTTTGGTCCTTTTCCTTTTAGCGTCGGCAGAAGCCGTGTAACAGACGAACTTGCAACGGTACATTTCGATAAAAATGACCCGATTTTCAATTACCCGAACAAGATCAGCGAAGCTGACTTCGAACACTGGGTGCAGGAGCGGGGACTCTACTTTGCGGAAGATATCGATAAAAAGTACCGCACCCCGATCACCATGCAAGATCCCGGCGAACCGTTACATAATGGCTCATTACTCATTGCTCAATATGGAAAAGGTAAATTTGTTTATACATCTTTGTCTTTTTTCAGACAATTGCCTGCCGGGATTCCCGGAGCTTACAGATTATTCGTAAATTTGCTATCAAAATCAAAATAATATAATAATGGAAAATCAGATTGACAACAGCTGCACGACAATTGATGCTGGCAAAGCAAAAGGAATCATTCTTTTAGTTGCTGTAGTATTTGGTGCATTAATTGGATTCACTGCAAACGAGACATTTTTAAGCATCTTTGGAGGTGCTATTGTCGGATTGATTATCGCTGCTATTTTTAATAGCGTTATTTATCCTCAAAAGCCTTCAGATAGATAAGAAAGATGAATAGCTGGAAGCGTTTCTACTGGTTGGTCGTTATCTGGCTATTCGTATTCATCCTTTTTCTGTACATTTTCACGAACCACTATTCATGAGTACAGCAGATTGGATCGTTTTATTTCTGACACTCTTATTTATTGTCGTATATGGCGTTTATAAGAGTAGGGGTATAAAAAATATTGACGGATATCTTCTAGGTAATCGTTCTTTACCCTGGTATCACGTCGGATTATCGGTAATGGCGACACAAGCGAGCGCCATTACTTTCTTATCTGCCCCTGGGCTGGCCTATTCTTCTGGAATGAGTTTTGTCCAATTCTACTTTGGTCTTCCGTTGGCCATGATTGTGCTCTGCATTACATTTGTCCCTATTTTTCATAAGCTAAAAGTATTTACAGCCTACGAATTTTTAGAAAAACGTTTTGACGTCAAAACCAGAGGGCTCACTGCCATTCTTTTTTTGATACAGCGAGGGATATCAACGGGTATAACCATCTTTGCACCGGCTTTAATTATATCGACCATCCTTCATATTGATCTTACATGGACCACATTGGCCATAGGAAGTTTTGTTGTTATCTATACGACCTATGGAGGAACCAAAGCCGTATCTCATACACAGTTGCTTCAAATGAGCATTATCTTTGGATCATTACTCGTAGCAGGGATATTAGTTATCCATCTGTTGCCAGAGTCTATTGGATTATCAAAAGCACTTCATATTGCAGGAAAATCAGGAAAAACCAATGCATTGGATTTTACTTTTGATCTCAATAATAACTATACGCTTTGGACAGGACTAATCGGTGGTTTTTTCCTACAGCTTTCCTACTTCGGGACCGACCAAAGTCAAGTAGGTCGTTATTTGACAGGGGCTTCGATCAAAGAAAGTCGCATGGGATTAATTATGAATGGTCTATTGAAAATCCCTATGCAATTTGCTATCCTGTTGATTGGAGTTCTGGTATTTGCCTATTATCAATTCCATCAGCCGCCCATTTTTTTTAATCAAGTCGAGATCAAGAAGCTCAAAGAAAGCAAATATGCTCCTGACTACCAGCTTCTCGAACAAAAGCATAGCGAGCTATTTAAAACACGTGAATCTGTTGTTCAGCAGCTTAATACAGCATTGGATCACGACGATGAAAAAAGAATTGCTAATTATCGATCCTCACTGGGTCAACTTAATGGAAAAATGCAAGCGGTAAAAGAAGAGACCTTGGACTTAATCAAAAAGAACAACCCCACAGCAGAAACGAACGACAATAATTATGTCTTTCTTTCTTTTGTGACAAGCGTCTTCCCAAAGGGTCTAATTGGGCTACTCATAGCGGTCATTTTCCTCGCATCGATGGGGTCTACGGCAAGTGCTATAAACTCATTGGCCTCAACAACGACCATTGATATCTACAAAAGATTTATTAACCGCAATTCATCTGAAAAACAAGACCTTTTATGGTCGCGTTTATTTACATTAATCTGGGGTATATTTACTGTTATTGTTGCTTTGTATGCTAACCGATTGGGCAACCTCCTCGAAGCGGTCAATATCTTGGGCTCACTATTCTATGGTACTATCCTAGGGATTTTTATCGTCGCCTTCTACATGAAGAAAATTCAAGGCAAAGCTGTTTTTCTTGCAGCCATTCTTTCCGAAATTATCGTGATAGCAGTATGGACGATGAATAAGATTCCTTTTCTTTGGCTAAATCTTATTGGCTGCCTAGCTGTCATGTTAATCGCCTATATCGTACAACTGGGGGTGAAAGCACCTCGTCCTATAGAGGACAAAAGGGATCTTGAATAAAAAAAAGCCTGATTGCTCAGGCTCAGTATTTTTTATAGATATTGTACAATACACTCTTATCATATATGGTCAATTCGGGGGTTGTATCCCGAACGACAAATTTTCGTTTAAAGGCAACGATAGCGGCTTTTAGATTGGACGTATCATAACCAATAATTTTAAGCGCGTCTATCGCATTAAAGCTATCAGGAGGGGCCACAAGCTGTCCTTCATCATACCATATTCCAAAACCCCGTTCTGCAAGCTTTTTCCACGGGAAAAAAACGCTTGGATCATTCTTGCGTGATGGAGCGATATCAGCATGGCCAATAAAATTATTTGCTGGAATTAAATAACGCGATTTCAAGGTATCAAGCACAGTCATCAATGAATTAATTTGTGCCTCAGGAAAAGGCTCCCTACCATTATTATCCAATTCTATACCAATAGAACAGGAGTTCATGTCGACAATAGAACCCCATTTTGCCACCCCTGCATGCCAAGACCGAACATAATCGTTCAACATTTGTATAATCTCCCCATTCCGGCCAATGACATAATGTGAACTCACTTTAGTTCTTGGAATCTGAAAGGTTTTGATTGTCTGCCCAATACTATCTTGTGCTGTATGATGAATAATGACATAGTTAGGTTTACGAACATCATAATGTATGGCCTCCTCTTGGCGCCAATAAGGATGGTTTCCAGACTTCTGTAAAAACACAACCTTTCTTTCCTCTGGTGTCAATAAATTGGTATCTGGCTTAGCTTCGACCTTTTCTTCCACAACTAATGCAGAGGCAAAAGACGCCACTAGCGGTTTTGCAACCACCGGCTGTATCTTCGACTTGCAGCTTGCCAAAGACAGCAATGAACAAAGCAATATCCCTATTGACACAGGCCTAAACATTATTTTGGTAAACTATAGACTATACCCATCGCCAAAGACTGGCTTAATTGTACTCTTGAAATTACATCCGGATCATAGATCATAATACCATTTAAGTTCACATTGATAACTCTAGTGACTTTTGCCGTCACAGTTACATCTAAACGGTGCGTAGGATTGGAAAGTTTCTCGTAGTCAGCAAAAAGGTTATAACGAGCCTTGACATTCAGTTTATCTGTAAAGTTTTTGTCTAAGTTACCCGTTAGCTGAAATGCCAGTGCATTGGCAAAAGAACGGTCTTCCTTTACACCAAATCGTTCACCAGTACCCGCACTTGGATTGTTAGGATCTCTATAATATCCATATTTCTCGAAAAAACCTTCTCCAGAACGAGGCTTAACACGTTCATCCAAGATAAAAGTTTGACGGGCGGTACCCGTACCAAAACGCAAGGAAAATTCGTTACTAGGCTTATACTCAAGACCGAAAGATTCTGTCAGATAAGCTGGTGCCATAAAAGCATTCTCAATATAATCAATTGTATCTCTGCCGTTAACCGTTTTATACTTATAACCCGCATCAAATTGCGACTCAAATGTAACAGACGTAAACAATGCCCAATTGGCAGACAATTTGTAAGAAAGCTTATTATCCCAAAATATACGATCATTATTCTTCTTCGCAATATTATTGGTATTCTTTATCTTTCCATAACGCAAATCAACTTCCGTCACAAAATTGAAATTATCCTTCGTATAATCCGATTTATGATTCGCATTCAATCCTACAGCAATAGAACCAACACCACCACCTTTCCAATTATCATTAAATGACGCCTGGTTTAAATTGATCCCGAATTTTGTCCAATGTTTCCAATAGTCTACTTCTAAGTTTAGTTTTGGAACTATAGGACGAATCGTTTTAATATTTAATGGTTGCTCTTTCTGTACAGAAATTACGGTATCTGGTTTCGCTCGAAGATCTTTCAGATCCTGTGCCTTTAAGCTGGTAATAGAAAGGCAAAGCATAGCGATGCCGACAAAATTGAATAACTTCATTCTGAAAACGTCTATTTTTTGTTTACGGTACTAATTTATAATTAATTGTTGGAAAAGGCTCAATAAAATATTGCGAAGGGTTCAATTGATACCGTGAATAGCAATCCTTGATATAATTCGTCAGTTCATAATCACTCGCTGAGAGAATAAAGAAATAGGAGGGTCTAAATATCCTTCGAAATCGTTCAGCTTCTTCGCTATTTAAGCCTGTAATCTTGCTAATAAGCTCTTTGGTGAATTTATAATCGATCACATTTTCCTTGTAATCATTCTCAATGGTTTTCGTTAGTCGACGTGCTCTTTTAGCCTCCTTGCTAAATAAACTATAAATTGAATTGATGCTTAATCCAGCCCCATTTGGGCCAACAGAAAATACGTCTCCATAACCCGCAAGACGATACGCTTTCTCATAATCCTCTTTTGCTTTTTTCAGAATTTCCTCTGGTGTCTTGCGTGCAAAAACCTGAACTTCATCAATATAAAACGATTCACGTACCAAATGAAACAGTAACAATCCGCGGTTATCCACCTGAAGAGTATCTGAAAAATAGCCTTTACATAGCGCAACAATATGATCTCCTAGTTGTGCATTAAAGGCAAATTCTCCTTTAATAGTATTATAATTGACCTCGCCAGTACGTAAGTTGGCCAGCCTTACATTTCCAATACGTTGTTTGGTATTTTTATCAAAAACGATACCCTCGACTTTTTTATCTTGGCAAAAAAGTGGAGAGGTAAAGCCCACAAGGGCAATAAGTAGAAAAATATATCGCAATAGTATCACTTTCGTAAAACTACTATATCGCTGTACAAAAGCGAAATATTTAACATCTTTTAAAACGTAACTATTTAGATATAACCAATAGTTGGCCTAAAGACAGTGCATCATCGGCAAGACCGTTTAGGGATTTGATCTGATCAACGGATACATTGTACAGCTTACTAAGCGAATATAACGTATCTTGCGCTTTAACCTCATGAATACGCATCGCCACAGGGCTCTTGATTTCTTCTGTTTTTACAACGGCAGGAGGTGTTTCTTTTACATTCTGTACGATCTCGACCTGTACAGTCTCTTCTCGTACAACTTTTTCACGCGGCGATTCACCACGGTCATATTGATCAAGATGGTATCTTTCGATCATTTCGATCAACAATTCCGGATAACGCGGATTGGTGGCGTATCCAGCCGCTTTCAAGCCTTTGGCCCAGCCTTTATAGTCGTTCTTATCCAACTTAAAGAGTGCCGCATATCGCGGTCGTAATAGAAACTCTGAGTGATCCCGAAAAGATTGTTCGGGATTTTCATAAACACGAAAGCAGTCATTTATATTATCATCGGGACGAGTCACGGATTTTCCTTTCCAAACGCCACCGCATTTAATACCGAAATGATTATTGGCCTCACGCGCTAAATAGCTATTTCCATTACCTGATTCCAGTAAAGCCTGAGCAAGTTTAATGCTCGCAGGAATACCATATTTATTCATTTCTGCAACGGCCACGTCTTTGTAATGAGCAATATAGTCGTTACCTGCCATGGTCGGCCTTCCCACAGAAGAAGATGAAGAAGTTTTTGAATTGGAGCCAGGTTTAGAGGAGGATATTGTACCTCTTCGGCTCGAACATGATGTAATCAACATCATGAATACAAACATGCCATAAAAAAACTTCTTCATGCAATACTATCGCGCTTATTTTTTTGTTGACGAGAATCTATTTTGCTTAGCATCATTATCAAACATATCCAAGTGATATTGTCTAATAGTAGCGAGTACTTTTGCCGTCCAACCTTTACTCGTGGAGTAACCTGAACGTGCGATCGCTTTTACCCAAGCCTCGTATTTTTCACCAGGATGTTTTTCAAAAAGACTCTGAGTAGTCTTTTTTCTTTTTACTATTCCTACAAAATCATCGTACGAGTCCATTACAGACCGATAACCTTTGTAAGCTGACCGAATAACGGTACTGTTGTTTTTTCCTTTGACACCAAAATGGTTATTCAAATTTTTTGCTACCCTGCTACCACCATTTCCGCTTTCATGCATAGCGATGGCTAAGATAACCGATGCTGGAACACCGTGTTCCTCCATCATTTCTTTTGCTATTGGACTGTACTTATCGACATATGCCGCATTACTTTGAGCTGAAACTTTTGTCAATCCAAAAGTTCCCAAAGCTAGTAACAGTACAAAGCTTTTTAATTGTTTTAAATTCATGAAGAATGTTTTAGTTCACAAATTACTTCTTGCGTAAGGCAAAAAGTCCGTCTCGAATCGGTAATATTACCTTTTCTACGCGCTTGTCCTGAGCTAAACGTGCATTCAAATCAATGATCTGCTTTGTTTGGTTGTCTGGTTTTGAATCTAACACCTTACCTTTCCATAAGACATTGTCAATCAAAATAAGTCCCCCAGACGGAACTTGATTTATTATCGTTTCGAAATAATATAAATTTCTCTTTTTGTCCGCGTCGATAAATACCAAATCAAATGTTTCATTTAATGTAGGTAATATTACCGCTGCATCTCCAATATGATAGCTGATTTTATCTGCAAATGCCGATTCATCAAAATACCCTTGTACACGTTCTTGTTGTTCTGCATTGATATCAATGGTGTATAATATCCCATCTTCTTGCAGCCCTTCTGCGAGACATAATGTAGCATATCCCGTAAACGTTCCTATCTCCAAGATACGTTTCGGAGCAACCAATTTACTCAATAAAGAAAGAACTCTTCCCTGGTAGTGACCAGATAACATATGGGGCATTGTTTCCTTCAAATAAGTCTCCCGATTTACCCTTTTCAGTAACGAATTTTCTTCGTCTGTAGTATGTTCCAAATAGGACTCTAAATCGTCGGCAACAATTTCCATAACCACAAAGGTACCAAAAAACTTTTTTATGATAAAAACTTTTTTTTACAAAAAACTGATTATCAGTCAAATACAATTACAACTTTGTAAAGAACATTTTTCGCTAATCGCGTCAGATGCGTAAAAAAGCGCTATTGCCATTTTTTGATTTTCCATTTTGCTTCCAAATTTTATCAAAAAAATAACCCACTAAAAGGTGATATTTTAGCGGGCTATTTTTTATTATTAAACAACAAATATATTAAGCAAGATCAGCAGTGATCAAGCGTAAAAATTCGGATCTTGTCACATCATTTTGGAATGCTCCAGTAAATGCAGAGGTAGTGGTTACGGAATTCTGTTTCTGAACTCCACGCATCGCCATACACATGTGCTTGCATTCCATAACCACAGCTACTCCACGAGCGCCTAAAGTTTCTTGAATACAATCTCTGATCTCATTGGTGAGACGTTCCTGAACCTGCAGACGACGCGCAAAAATATCAACGACACGTGGTATCTTGCTTAAACCTACAATATGGCCATTTGGAATATATGCAATATGGGCTTTACCAAAGAAAGGCAACATATGGTGCTCACAAAGAGAATATACTTCAATATCCTTAACGACGACCATTTGACTATAGTCTTCCTCAAACATAGCACCACGTAATACCTCCGCAGCATCGATATCATAGCCATGTGTCAGAAATTGCAGTGCCTTTGCAACACGTTCTGGTGTTTTCACTAAACCTTCGCGTTTTGGATCTTCCCCCAGACATTCCAATATATCTGTATAATGAGCAGCGATGCGATCTACCTTTTCAGTATTGTATTTGTCGATCTTAATATATCCATCCAACTCTTCGTTGTCAAATGAGTGTTGACTCATAGTTTCTACTATTTAAATGTATTAAAGATTAATCGCCAAAATATTCGACGTAATTATTTTCTGTTTCATGCAAACGGACACTATGCAAGATCACACCCTGTTCATCAAATAACGGTTTTAAGATCTTAAATATTTCGATTGCGATATTTTCCGTAGAAGCCATGACTCCTTTCATAAAATCAACATCTAAATTGAAATTACGGTGATCGACTTTGTCTATGATACTACGATTGATTATTTCTTTCATGATCTTTAAATCGATCAAAAAACCAGTCTCCGGGTTGACTTTTCCTTTAACTGTTACATAAAGATCATAATTATGTCCATGCCAATTTGGATTGGAGCAAAGACCAAATACCTGTTCATTCTGCTCCTTACTCCAGTCTTCACGATAGAGCTTGTGCGCAGCACAGAAACGTTCACGACGAGTTATAAATACCATAATGATACAAAGATAAGGCTTTAAGTGCAATTAAAACATCTCAATTTAAGGAATGCCGTCAGAATATAGTAATATAATGAAGTGCTTTCTCTTTTGTTGAACAAACAGGCAAAAATCTAAGCACTTTATCCTTACCCATAACCCGCTTTCAAGAATAATCTGATATCAAATTTTGTAGCGGAGTGTAAATACTCCCAGCTTAAAAAGAACAACAATGAATGCTAATTTTTAAGGCCATTTTCTTTTACCTTTAGTTAGGGTTTACTTAGGGTTTAGTTAGGGTTAGTTTAGGTTTTATATAGCTTTTACCTAAAGTAACCCTAACTAAAATCTAAACTAAGGCTATATAAAATCTAAACTAATTCAAGCGATTATATCCATCGATTAGCATTGTTTCCAATAGCATCGGGACAAAAACTAAACAGTTCGTACAGCATTATAAAAGAGGAGATCATAGCAAAAAGCAGTTAGCCCTATTAACATCAAGCTCGGGTTTCTAAGCAGGACGCATTGCAAGCATGATATTTTTATGCTAAAAAGAGATGCGCTTGCAAGATAATTTGTAATTTTCAATCCAAAACGAGCTCGTCATGCAAATATTAATTATTGCGGCTACTTCATTTGAATTGCAGCCTTTTCTGGAAGTGGTATCAAATTACGATCAATGCGATACCCTAGTAACTGGTGTAGGCATGGTCGCCACAGGCTTTGAGCTGGGAAGAATGCTACACGAAAAAAAATATGATCTCCTTATTAATGTCGGGATAGGAGGATGTTTGGATCGTACTATTGAAATAGGCTCGGTTATTCAGGTCGTTTCAGAGTCATTTGTTGAACTAGGTGCGGAAGACGGTCATAATTTTATTCCAATAGATCAATTGGGCTATGGAAGGTCTACATTTACCTCGTCTTTACTGAATGACAAGGAGCTTAGGCTTCCTTTTCTAAAACATGGGGAAGGAATTACCGTAAACAAAGTCCATGGTAGCACAGAAAGTATCGAAAAAATTAAAAAACTGCATCCTAATAGCCTTGTTGAAAGTATGGAAGGAGCTGCGGTTTTCTATGCAGCCGATAAAATGACAATTCCCGTGATTGAGATTCGCGGTATTTCAAATTACGTGGAAAGAAGGAACCGTGCCACGTGGAACATTCCGTTAGCGATAATGAATAGTAATAAGGCACTTATAAAAACATTAGAATATCTGAACAACTTATATTCAAAAATTTAATACAAAAGTCATTTACTTATTAAAAAATGACATAAAACTATAGAATTAGCGGGTTCAAATCTTCAAAATATCAATTTTAAATAGTAGATTTGTAATCTAAAAATTGACACTATTTTACAACTGATGAGAGAAATACAATTCAGAGAAGCACTTCGTGAAGCAATGAACGAAGAAATGCGTAAAGACGACAAAATATTTTTATTAGGAGAAGAAGTTGCTGAGTATAACGGAGCTTACAAAGTAAGTCAGGGTATGCTTGATGAATTCGGTGCAAAGCGTATCATTGATACACCTATTGCGGAACTTGGTTTTGCTGGTATTGCTGTTGGTGCTGCAATGAATGGTTTGAAGCCAATTGTTGAATTCATGACATTCAACTTCTCACTTGTTGCAATTGACCAAGTAATCAATGCGGCAGCTAAAATTCACTCGATGAGTGGTGGACAGTTCTCTATTCCGATGGTCTTCCGTGGTCCTACAGGAAATGCGGGTCAGCTTGCAGCACAACACTCTCAAAACTTTGAGAACTGGTTTGCAAATACACCAGGTTTAAAAGTTGTGGTTCCTTCGAACCCATATGAAGCTAAAGGTTTATTGAAATCAGCTATTATCGATCCAGATCCTGTTATCTTCATGGAATCTGAGGTAATGTATGGTGATAAAGGACAAGTTCCTGAAGAAGAATATTACTTAGAAATCGGAAAAGCTAATATTATCCAAGAAGGTACAGATGTAACTGTTGTGTCTTTTGGTAAAATGCTTCCTCGCGTTGTCATTCCTGCAGTTGAAGAATTGAAAAAAGAAGGTATCAGCGTTGAATTGATTGACTTGCGTTCGGTACGTCCTATCGATTACCCTACAATCATCGCGTCTGTTAAGAAAACAAACCGTTTGGTAATCGTGGAAGAAGCATGGCCACTAGCGTCTATTTCTACCGACTTAGCATTCAATGTACAACGTAATGCATTTGATTACTTAGATGCCCCAGTTATCCGCGTAAATTGTGCAGATGTACCTCTTCCTTATGCTCCAACATTGATCGAAGCTGCTTTACCTAGCGTTGAGAAAGTTGTTAAAGCTGTGAAAGAAGTATCTTATATCAAGAAGTAATACGAATTACATCCTTAAAAAAATTAAAATCCCTTTTACTGTGTGAAAGGGATTTTTTTTATATTTAAACTGGCCAATTGTTGCTTACTAAAAAAATTAAAATTCCATATATGAAAAAATTAAGAATTGCCTCTTTAATGGCTGTATTTGCATTTCTCGTGATATCTGCTTCCGCACAAAAGAAATACACATTACGCGTAAATCCCGATTCAGGGAAAAAAATATCACAAAATCTTGTGATGACCATGGATATTGACGCTGCTGGCCAAAAAATGGTGACAGACCTTAATATGGGCTTTGATATCACCAATACGACGAAAAAAGACAACATATTTGCGTTCGATCTTAAATATACCGGAATCAACATGAAAATGAATATGGCAGGAATGGATATGACTTACGACTCTAAAAACCCCGAGGCCAATGAATTTTCTAAACAGATGCATGCGACCTTAGGCAAGTTGCTCGAAAATAGCATTAGCTTTAATGTTGATCAACTTGGCAAATCTTCCGATATCAAGTTGCCTGAGGGCATTAACATGCCGTTTGATAAAAGTATGTTCGAAAATATAACTACAGTATTGCCTGAGCAGCCGATTAAAATAGGTGATTCTTGGACATCCAAAACTGAATCAGATGATTCAGGCATTTCAGTAGAAAACAAAATGACTTTAATAGAAGCAAATGAGCTAGGCTATAAAGTAAATGTTGAAGGAAAAATGTTCGGTCCGGATGCAAATCAGGTAGGCAACGTGCAGGGCTTCTATGTCTTGGATAAAAAGACCTGTCTTACCACGAGTACAGAAATGACAAGTGCCGTGGATATGCCTGAAGCAAAAATAAAGACCACCTTAAAAACCCAATAAACGACGAAAAATAAAATAGGGGCCAAAAGGCCCCTATTTTATTTTTTTATATATCAAATTTATGCGTTGATCTCTTCTTTGTACTGATCAGCAGATAACAAAGCGTCAACATCAGCAGCGTTGTTCAACTTAATACGAACAATCCAGCCTTCACCATAAGGATCAGAATTGACCAATTCAGGAGATGCATCAATAGCTTCATTCACCGATAAAATCGTAGCTGCTACAGGTAAAAACAAATCAGAAACTGTTTTTACGGCTTCAATTGTACCGAAAACTTCATTAGCGGCTACTTCTTCACCTACAGTGTTTATGTCAACAAAAACGATGTCACCCAATTCACGTTGAGCGAAATCGGTAATCCCTACAACTGCTTCATCACCTTCAACACGAATCCATTCGTGATCTTTGGTGTATTTCAATTCTGCTGGAAAATTCATTGTATTTAATTTTTTGATTTTTAATGCCGTGAAGTTACAAAATATCTTTAATTGTCAAAAATGATATTCATCATAACATTTTTGTGTTTATTTTTAAGCTATGAATCCTCAAATCGAAAGACTTTACCAAATTTCACAAAAGAAAGAACGTCGTATTATTGGCCTGATGTCCGGAACATCCCTGGATGGTCTTGATATCGCCGTGTGCCGCATAGAAAATGCAGGTAAAACAACGAAAATACAGCTCGAGAATTTTACTACAATGGATTATGAGGATGATTTTAGAGAGCGGGTGCGTGAAGTTTTTGCAAAACGAAATATCGACCAGCAATTATTTTCGGGACTCCATGCTTATATTGGAGTCACGCATGCCAAATTAATCAACACAGCATTGCAACAATGGAATCTATCAAGCAGTGAGATTGATTGTATAGCCAGCCATGGGCAAACCGTATACCATGCTCCTCAATCGTTGACCAAAGACCGCAACTGGCCCAACAGCACTTTACAGATTGGAGATGGAGATCATATCGCGGTAGATACAGGTATCATAACCCTATCTGACTTTAGGCAAAAACATATTGCTGCAGGAGGAGAAGGGGCACCTTTGGCAGCCTATGGCGACTACCTTCTTTTCTCGCATGCAACAGAAAATCGATTCTTATTGAATATTGGCGGTATTTCTAATTTCACATTTATCCCAAGCCATCAAACAAAGTCGAAAGCTTATGCGACAGATCTCGGTCCAGGCAATACAATGATGAACCAATACATGAAGGTAAATTTTGATCAGGAAATGGATAAAGATGCCTATATGGCTAAAAAGGGCGAAGTAAATGATGCGCTATTGAATCAATTATTAACGGAGGAGTTTCTAACGCTGCCCTTTCCAAAAACCACTGGGCCGGAACTATTTAATCTCGCTTATCTCGCAAGGGCACAGGATTGTTCGAAAACAAGCCATATTCCACATGTGGATGTTATGGCGACCCTCAATCGCTTTGCTGCTCATGCGATGGTCAATGGCATTCGCAAGCAGTCAGAAGAGCTATCCGATGTAGCGGTGTACATTAGTGGTGGTGGACTACACAATCCATTGCTGTTCGATTACATCAAAAGGAGCCTACCTACTTGTAACGTTGAAAGTTTTGCAACATTGGGTATCAACCCAGATGCAAAAGAGGCCGTTCTCTTTGCGCTATTAGCAAATGAGACTTTGGTAGGCAACAAATCCAATGTAGCGCAAATTAAAGACTCTCCCGCTGTCTGTATGGGCAAAATCAGCTTGCCTGAATAATTATTCTGTATCGATGGCTTCTTGTAAAAACTCTTTAAAAGGAAGCATACTTTTATAGGAAGCCACGATATTATCCAGTGCATTTTTTGCAGATAACTCCTTTGTAGTTAAAGATCTATCCAACACAAAACTCTTCAATTTGATAAAGTCAATAAACGGATTATCTTCACTATAGCCGGCCGGCGCACGTTTCAGTAAATCTTCTTTGAAAAGCGCAATATTACTGCCAGTCAATGCTGTTTTTAAAATTTCATCCAATTTATCACCACTGTAATCAATTTCTTGTCTTATTGCCTCTAAATGTTGCTTTTCAGGACGCCAATACCCACAGGCGATAAATGAATTTTCCGCTCCAATATGAATATAGTACTCTGGTCCCTGCAACTTTCTTCCATCAACAGAAATTCCTGCCCCAAACCAACTTTTATAAGGAGTTTTATCATTTGAAAAGCGTGTATCCCGGTAAATGCGAAACAAACATTTACTTGCTTGAATGGAAGTATTAATTTTAGGGTCAAACTCGCTCAATGCAGCAATTAAATCTGTCAAAAAATTTCTCACATCAGCCAATGCAGCTTCATATTTAGCTCTGTTATCGGCAAACCACTCCCGAGAATTATTGGCTTTCAATTCCGTTAAAAAATCAAATGTAGATTTTTGAATGTGACTCATAATACAATCAATTGATTAAAATTAAGAAAACATAGACCATAGGTGCCGCTAATAACAACCCATCAAATCTATCTAAAAAACCACCATGTCCAGGCAATATATTTCCGGAATCTTTTACGTGCAAACTACGCTTTAACATAGACTCTACTAAATCCCCCAATGTTCCAACAATACTGATAATTGCCGCAATACTTACCCATTGCCAAAGTGGAAGATAACCAAAATATTTTTCCAGATTTACAGCAGCAACAATAGCCAAAATCAAGCCCCCAAAGAAACCTTCCCATGTTTTCTTTGGTGAGATCCGTTCGAATAATTTACGTTTTCCAAAGCTTCGTCCAGCGAGATATGCCCCGGTATCGTTTGTCCACAATAAGATCAAAAAACCTAAGGGCAGTACATAGTTAAAAGTACCTTGCAGAAACCCTAATTTGGAAAATAGGAAGAAAGGCAATGTAACATAAGCTATACCCAAAAAAGTATAGGCAATATCATTGAAAGGAAAAGTTCTCTTCTGAAAAAGTGAAATAATATAAGTCGCACTTACAAATGGGATAATCAGTGCTAAAAATTTTACCGCAAGCAGGTCCATCGAAACTAATGAGCCCAAAACAAATAAGAGTAAGGCCAGTGTTATGCCTATCCACTTATTTGGGGCGCGTTCTTCGGATGAAACTATTCCATAGAATTCATAAAGACACCATGTACTGAGCAGTGTAAAAAAAATGGAATAGACATAAGCGCCCAAAAGAGTGGCAGCTATCATGACAGCCACAAAGATTACTCCCGTTATTGTTCTTGTTTTCATCTCTTAAAGCCCTCTTTCTGCTTCCTCAATTAATGTTTCGGCCAGATCAATAGATCCTTCACTGACATAGAGTTCAATTTTCCCAAATAAATAAGAAGAATCTTGTTTATTCATTGCGACAGTAGGAATACCATTTTCTTCCAGCATTTGCTTGACTATCTCGGCTTGAATCGCATTTGTATATGTTTTAATTTTTTTCCAATCGTTCTCCATTATTTTCTTTTTGCGTTGATCTATAAAATAAGAATACAAAAATAAGAGTAAAAATGAAGCCTACAAGATATATCCACCAAGATTGCAATTCAAATGCATTGAATTCATCATAACTCTTACCCTCTCTTACGTAATAAAATGCCCCGATTGTGGCTCCGGCATTGTTGACAAAGTGTCCAAAAATGGGCAGTACGATGTTCTTGCTCCATACATAAAGATAGCCAAAAAAAGCGCCCAATAACATGCGGGGAACAAAACCAAAAAATTGCAGATGTATCGCACTGAAAATAATGGCAACAAGCCATATAACCACATGCTGATTGCTCAACCATCTTCCCATTATTTTTTGCAAAACACCACGGAACAACAATTCTTCACCTATGGCCGGAATCAAAGCCAGTATAACAATATTATACAAAAAGCCGGATACACTCGACTCCATAATAATAACCTTGATTAATTCGGCCGATTCCTTTTCACTATGCTCCATCCAACGCTGCAAAGATTGCATATTATCGGGCAATTGTAAGGATTCATTCCAATGACCGATCAGACTCATCAAAGGCATAAAAGAAAGCATTGCTAAAAATATATAGCCAAATTGCATTCCGCTAGGCCAATTTTTCAATTTAAAATAGGCTTTACCATATCCTTCGCGTGTATTCATCAGATAAGCTGGCACAACAAAAGATCCCAAGCTACTCATTAACAACATAAATCGCATATCATTGGCAGATCCATTCAATATAGACTCCAAGGAGAAGACCTGCCCTGTAAATGAATAATAACTTGCAATAATCAGAATGGCAATAATCTGCGAAAGAATGGAAAAACCAATAACCATTAAGATCAAACGTAATAAAGATTGAAACGGATGGGGTGTTTTTTCAGGAAACATATCTAGTAAATATCAGTTAAAGATAACAATAAAAGCAAGATTTATTAAAATTGTCATGTCCAATCAAATTTTAGCATCTGATTTGTATTGGCCTAATGAAAACGAATGATATAATCTAATTACGATAAAAACTACACGAGATATATTCAATCATCTCGGATATGGATGCAGTTACATACAAACTATATGATCAAAAAAGGGCTTTGAATCTCTTCAAAGCCCTTAGATTTATACTCTTTTAATTCACCCGAATAGGATCGGCTGGTTTTTGTAAATTTTTGTAAGGATATGTTTTCATTTCTTCCAACAATATCTTCACCGTTCTTTCAAGTTGAGGATCACGACCCTCCAAAAGATCTTTAGGCAATTGTTCGATAAATACATCAGGAGCCACACCTTCATTTTCAATAATCCAATTTCCTTTGAGGTCATATACACCGAAGTTTGGCGAAGTAATACGGCCGCCATCCAATAAAGGAGGATAGCCACTTATGCCAACCAAAATCCCCATTGTCGTACGACCAACCAATTTACCCAGCCCTTTAAAACGGAACATATAAGGCATCATATCGCCACCTGAACCTGCATTTTCATTAATGATCATGGCTTTAGGTCCATAAATACCATTTCCTGGTGTAGTAAATCCTTTTCCATCACGAATTCCCCAACCAGCAATCAGTTCACGGGACAAAAGATCAATGACATAATCGGCCACCCAGCCACCACCATTGTTTCTTTCATCCATCAGAAGAGCCTTTTTATCCATCTGAGCGAAATAATAACGATTGAAATAGGTATAACCTTCAGCACCGGTATTTGGCATGTAAACATAAGCTATTTGCCCATTACTCAATTCATTTACTTTCTTACGGTTCCTTTCAACCCATTCCATGCTCCGCAAATTCATCTCGTCGCTAAACGAGATCGGTTTAACGATTACTTCACGAGCGCCGACCAATGAAGGTTTTGAATTGACCTTCAACGTAACTTGTTTACCAACAGTATTGTCAAATAAACTATAGATATCCTTATCTTCAGTCAATTCAGCACCATTAACAGCAACAATATAGTCTCCTTCTTTGATGTTTAATCCCGGTTCAGCCAATGGGGCTTTGAACGATGGATTCCATTCAAGACGCGTAAACAATTTAGCAATCTGATAGTAACCATTCTTTAACGTATAATCTGCTCCCAACACACCAACTGAAACCGACGGCGTGGAAGGTTGATCTCCAGGATAGATATAATTGTGTCCCACGACCATTTCTCCCATCATTTCATTCAATAAATAACCAAGATCAGAACGATGGTTTACAAAAGGCAGGAATTTTTCATATTTGGTTTTCATCGCTTTCCAGTCAGCACCATGCATGTTTTCAACATAAAAATAGTCTTTTTGCATTGACCAAACTTCATTGAATACCTGTTTCCATTCGGCAGCGGGATCCACCAATTGCTGAATTCCGCCTAGCTTAACTTCGCCAGCAGTAGGAGAGGCTACTTTTTGTCCAGCTGTTACAATATTGAATCCATTTCCCGTTTGATATAACATCTTCTTACCATCGGCGCTAATAACAAAACTACGGGCATTTTCCACTAAGGTTTTGTTTTCGAGATCCTTAAAATCATATGCTCCGATTGTTCCCCCACGTTGGTAAGTCAATTGATTTGGCACTAAACCATTC
Organism: Sphingobacterium sp. 40-24; assembly: GCF_001899705.1. Taxonomy (NCBI): domain Bacteria; kingdom Pseudomonadati; phylum Bacteroidota; class Sphingobacteriia; order Sphingobacteriales; family Sphingobacteriaceae; genus Sphingobacterium; species Sphingobacterium sp. 40-24. Next base: position 261,625 of record NZ_MKWH01000009.1, on the reverse strand, counting down.
AAATTCCAATAAGGTCCAGCAGGTAAAGGGAGGGCAACTATTCTGTTTTCTATACGATCGAAGTCAACTTGAATAGATTTATCAATGGGCTTACTTGCCACTGCCTCTTCCTTTTTATCCTTTTTAGGTGATTTTTTATCGTTTTCTTTTACACGATCTTTTTTATCACCATCTCCTTCTTCCTTTTTATCCACCTTATCCTCACGGATTTGTTCCTCATCACTATCATTCTTAAAGAATGATGGTGTTTTACTGGATAAAATAAAGCCATATACGGCATAATCAACATTACGCTGCACCGCGGACATATGTAAGCCAGAATTTGTCAACCCTGTATTTGTACTCGCTGTAAAAAATAGATATTTACCATCCTGGGAAAAAGCTGTACTACGCGCAGAGCTCATACCATCCGTAATTTGCTGAGTTTTCTTTGTATCCAAGTTATACATAAACACAGCGGGTACCCCATTTTCCAATGTACGTATAAAAGATATCCATTTTGAATCAGGAGACCAGCTTGGTTGGAAATGATTGGATACACGGCCAGTTTGACCGCTCAATTTATCGTCTGCAACTTTAACAATGGCCTTTGAAGCGATATCAATATAAAACAGATTAAGATGTGAATCATTGTAAAACAACTTCTTGGAATCCGGTGACCATGTTGGTTCAAAATAGAAGTTCGTTTCTCCTAAGTTAAAGTACAGGGGTTTATCTTTTCCAAATTGATCCATCAGCACCAACTGATAAGATCCATTTTTGTCTGAAATATAAGAAATCCATTTTCCATTTGGAGACCAATCCGGAAAACGCTCATGAGAACCCGGAGAATTAGATAAATTTCGGGCTTCACCTTTCTCCTTAGGTACCGTAAATATCTCTCCCCGCGCCTCTAATAATGCCCGTTGACCTGTTGGCGATAGGGTAGCATAACGTATATCGTCCTTAATGTCTTTATAATACGGTCTTTTATACATTACATCTGTATTCACCGTAATATGCAAAGGAGTGACTTTATTATCGCCCAGATTTAGTGTATTTAATACGCCAGCATATTCAAAGATCAACTCAGTCCCATTTCCATTCAGCGAACGCACATCGTAATCTTTAAAATCCGTTAGCTTTTCTACCTTTTTGGATTTGGTATCATAACTATAGATGTTAACAATTTTATCACGATCGGAAAGGAAGTAGATCTTATTTCCCAACCATAATGGTTTAACATCATTACTTTTAACCTGCGGAATAGCTTCTATTTCTTTGGTTTTCGTATCGAAGATCCAAATTGTCGGCATACCACCACCCCGGTAGCGTTTAAAGGCAACTCGATCTCTTTCAGTAGGGTCAGTGTTTTTGATATAAGCCCAGTAACGACCATCAGCAGAAGGGCTTCCCTGAGTCGCTTCAGGCATAATAAGCGCCTTGTCCATTCCTGACATTTGAATATTGGAACTGTATAATCGTGGACTTAAAGCATAGGTGAAATCACGAGATGTCGTATAATATACTTCATCATTATTGAGCCATCCCCGCAATACATCCGAAGAAGGGTGATAAGTGATCCGTTTGGGCTCACCACCCGTTACAGGGATTACATATACGTCTGTATTTCCGTCATAATTTCCTGTGAATGCAACTTTCTTGCCATCTGGAGAAAACATTGGATTCTGTTCCACTCCAGGATTTGTTGTAAGGCGTCTCGGATTAGCTCCGTTTTTTTCGGCAATCCAAATATCTCCACCATAGACAAAAGCAATATTGTTGGCGCTAATACTTGGATTTCGAAGCAATAGGGTTTCTTGCGCTTTTGTTTGCAGAAAGGATGTACCGAGCAAAAAGGCAGCAAATAACTTGAAATGAGTTTTATTCATAAACGTTTAAAGGTTAAATTTACCACACACAAAACTACACTTTTGTAAGCGGACCTAGTTAGTATATCAACAAAGTTGCATAAAAAATATGACAAAAAAAAAGTCCTGCTTTCCAGCAGGACCTTCCTTTATCTATTGAGGATTAGAAACCGTACTCTTGTTCGATTTCTAACACAATTCCTTCATCAACCAAAACGCGACCACAGTGTTCACAAATGATGATTTTCTTACGTTGACGTATTTCTGATTGCATTTGAGCAGGAATCTTATTATGACATCCTGAACAGCTATCACGATCGATCGAAACAACAGCAAGTCCGTTTTTAAACGAGTTACGCAAACGGTAGTATACCTTTACCAAACGTTCTTCGATATTCGCTTCAGCCTCAGCAGCTTTTGCTAACAATGCATCTTCTTCTTTTTGAGTTTCAGAAGTAATTGTTTCCAATTCTTTCTTTTTTCCCTCAAGTTCGCTTTTGCTATACTCAAGATTTCCTACAGTAGTATCGTAGTTTTCTGTTTTGTTACGAATCTCAAATTCTGCTTCTTTGATTCGTTTCTCGCAAACCTGAATCTCAAGACCTTGGATTTCTATTTCTTTCGAAATAGCGTCGTACTCACGATTATTCTTTACCTCATTCAGCTGCGACTCATATTTTTTGATAGCAGCTTGGGCATCCTTAATCATGTTTTTACGCTTAACGATCGAATCTTCTAAATCGTCTAAGTCTATTCTGATCTTCTCAATACGAGTCTCTAAGCCCGCAATCTCATCTTCAAGATCTGCAACTTCCATAGGCAATTCACCACGAACTTGGCGAATTTTGTCTATTTTAGTATGTACGGCTTGTAACAGCCATAATGCTTTCAATTTTTGTTCTACGGTTTGTTCCATCAACTGTAGTATTTTATAGGATTTGTATCTATTTCTGTTGTTAAGGTTGCAAAGTTAGGAAATTTTTTCGTAATAATGTCGTACAATAATTCTTGCGTAAATTGTTCGCTCTCAAAATGTCCCGTATCTGCAATCACGATTTCACCTTCAGCATCAAAAAATTCATGATATTTATAGTCTGCTGTAACAAAAAAATCAGCACCAGAACGTTTGGCTGCATCGAGTAAAAATCCCCCCGAGCCACCACAGACCGCTACACGACTAACTTTTTTATCTAATAAGGCTGTATGACGAATGACATTCAACCTCAGTTTGTCCTTAAGATAAGCTAAAAATTCCAATTCAGCCATTGGTTCAGCCAAATTTCCAATCATTCCTGCACCGATTTCAGCAGCCGTATTTTGAATATCAAACAAATCATAAGCTACTTCCTCATAAGGATGAGCTTCATAGAGTGCCAAAAGTAACTTTCTTTCAATAGATTTCAGGTAGATAACCTCAATTCGTGTTTCCTCAACACGCTCTTGAACACCAATCTCCCCAAGGGTAGGATCGGCCCCTTCTAAAGGTCTAAAACTACCATAACCCGCCGCATTAAAACTACATTGATCATAGTGTTTTCCGATTTTACCTGCGCCCGCATCAAACAATGCCTGTCGGACATCTTCAACATGACTCCTAGGTACAAAAACGACCATTTTTCGCAATACATTTGTTTTAGATTCCAGTATAGCCTGATTTTCTAATCCCAATTTATCGGCAATTTTCGTATTCACTCCACCGGTAACATTATCTAGATTCGTATGAATGGCATATAATGCAACTTTATGTTCAATTGCTTTAATAACCGTACGCTCCACATAATTTTTCCCATTAAATTTTTTTAGCCCCCTAAATACAATGGGATGATGCGAAATAATTAAATTACACCCTTTATCAATGGCTTCTTTTACAACATCTTCTGTGCAGTCCAACGAAATGAGCACCTTTGTAATCTCTCTATTGGCGTCGCCCACAATAAGGCCAGCATTATCATAAGACTCTTGCAAATCTAAAGGAGCCAATTGCTCCAAATAGTCAATGACTTCTTTAATTTTCATGGTCTACAATTACCTCCTTTTCTCTAAATTTATTATGTTCCTCTAAAATTCTTCTATTCGCGTTAATTTCAAACCAGTAATTAGCCAATGTCACAAAATGCATAATGATCAGTACGCCGGAAATAGAAAGTGGGAGCGGAATATTTGTCGCCAGGTAAATCCATGCATATAGCGATCCTTTCCTAAACGTAGGGTTTTCCTCCACAGCTATTTTTCGATCATAAAATTCATTGATCAAAGAATCCCTTAGACGCGAAGCAACCTGAAAATTCCAATAAATATTAACCAGCGGAATTGCAGCTAACCACGATTGGTTGGGCGTCATTAATCTATTTTCTTTGGCGACCAATTTTAATGTCTTTCGAATTGTATTTGCAAATAGAAGCCATACGATAATACGTATGGCAACAATACCCATAGCGGTATAAATTACTTCAGGCTTACTTAACTCTCTTATTAATTCCTCTTGCGTCATTGAACTATTTATTGCTTATTTATTATTCCTGTTCCAACAAATCTACTAATTCTTTCAACTTTTTTATTTGTGGATTATGATCTCCAACAAATTCGACTGTTTTAAAACCTATATTTTTTGCCTTCCTATAAAACGGGTAAAAATCATCATCCTCAATTGTTTTGCCATCCTCATAAGTCAAAATGTAAGTACTTGGAATTTTAAGTCGTTTCGGATTTTTTAAACTGATCTTGTCTGTCATTGTTCTTAACGGGTGGGGGACATCCCTAGGAAGCTTCTTAATGTCCTTCACCCAGAAAGGAAAAATATAACCATCCTTTTCTAATTTTAACAGTCCATTTGCTGCACTGGATTTACCCATTAAGTTCATTACAGATTGTTGATCCTCCGGTAGTATAGCATCCAAGTAAACCAATTTACGGATTCTATCCGGAAGACTATCTGCCACAGCCGTGATAATCATCCCACCATAACTATGTCCGACCAATATAATATCATGGAGATCCTCAAACAGGATCGTATTCACAACATCATCGACATGCGTTTGTAATCGGATAGAAGTATCTGCTAAATGATAACGCTCACCCAGGCCTGTTAGTGTGGGGCGGTACACCTCATTTCCCTTTTTAGCTAACTCAACCGCCGTATTTTTAAACTGCCAAGCACCACCCCAAGCTCCATGGACAATAACATATGTAGAAGACTGTGCAGCAAGATCTTTACTGAATCCAACTAATGAAAACAAAAACATAATAGACAATAATCTACAGTAATTCATCGTGTTATATATTAAATCATTCTAGACGGTTAACAAAATCTATTCAGCATTTATTCTGATACCCTGGTTTACATATTTAAAAAAAAAAAACAAAATGTAAGCACTCACTTACTTTATTAAAACATACTTCACTCATGCAAAAACAGCTTTTAATTTCATCATTAAACTTCATCAATGAAAATAGGGTAGGGGAGACCTCTAAAAACATCATGCGTAAAGTAAAAATATAGTCGGCTTTTTATGATAATCATACGATCGTTTTCGCCACTCACCAACTGTCAAACTTTGTATATTTTCGTCGGCAGCTGTTACATTTGACGCAACACAGAGTAAGGTGGAAGGTTTACATATTTTTAGTAGATCGGCTAAAAGCTGATTATTTCTAAATGGAGTTTCAATAAAAATTTGCGTCTGCTTTTCACGTGCTGATTGCTGTTCGAGATTTTTAATCTCCTTAGCTCGATCAATTTTATCGATAGGCAAATAACCATGAAAGGCAAATTTCTGACCGCTAAATCCGGAAGCCATAAGTGCCAGTAGAATAGAGCTTGGTCCAACAAGAGGAACTACCTTAATACCCAATTGATGTGCCCGCGCTACAATAGAAGCTCCAGGATCAGCAACACCAGGACATCCCGCCTCAGACATTAATCCAACACTTTTGCCTTGTTTCAAGCCTTCGAAAAAATCATTTATATTTCCCTTGTCCCGCACATGTTTTCCATAATCATGGATCGTTAATTCGCTCTGCGGAATCTTTAAACCTGCAAGTTTTAGAAACTTGCGCGCCGTTTTTTCGTTCTCTACAATATACTCGTCCAATGAATTGATTGTTTCCACTAAATACGGAGTAAATGACTGGAAAGCTGCGTCATCACTCAATGGAACAGGAATTAAATATAAGATACCATTTGCCATAATACAAACCTACTAATTAAGGTCCATTTGGCTATACTAATTTTAAACTTAGCATTATTTAACCTTTTAAAATGATTATAATTTAGATTTTTAAACTCATTATTAGTATTTTAGCGTAAATATTCATTGCAACAATAAACATCATTCAAATGATCACACAAATTACAGAAGGCGTAAAAATCTCGGTTGAAACCATCTATCAATCGGAGTATTCGAATCCGGACCGTGAACATTTCATGTTTGCTTATCATATCAGCATAGAAAATCTCAGCGATTACACGGTTCAATTGATAAGTCGCTATTGGAAAATTTTTGATGCAAAAGGAGACTATAGGGAGGTATCTGGAGAAGGAGTAGTAGGCGAACAACCTATTATAGAACCTGGTCAGACTCATCAATACACCTCAGGTTGCAATCTCAATAGCGAATTCGGATTCATGGAAGGATATTATAATATGATCCGAACACTGGACAACGGCAGCTTTCAAGTTGAAATACCACGTTTCAATCTGATAGCGGATTACGCATTGAATTAATTTTATCAGGGCAGTATCATTATTGCCAATTAATCAAATAACGAAGCTTTTTTCGCATCGAATAAGAAACTATTTCTTTATTTTTGCGAGCATTCCAAATGAACAAGCGAACCTTTGGGACTTCGAATTATCATTTTACCCAATGGCAAAGGCTAACATTTGATCATATGCCACCCAATAGATTACATTAGTCAGCAATCAAAACGATTATTGATTCAATATATAAATAACTGACAATCAATAGAAATATAACTAAAATATTGATTATCAACACGATATAAACTACCAAGAGAAGAAACCTACTGGTAGTGTTTTGGCGTGTAAATTGACTGAATATAATTTAGGGTGATATAACGTGAGTATTTTAGCTACAGAACAAGTAAGCCATTCCTTCCATGATAGATGGCTTTTCAAAGATTTACATTTCGGTCTCCAAAAGGGAGAACGTGTGGCCTTGGTCGGAATCAATGGCACAGGTAAATCAACCTTACTCGCCATTTTAGCAGAGCGAATCTTACCAACCTCAGGAAAAGTTGTAAAAGAAAAAGGTATAAAAATTGGTTTCTTAGAACAGGATCCTGATTTCACAGGATTAAAATCAATCAACGATTTTATTTATAGTACAGACAACGATCAACAACGTCTTATCCGTGAGTACGAGGAGCTGTTATTGGAAACCGATATCGATCAGAAAAAATTAGAAGATCTTACAGAAAAAATAAGTTCATTGAATGCCTGGGAGTATGAGCATAATATTAAGACGATTCTTAATCGTTTAAACATTATGGATTTCCATCAAGATATCAAAAGTTTATCAGGGGGCCAACGAAAACGCCTTGCGCTAGCCAAGCTTTTGATAGACGAGCCGGATATTTATATATTAGATGAACCCACCAACCATTTGGATATAGAGACTATTGAATGGCTTGAAAAACTACTAACAACAGGTAGCAAAACCGTTCTTTTAGTAACGCACGATCGCTACTTCTTGGATAATATCTGTACGGAAATTCGAGAGCTGGATAGGGGCAATCTCTTTACCTATAAAGGTAACTATTCTTATTTTCTAGAAAAGAAGGCCGAACGTGAAACTATTGATGCGGTTATGATTGAGAAAAGCAGAAACCTACTTCGCCGTGAATTGGAGTGGATGCGTCGTCAACCACAGGCACGTGGTACCAAATCCAAATCACGTATTGAAGCATACTATGACTTGGAAGAAAAATCTAAAGCAATTAAAGGAAACGACTCGGTACAACTCAGTGTGAAAGTAAGCAGGCAGGGCTCAAAAATACTCGAACTAGAACATGTTGCCAAACGTTATGGAGCAAAAGAAATCATACATGATTTTTCATACACCTTTAAAAAAGGTGATCGTATTGGTCTAGCTGGAAAAAATGGTACTGGAAAATCAACCTTTCTTAATTTAATCACGGGAGAAGAAAAACCTGATAAAGGGTCTATAGCGGTAGGGGAAACCACAGTATATGGCTACTATAAACAGGGCGGATTGGAAGTAAATGAAAACGATCGAGTATTAGATGTTGTAAAAAATATAGCAGACTATATTGAAATGGCAAATGGCGAAGTAATCACGGCTTCACAGCTGCTAACCCACTTTTTATTTCCTCCTGAAAAACAATTTGGTTTCGTTAACAAATTAAGTGGGGGGGAGAAAAAAAGACTTCAATTAATGCGTGTTTTAATGAAGAATCCAAATTTCTTAATTCTGGATGAACCATCCAATGATTTGGACATTGATACATTAAACGTGCTGGAAGATTTTCTTGACAACTACAAAGGAGTACTCATATTAGTATCACACGACAGGTATCTATTAGATAAATTGACGGATCAACTTTTCATTTTTGAAGGAAAGGGGATCGTGCAGATATACAACGGAAATTATGCCGACTTTAAACTTGAACAGGAAGAAATCCAAAAATTAGAAAAGGAAAAACAAAAAAGGATAACCCAGGAACAGGTAAAGCCAATTGTAAAAGAGGAAAAGAAAAAACTCTCGTACAAGGAACAATTGGAATATAACAAACTAGAAGAAGAAATCGAAAAACTGGAAACACAAGTAGCGTTAAAAACGGAGGAACTAAACCAGGTAACAGATCATCTAAAACTTTCTTCCTTAGCGGAAGAAATTCAATCTATCCAAAAACAGATAGACGATAAATCCGAACGATGGTTATATCTTGCTGATTTTATGTAAAATTTCATCAGAGGTTTCACGTGGAACACAAAGAAAACGTAAATTTACAAAGAAATAAAAACACCACGTTTCACGTGGAACAAGAATAGAAAAATGTTTAAAAAATATAATGTAATTGTCGTTGGTGCGGGGCATGCCGGATGTGAGGCAGCGGCGGCAGCAGCTAACTTAGGTTCGTCCACTTTACTCATCACAATGAATATGGGAGTAATAGCGCAAATGAGTTGTAACCCCGCTATCGGTGGAGTAGCCAAAGGACAGATAGTAAGAGAAATTGATGCTATGGGCGGATATACTGGTATCATAGCAGATAAATCAACCATTCAATTCCGAATGTTAAATCTTTCGAAAGGTCCTGCCATGTGGAGTCCGCGGACCCAAAATGACCGAATGCGGTTTGCAGAAGAATGGAGATTACAACTCGAGTCTCTTCCTAATTTAGATATGTGGCAAGATACCGTAAAAGAAGTTATCGTAAAAAACGGAAAAGCTTGCGGTGTCATCACTTCGATGGGAATCGAAATAGAATCGGACGCCGTGGTACTGACCAATGGAACTTTTCTAAATGGTGTAATTCACATTGGGGACAAGAAATTTGGAGGCGGTAGAACAGGAGAGAAGGCTGCCACAGGTTTAACCGAGCAACTTGTTTCCCTTGGTTTCGAATCAGGAAGAATGAAGACAGGAACGCCACCACGTATTGATGGAAGAAGCCTCAACTATGCATTAATGGAAGAACAGTGGGGCGATGAAAAAAGAGGGCGGTTCTCCTATACAGATGTAGAAATACCAACTGAACAACGCTGTTGTTGGATTACCTATACAAACGATAAGGTCCACGAAATGCTACGCACTGGGTTTGAAAAATCACCCATGTTTACGGGACGTATCAAAGGATTGGGACCACGCTATTGCCCTTCAATAGAAGATAAAATAAATCGTTTTGCCGAGCGTGAAAGACATCAGATATTCGTAGAGCCCGAAGGCTTCAAAACAGTAGAAATTTATGTCAACGGATTCTCCACCTCATTGCCAGAAGACGTACAATTGAAAGCTTTGCAATTGATCCCAGGTTTTGAAAATGCGAAAATGTACCGCCCAGGTTATGCCATAGAATACGACTACTTTCCACCAATGCAATTGGATCTAACCTTAGAAACCCAATTGGTGAAACATCTATTTTTCGCAGGACAGATCAATGGGACAACTGGCTATGAAGAAGCCGCTGCTCAAGGTTTCCTAGCCGGGATAAATGCGCATCAACGCATCAATGATGATAAGGAACTTATTCTAAAACGATCCGAATCTTATATAGGTGTATTGGTCGACGACCTCGTAACAAAAGGAACTGAAGAGCCGTACCGCATGTTTACATCAAGAGCAGAACACCGTCTACTTTTACGCCAAGATAATGCTGATATTCGCCTAACCCCCTTAGCTTACAAATTGGGATTGGTAGGAGAAGAAAGACTCAAAAAAGTGCAAGACAAAATTGATAACTCCAATAAAATAATTGAGTATCTCAAACAAAATTCGACCAATGTCGAAAAGATGAATACCGTATTAGCCGAAGTTGGCTCAAGCGCACTTTCACAAAAAACAAGGTTGAGTAATGTTCTTGCAAGACCACAAGTTGGTATCCAAGATATTCTGAAAGGAGACGAAGGCTTTGCACACTATGTCTCCCAATTCGATAATGATACCATCGAACAAGCAGAGATCAATCTCAAATATGAAAGCTATTTCGATAAAGAGATGGAAATTGTCAATCGCATGAAGAAGATGGAAGATAGAGAAATTAATCCTGATTTTGACTACAGCCTATTAACATCGCTATCAATTGAGGCAAGACAAAAGTTATCTAAAGTTAAACCACGTACACTGGGGCAAGCTTCAAGAATCTCAGGCGTTTCGCCCTCTGATATTACGGTATTGATGGTCTATATGAGTTAAACAACTGAAAGTCAAATACTTATACACTAAACATCACAAAGCTTAAAATAAGCGATTTAAGACAATATTCTATTTTTTATGACAACTTCTTTAAGAGAAAATAAAAGTGGTTCAGAAAGGCTAAAAAGTAGCTTAAAAACAAGATTACTTATTTTAAGCATGTTTATTATGCTTATTGGCTTGTCCATACAATGTGCGAGCATACAACAGCCCACGGGGGGGCCAAAAGATTCTATTCCTCCGAAGATACTATTGGAAAGCCCTACGAATTTTTCGAAGAATTTTACAGCTAAAAAAATAGTGATCACGTTTGACGAGTATATCAAGCTGGCAAATCAACAAAAGGAATTCAGTATTACGCCAGACATGGGGAGCAATCCAGAATTCAAGGTGAAGAAAAAAAATCTAGAAATTACCTTACCTGATTCCCTAGAAAAGAATACAACCTACAGCATATACTTCGGTAAAGGACTAGTTGATTATAACGCTGGAAATGCATTGGTCAATTATGCTTACGTATTCGCGACAGGAGATAAAATAGATTCACTCAGTATATCCGGTAATGTAAAAAGTGCTATAACGAAAGAGGTCCAAAAGGATGTTAAAGTCTTGTTGATCCCCATTAGCCAAGACTCGATTTTTGGTAAAAAGAAGGCGAATATATTCACGACAACGGATACTGCAGGTAACTATAAACTAAACAATCTAAGAGAGGGAACTTATCGCATTTACGCACTTCAAGAAAAAAATAACGATAGAATCTATAATGGTGCTGATGAAGAAATAGGTTTCCTAAAAGACTCTATCGTGCTAGAGCGAGACCTAAGCAATATCAACTTGGAGATCTTCAAAGGAATCCCAAAAAAGTTTAGAACCCAAGAGAAGAAATTTGAAAAAAATGGAAGTATACTTCTTGTTTTTAATAGAAGAGTCGACAAGCCCAAACTTGATATCCTAAATGACGAAGTAAACAACAAGGATAAAAAAGTACGTTTTTCAAAGACATCAGACTCGGCTACTTTGTTTATTCCAAATTTAAAAATAGACTCCCTAAAGCTTGTTCTGACAGAAAATGAAAGACCATTGGATACCATTCTCATTAGAAAAGGGAATGTAAAAATAGAGCACACAATCGAGCCTATTTTTACGCCAAATAATGGACGGGTCGATCGAATTACACACCTTCAGGTATCTGCTTTCACACCGATCAAAAATATCGATAAAACCAAGTTAAAATTCAAAGAAGACTCATTGGTCCGGACCAATTACCAACTAGCCGTAGATACAGCAAATACCAATATCTACCATATTCGCTATAATTGGAGAAAAGAGAAAAAGTACCAAATCGAGTTTACAGAAGGCGCTATAACAGGCTATTTTGGCGAACAAAACAAAGAGAAAAAGCTCGATTTGACCTATGACGATAGTGAAAACTATGGGGATCTGACATTTGATTTTACAGATCTAGATAGCAATACAACCTATTTGGTTGAGTTAATCAATGAGAAAAAAGATAAGGTCTATCGCGTCGACAAAATAAACATGAACAACCCGGCTGTTGTATACAAACAGTATCCTGGAGGAAAGTATAGTATACGTGTGATACGCGACGACAATAATAATGGAATCTGGGACACTGGAGATGTCGAAAAGAAAACTTTTCCTGAACCTGTTGTATATCTAAATAAAGTATTTACGATACGTGCTAATTGGGAACAGAAAGATAGTTTTTCATTGAGTGGCCTCAAAAAAAATTAATTGAGGCCATTCTAAAATAACTTATTTAATATTGCTAATTCGATTAAGCTAAAACCAGGAACTGTACAGAACATAATTATGTGGTAGTTTCTGCAATAGATCTTTCTGCTCTTCAGTAAGTGCTTTTATCTTTTTGGCAGGTACTCCAGCATATAGAAATCCCGATTCACAACGAGTATTTTCCAAAACTACTGCACCAGCTGCTACAATAACATTCGATTCAACAATCGCATTATCCATAACGATAGCTCCCATACCAATGAGTACATGATCTTCCAAAATACATCCATGTACCATAGCCTGATGCCCTATACTTACATAATTTCCGATCGTAGTACCGCATTTCTTATAGGTACAATGTATAACCGCTCCATCTTGAATATTAGTATAATTACCGATACGAATATAATTGACATCTCCGCGTATGACAGCATTAAACCATACCGAACAGTTATGTCCAATCTCCACATCGCCTACAATCGTTGAATTGGGTGCTAAGAAGCATTCTTCGGCTATCACCGGAGATTTATCCAAAACAGATAAAATAAGTGCCATATTCCTTAAAAAATTGTATCCTGTAATACTTCCGAATGTTTCGGATAGTCCGTTGTATAATGCAATCCCCTACTTTCTTTCCGTAACATAGCTGATTTTGTCACGATATAAGCTACTTGAATAACATTACGTAATTCACACAGTTTAACAGAAAGCCTTGTATTTCGATAAAATTCTTCGGTCTCCTCATACAAGAGATGTAGCCGTTTAAGAGCTCTTTCAAGCCTAAAATCGGAACGGACAATGCCAACATAGTCACTCATAATCTTTTGGCACTCGCGTAAATTATGACTTACCAAAATATCCTCATTTGAAAGAGAGGTTTTAGAGTCATCCCATTCGGGGACATCAACAATATGGTTAATCAATCCTATCGACTTTGTGGCATCCAGGAAAATACGATGTGCATAAACAAGCGCTTCAAGAAGTGAATTAGAAGCTAATCGGTTTGCCCCATGTAGGCCAGTAGAAGAACACTCTCCGCAAGCATATAAGTTAACGAGGCTACTGCGTCCAAAATCATCTACATAAATGCCTCCACAGAGGTAATGCGCAGCCGGTGTAACTGGTATAAAATCCTTCGCCATATCCAGTCCGATCGAAAGACACTTTTCATAAATATTTGGAAAATGCTTGATAATATCTTCCTTATTCCGATGCGTGATATCAAGGTACACATAATCTATACCAGATTTCTTCATCTCGGCATCAATAGCTCTAGCAACGATGTCTCTTGGTGCCAAAGAAGCACGTTCATCGTACTCCTCCATGAAAGATTCACCATTGATCCTTCTTAAAATACCCCCAAATCCACGTACGGCTTCAGATACCAAAAATGCAGGAGAGTCCTTTGGATTGTATAAAGAAGTAGGGTGAAATTGCATAAACTCCATATTACGTACCTTACCTTTTGCCCGATACACCATAGCAATACCATCTCCAGTCGCAATAGTTGGATTTGTTGTACTTGAATAAACATGCCCTGCTCCTCCAGAAGCCATCACAGTAACCTTACTCAAAATCTTATCTACTAAATGTGATGAGGTATTAAAAGCATAAATTCCATAACAGGTAATGTCTTCCCTGTTCTTATCCACGTATTCCCCCAAATGATGCTGTGTAATCAAATCAATGGCAAAGTAATGCGTTACGATTTCAATGTTGGGATCACTATGTGCTTGCGCCAATAATGCACGCTCAATTTCATAGCCAGTTATATCTTTATAATGTAAAATACGATGAGCGGAATGTCCCCCCTCTTTTGCCAGATCATATAACCCCGATTCCTCCTTGTCAAATGATGTGCCGTATGAAATAAGTTCTGCAATCCGTTCCGGTGCTTCTCTTACTACGTTTTCCACAATTTCAACATCGCATAAACCATCCCCAGCAATCTGAGTATCAATGATATGCTTCTCAAAGCTATCTGACTTATCCACAACGGCAGCCACTCCCCCTTGCGCATATTTTGTATTAGACTCATCCTCATTGGACTTAGTGACTATCAATACTTTACCGAATTTCGATGCTTTTAAAGCAAAGCTTAATCCAGCAATACCTGATCCAATGACCAAAAAATCTACCTTTCTATCTGCCATATAAATTAAAATTCACAAACTATCCCCAAAAGTGACGATTCAAATTAACGAAAAATGTGGAAAACGTGTAAATAAAAGGTTAAATAAAAATGAAAAGTATTTAACAATTCACAAATCCCCTATTTGCAAGCCTTATTTCTAAAATTTTTCCGCACAAAAATCTAGAGATTTCCACATTTTCTAAACAAAAACTATTCAACAAAAATATATGGAAAATAAAAAATAAGATAATTTAGAATTTTAAAAATCAGGTCTTTAATGAATAAATTCTGTTGAAAAATTGTTGAAAACTCTATAAAAACCTAAAATCAAAATCGAAATAACCTAATTTATACCACTTTTCCACACCATAATAAACAATAAGAGATTTTCTATCTTAAATAATTAGTATTTATTGAAAAAAAAGATTGTGGAATACGTTCGAAAATCTTTGTTTAGTTTTGTCAAGTTCGATTAGAAGCGGTTAGATTTCGATATTCGGGAATTATAAAGTCCCCTATTGAAATATTTAATTCTAATTGAGTTTATTTTATTTTTTAAATTTCCTATTGACTTTTAAAGCGCTTTAGGATTGACTATTTATTTTATTTTTTTTTGTATATGGATTTAATCTAGTTTCAGCGCGTTATTTATAATTTTTTTAAAAAAAATATAGGTTTAAGTCGTTTTATACTTGGATATTTTCCCGTTTGGGATCTTATTTCAATTTTATCGCTTTGTAACCGATAGAAATCGGATCAGAAAAGTTTTAATTCTAATTTGGATGCTATGAGATTTTAATATTTCTGTCTTTAGAGCAGATAAATTCTTTTATTGAATTCTAATAGTTGCTAATCTTTGCTTTTAAAATTGATATGAAAAAGGCAATTTAATTGATTTTGATATTTGGATTTTAAACTATTTGAGGTTTGCTTATTTGCGTATTTTTTTCAAAAATATGTGAATTTTGCTTTCTCAACGAGGTAAAATTGGCGTCAAAAATTTCTGTACTTTATCAGCAAAGTTTTCAAAAATGGAAATTGAGAGGTATTTGGTTATTGGAATTTTTTATTCCTGGATCTGCGTGTTTATATTCAGATTTGGCTACGATATTTGTTTGGTTTTCGCGGGATTGAATTTTAAACAGAATCTCAAGGCGATTGTTTAAAAATATACCTGTTTAGAATTGGATATTTTTTAAAAATTTGTTTTCAGGGCTTTTTAATACATTCTATGGCCTTAAATAGTAAATTTTTTAAGATCTAAGTGAAATTCGAAGATTGACTTGTTAATAATTTTGGAATGCAGATAATTTCTTCAAATAATTTATTGCAGAACAAACAATCTTACTATATTTGCAGCCCAACATTGGCTAAATGGAGGAAATATCCAAATTTAGATCAGTGACATTAGAATATTTTGGATTATTGCTATCTGGCAATTTTTTAGATCATTCTCAGGGTTTATTTTTCTAAAATAAAGCTCTTATAGATTGAATATATTTTGTTGATTCGTTATTTGTATGGGATATTTAATTCTAAGCGAGTTTGTCGTTTTTAAAGCGCTTTATCAGTTGCATATTTAGTATTTTTTTTTAATATTATCTATGTATTTGAATGTCAAGTACTATAATCCGCAAATTTTATAATTGCCTAAATTTTGAATAATTTATTTTTATTTTATATGAATTAATATCTTTTAAGTTATATATTTTTAGTTTATTGTATTTTATGCGATAGTTATTGCCAGATGATTATTCTAGCGGGATATACGCTCCGATTGTGTTATATTGAGTTTAGAATAGAGCTATTTACAGGATTTTTATCCAGATACAAGGTATTAATAACTTTATTTTGTGTTATTTCGACTGAATTTGTGATTGCTGTAAAATTTCCTATAATTAGATAGCAAAAAAAGTTTTATTAAGCTTCTTAGAATTAAATAAAAGCACTACTCTAGATCACAGCGGTCAATTTTTAATTCTCATCCAGTTTATTTTGGATACTATACACATTATTTTAGTCGGATTTCAATTTGCGGGAATTAGTGCCTTTTAAAGTCGCTTCTACTCGACTCATTTGATCTTTTTATAAATATCTAATTCTTATCGTGTTTATTCTGAATTATTTTATTCAACCCTATTAGGCCTGATCCGATAAATTTATCCCTGTTATATTCCTATATTCATTTTTACAGGCTAATAATACTTATATATGCTATTCTCGACGGGTTTATTTTGGAAATAATGCCTTCTATTGGTTATTTGAGGCGTATTATGATTTAGGAAAATTGATTTTGGCCCTACGCTGGTCATCGTTGCTGTATGAGTTGGCAAATGAGAATATATAAACTTCAGCTACTCGCGATTAGAATGCCATATATTGGTTAGGCAGTGATAAAATATGCTATAGACGATTCTAAGAGCCTTTATTTCATTTTCGGTGCTATTTTTATGCTTTCAGTGCTGCACGTATACACAATTCTCTCAAAATTTGCCAAAATAAACCCGCTGAGAATTTGATATAAAATTATACATCAATCCAAGATTTATTAATCTATCCTATACGGCCTCAAAAACGTTTTCTTATCTGAAATGTTAATAAATAAAGCTTCCTTTTGTGCCATATTTTTCATTGTTTTGTAATATGCCTAAAAACGTTTCTTAGGCTACGAAAGTAAGTTATGGATGAAACTGATTTTCGAAGATCGAAATAATGTGAAATAAACCCTTTCAGTTTTTGGTATAAACGAAGAGCTTGAATAGTTTTCCAAATATCCAAGTCTAAAAGAGTTTATATGGGCATAATACTGTGTAATTAAACTTTATGTAAATTAATTTAACTATTAATGCTTGTAAATGTTTATTTTGCATGATCAATACATATTTTGCTGTCAGTTCTACAAAATCATGGAATTGGACAAAAGTTACCATTGTTCGATCAAATTTACAAACTGACATTATCCAATGAGCTCGACTTAGCAAACACGTTGTAATCTGTTACTAATTAATAATAGGTTTTATATCAGTGTTTTATTCACTATAATCTACTAATGGATCAAATGGAAGCGAGAGGTATATTACCACGACTTGATTAATTTGCTTTTAATTGACTTTTATATATATAACAATGCTTATTTTTGTTGTTCATAAAAGTTGAAACTACTCGCATGGAAATTGTAAATTATGAGCTTCAAGCAAAAGGTTATATCGATGCTCCGATTGATCCCTCACTGGATTTGATTAAAGAGATCCAACGCTTAAAGAAAGAAAAGAAGGCTGTCATCTTGGCTCACTATTATCAAGAGTCTGAAATACAAGATATAGCAGATTATATAGGAGATAGTCTTGGCTTATCGCAGGAAGCTGCGAAAACCGATGCAGATGTAATTGTTTTTGCTGGAGTACATTTCATGGCTGAGACGGCTAAAATACTTTCACCGACTAAGAAGGTTCTTTTGCCAGATGCTAAAGCCGGTTGTTCATTGTCAGATTCATGCCCACCACATCTTTTTGCTAAATTTAAAGAGCAATATCCTGATCATTTGGTGATTACCTATGTAAATTGTACGGCTGAATTGAAAGCTCTTTCAGATATTGTATGCACATCAAGCAACGCTGTTCAGATTGTTGAAAGTCTTCCTGAGGATCAGAAAATCATTTTCGGTCCAGATCGCAACCTAGGTGCATATGTTAAGAAGAAAACAGGACGTGACCTGGTACTTTGGAATGGAGCTTGTATGGTGCATGAAATTTTTTCTCAAGATAAAATTGACCGTTTGAAAAGCGAGCACCCCGAGGCTAAGTTTATTGCCCATCCAGAGTGTGAAGATCATATACTCGCGATAGCTGATTATGTGGGATCGACTGCTGGAATGCTTAAATTTACCCAAACAGATAAAGCCCAGGCTTATATTGTTGCTACAGAATCAGGCATTCTTTACCAAATGCAAAAAGCGAGTCCACATAAGACTTTTATTCCTGCTCCTCCTAATAATGCCTGTGCATGTAATGATTGTCCGCATATGAAGCTTAATACGCTTGAAAAGCTATACAACTGTCTAAAGTATGATTCCCCTGAAATTCTTCTTCCTGAGGATGTGATTCTTCGTGCACAACGTCCTATTGAACGTATGTTGGAAATATCAGCGCGCTTAGGACTATAGATTTGTTGTATTTTTGCTACGATTAGCTATCGTAGATTATTGATTTTTAACGTAATACAAACAATTTTTATGAATGTTTGTCCTAGCTTGTAATTAAGACGCTTAGCTGGATAAGCATATAAATTCATTGGACTTATAGCTATACTTGTTTTGTAATGCCATCTTAATGCATCAGTCAAAGATGATTATCCGGCATTACCTATATTAAACTTTTAAACTTTTTAGCATGTTTGATTTTGATAATACCGAGCGGACCAATCTAGAGGAAATGGGCGAGTTTGGACTGATTGATTATATAAGTAAGGCTGTTGAATTGACAGAGAAATCCACTGTGAAGGGGATTGGGGATGATGCGGCTGTTTTAGATTTCGAAGGTAAGAAGACTTTGGTATCGACTGATCTATTGTTGGAAGGGATTCATTTTGATCTTAGGTATGTACCATTAAAACATTTAGGTTATAAAGCTGTTCAAGTCAATTTGAGCGATATTTATGCGATGAATGGAATAGCTTCTCAAATTACCTTTTCAATCGGTATGTCCTCTAAATTTCCATTAGAAGCCGTAGAGGAAATTTATCAAGGAGCTTTGATTGCCTGTAAGAAGTATAATGTCGATTTAATCGGGGGTGACACTTCGGCTTCAGCACAGGGGCTGGTTATTTCTGTGACAAGTATAGGCTATGCTGATGCAGATCAGATCGTTTATCGTAGTGGAGCACAGGAAGGAGATCTATTGTGTGTGTCCGGTGACCTCGGTGCAGCTTATATGGGCTTACAACTCTTGGAACGTGAGAAAGAGATTTATTTAGAAAATCCGAATGTACAACCTGATTTGGAAGGAAAGGATTATATCGTTGAACGCCAATTGAAACCTGAAGCCCGGAAAGACATTGTTGAATTATTTGCCAAGCTAGGGATCAAGCCCACAGCGATGATGGATATTTCGGACGGGCTTGCATCTGAAATTCTTCATATTTGCCGACAATCAGATAAAGGATGCCGATTATATGAGGAAAAAATTCCATTGGATCAGATGACTTATGATACGGGGCGGGAATTTGGCATTGATCCAACCGTAGCTGCACTTAATGGTGGTGAGGACTATGAGTTATTGTTTACAATAGCGCAATCGGATCACGATAAAATTAAGAATTTACCTGATATTAGTATTATTGGTTATATGACGCCAAGATCGGAAGGTTGTGAGATGATTTCCAAATCTGGGAATCTTTATCCGATAACGGCACAAGGCTGGAATGCATTTAAGAAAAAAGATTAATACGAAAAAGACCTGTTCAAAACAGGTCTTTTTTTATGCTTCTTCCTCCTCAAACAGGAGTTCCTCCGTCTCATTTGGATCTCTTTCACCTACATTGAAATTGTTATAGCCTAAGCCCACTTCGATCTGTAATAATCGCTGCTGGAGCATTTCGAGAATCGCTAAAAAGTTATAGACGAACTGTATTTTATTTTCTGAGTTTTTAAGAATTTCTTGAAAATCTAATTTTTTATTGATTTCAATCAGTTCGGCAATTGCTTTCTTCTGTTGTTCAATGGTGTATGGATATTTGACAACTGTATGGGTTACTTCAGGGGGACGATTACGGAATTGATACATCATTTGCTCGTAAATCATCATTAGACCATAGAGGTCGAAGCTATCCAAATTTTCTCCGGTAGAATCTAATTTTAGTCTTTGTTGGATATCATAGCGTATGTTGCCTCGGCTGTATAGTTTGAGACGATTTTCTTCCAAGACTCTCAATTCTTCACAGGTCTCTTTAAATTGCTTATAGAGAATAAGTTTTTGAACAAGATCTTCTCTAAGATCGATTTCATTTTCATTGTCGTCCAGATCCAGACGAGGTAATAGCATTTTAGCTTTGATACGCATCAGTGTAGAAGCAACAAAGATAAACTCGCTTGCCATTTCCATATTGAGCGCTTGCATTTGGCTCACATACGATAAAAAATCATCTGTAATCTTTGAAATCGGTATATCGTGGATATTTAGTTCATCCCGTTCGATAAAAAATAATAATAAATCAAAAGGTCCCTCAAATTGAGGAAGCTTGATTTCGTAGCCTTCTTCTACTTGCATATCTTATACAAATTTACATATAAAATCTTTTGGAATAACTTCGATACAAACTATTCATTATTTTATTTGTTGTTCATCAATATGTAAATGCGATTTATTTTAAAGATTAAATAAAATTGTCGTTACTTTGTACGAACATATCATGTAAATAGCAGTACTATGCAGTTTGAGGCTGGAGAACTATTAAGTAAAATAAACGATCCCTCTGATCTTAAAAAGCTAAAGGAAGACCAATTAGAACAGTTAAGTCAGGAATTACGTCAATTTATTATTGATCAGGTTTCGGTTAATGGTGGTCACTTTGCAGCAAGTTTGGGAGTCGTCGAGTTAACGGTGGCGTTACATTACGTAATGAATACCCCATACGATCAATTGATTTGGGATGTAGGTCATCAGGCTTATGGGCATAAAATCCTAACGGGGCGTCGCGATATATTTCATACAAATCGAATTGAGAACGGAATTTCGGGTTTTCCTAACCGTTTTGAATCTCAATACGATGCATTTGGTGTTGGACACTCGTCAACATCTATTTCTGCAGCATTAGGCATGGCGGTCGCTTCCCAAATAAAGGGTGAAAAGGATCGTCAGCATATCGCGGTTATCGGTGATGGTGCCTTGACTGGTGGAATGGCATTTGAAGCACTGAATCATGCCGGTATTTCGAAATCAAACCTTTTGGTTATTCTGAATGACAACTGCATGTCCATTGACCCTAATGTAGGCGCATTGAAGGAGTATTTGACAAGTATAACAACCTCCAAGCGCTATAATCGTTTTAGAGACGATATCGCAGCTGTATTGACCAAGATTTCGGAAGTTGGTCCAAATGCACTTGGTATTGCCAAAAAATTGGAAAAAAGCATAAAGGGAACTTTATTAAAAAATGCCAATCTCTTTGAATCTTTAAATTTTAGATATTTTGGACCGGTTGATGGGCATGATGTCAAGAAATTGGCTAAGACCCTTGAAGACCTTAAGCATATACCGGGGCCTAAATTATTGCATGCCGTCACCATCAAAGGAAAAGGTTTTGCGCTAGCTGAAAAAGATCAGACGAAATGGCATGCTCCAGGTCTATTCGATAAAATTACGGGTGAGATCAAGAAGTCTTTGAATGATAAACCGGTAGCACCTAAATTTCAAGATGTTTTTGGACATACTTTAGTTGAGCTTGCGGAAGAAAATGATAAGATTGTGGGGATCACGCCTGCAATGCCTTCTGGTTCTTCCATGAACATTATGATGAAAGCTATGCCTGACCGTGCATTTGACGTTGGTATTGCTGAGCAGCATGCAGTTACATTCAGTGCGGGACTCGCAACACAGGGATTATTACCATTCTGTAATATCTATTCGTCGTTTATGCAACGCGCTTATGATCAAGTCATCCATGATGTTGCATTACAAAATCTGAATGTTGTTTTCTGTTTGGATCGTGCGGGAGTGGTCGGTGCGGATGGTGCGACACATCATGGCGCTTATGATATCGCTTTTATGCGCTGTGTTCCAAATATGACGGTTTCTGCGCCGATGAATGAGGAAGAGTTACGAAATTTAATGTATACAGCGCAGTTACCCAATAAAGGTCCGTTTGTTATTAGATATCCTAGAGGAAATGGTGTTATGCCAGACTGGCGTCGCCCATTTACAGAAATAGAAATAGGAAAGGGGCGTCTTATATCAGCAGGTGAGGAGCTTGCTATCTTAAGTTTTGGAGCGATAGGAAATGAAGCTGTTAAAGCGGTACAGCAGTTAAATGAACTGGGAATACATCCAGCGCATTATGATCTTCGATTTGCTAAACCATTGGATGAAGCTTTGCTTCATCAGGTCTTTCAGAAATTTGATAAAATTATCACGGTTGAAGATGGAAGTTTACAGGGGGGCATAGGTTCGGCTGTATTGGAGTTTATGGCCGATCACGGATATCATAGCCAGGTTGTTCGTTTGGGTATTCCGGATAAGATCATTGAGCATGCTGAACAAAATGCACAGTGGAAGCATGCTCACTACGATGCTGATGCTATCGTATCAGAAGCCAAAAAACTTTGCAATGGAAAATTGACCAGCTCAATGGTCGGATAAGAGCTATACATTTGAAAAATGAAAAAGGAGATCAATTTTGATCTCCTTTTTCATTTTTCAAGGGTAGGGATGTTTGAATTTAGAACTCATCTCATCTGTTACAATTTGTTTTTTTCTGTCCTATAATCCGCATTGATTTTTGTTTTAAGGTTGTGCGTAAATAACTTTAATAGTCCTCTGACAATGATGTTAAGTTGGCTTTAAATTCTTATAAATTTAATATTAAAAATATATGAACTAAAGATTGTAATTAGCTATTATTTTGGTTAATTTAGATTTAGACCTTAAGGACTGATAGGTAGTAAGTTTGCTACTTTTTTTGTTCTTTTTTTTGAAATAAATTTGGAATGTTAATAATTATTTTTAGAGATCAATTTTAGCGCTAGTTTTCCACAATTTTACACGGTAAAATACTGATATATAATGTATTATCAATTATTTTATATTTTAGTTTTTTAGCTGATTTTTTTTTGTCATCTTCGTTCTCAGAGAAAGTTATCAACATATTTTTTGTCGCGTATTGTAAATCAACTTATTAACAATTTTAGAATGGAAAAAACGTATTCAAGTGTCTGGAATAATTGTCTTTCGATTATCAAAGATAATATACCAGCACAAAGTTTCAAGACCTGGTTTGAACCTGTGAAAGCAGTCCGTTTGGAGGGTGACGTTTTGACTATTCAAGTGCCTAGCTTATTTTTTTATGAGTGGTTGGAAGAACACTATGTAGGAATTCTTCGCAAGACCGTAAAGAAATTCCTAGGAGAACAAGGTAGATTGGAATACAATATTGTAGTGGAGAAGTCTTCAGCTTCTCATCCTTATACGACTAATCTTCCATCGAATGGCAATGGAGCAGAAGGGAAAAGGCAATCTATCCCTGTGCCGGTATCTTTAAATAGGGATATCAAAAATCCGTTTGTTATTCCTGGATTGAAAAAATTGCAGGTTGATCCGCAATTGAATCAAAACTATACATTCGAAAATTTTATCGAAGGGGAGTGTAACCGTCTTGCTCGTTCTGCAGGATATGCTGTGGCGAATAAACCGGGCGGTACTTCATTCAACCCTTTGATGATTTATGGTGATGTTGGTTTAGGAAAGACACACCTTGCCCAAGCAATCGGAAATGAAATCAAAAGAAATCTTCCCGATAAACTGGTCATTTATGTGTCTTGTGAAAAATTCTGTCAACAGTTTGTGGATTCATTGAAAAATAACACAATCAATGACTTCGTTAACTTTTATCAAGCAATGGATGTCATCATTATGGATGATGTGCATAATTTTGCTGGTAAAGAAAAAACACAGGATATTTTCTTCCATATTTTTAATCATTTGCATCAATCTGGAAAGCAGATTATTTTAACTTCAGACAAGGCACCTAAGGATTTAGCTGGTTTGGAGGAACGTTTGCTTAGTCGTTTTAAATGGGGATTATCTGCAGATATTCAGATTCCTGATCTTGAGACGAGAATGGCAATTTTGAAGAAGAAGATGTATTCTGACGGTATTGATTTACCTGAAAATGTAGTGGAATATGTCGCAACACAAATCGATAACAGTGTTCGTGAATTGGAAGGAGCTATGGTTTCATTATTGGCTCAATCTACATTGAACAAGAAGGAGATCGATTTGGGTTTAGCAAAATCGATGTTGAAGAACTTTGTGAAGAATACCCATAAGGAAATTTCAATGGACTTTATTCAGAAATTAGTTTGTGAATATTTTGAAGTTCCTGTAGATATGGTAAAGTCGAAAGTTAGGAAGCGTGAAATCGTGCAGGCCAGGCAAATTTCGATGTATTTAGCAAAAGCTCATACCAAATCTTCACTAAAATCGATCGGAGCTTTCTTCGGAGGAAGAGACCACTCGACAGTCATTTATGCATGTCAAACCGTAGAGGATTTAATTGAAACTGACAAGAAATTTAAGACTTATGTAAGTGACATTATGAAAAAATTGAAATCTTAATGTCAATTACCGTAAGTAGTAAACAAAAGGGGCTGTCCAAGATGATTGGATAGCCCTTTTTTAATGCATTTAAGCTCTTGTAAGGTATTAAAAAACCTCTGGACATAATCTATGTCCAGAGGTTTTTCATTCTTAATAGAACGATTGTTGTTATTGATTGCTCTGTCCGTTGCCGGATTCGTTTTGCTCAGTTTTTTCTTGAGTCGCAGGAATACTTACTGGGGGTCTCTCTGTGACATATTTCTGATAAGCTGTCTTTTGTTCATCGGTGAGCAGTTGTGCTATCTTAGTATCGGATTCACCTTGAATTTTGGTTATGCTTTCCTTTTTGGCATCAGCTGTAGCTGTCGCGTCCTGGATAACGGCTGCAATAGCCTTTTCTTGGTTTAATACGATGGTTGACACGGCTGTTTTTTGCTCTTCGTTTAATGTTAGCTTTGTCACTAATTCGGTCACCACTTTGGTTGCATTCTCTTCTGGTGTTGTTTGTTGTGCAAATGTTAGGCTCATTGCTAGAAAGAAACCTATACCTGTTAAAAATAGCTTTTTCATGATGTTTAATTTTAGATGAAATTATTCAATGTTTATTCTCTATTTTTTTCACTATTAACGCGTGGGGTCAGTTGTTACTGGTTGTTTTGTCCCAGGGGCTGATTTCGCCGGTCTCTCAGCAATTATTTTTTGGTAAAGTGCTTTTTGATCCTCGGTTAGCAGCTGGCTGACTTTGGTGTCTACCTCGCTTTGAAGCTTATTTAGTGCTTCATTTTTTACTTCAGCAGAGGAGCTACTGTCTTTTGTTATCGTTTGCTCGGTTTTTGCCTGATCCAATAATATAGTTGATACTGCAGTCTTTTGCTCATCATTCAGATTCAGTTTCTGAACAAGTTCAGTTGTTGCTTTTGTCGCAGTTTCCTCCGGAGTACCCTGTTGCGCAAATGTTAGGCTGAGGGCCAAAAAGAATCCGATTCCTGTTAAAATTAGCTTTTTCATATCTATTGTATTTAAAAAGTTACAATTAAACTGTTTTACTATAAAACTTGGAATTGGTATTTATATTGTATTAAAGTTGTTACTTTAACAAATTTTTAACATAGGATAATGTGTTAATAGATTGTAAAACAATACGTTGGTTTTGTTTTAGGATAAACAAAACAAGGTAACGATGATTTATCCGATGCCGGATATCTTGTTCGGCGCGATCACCTCGTGATGATTAAAATATACTGCATTGACTAAGACTTGTATGCGTAAATAATGGTATAAACAAAATAGATACAAGCAATAAAAAAGGCCCCTGTACATAAAACAAGAGCCTTTCTTTAAAAGTATTTTAATCATTAATTATCGGAACGTCTGGACATTCTTTCCTTCATTTTTTCTTGTTGTTCGTCAAATAACTTACCTTGTTCTGGACTAAGCCAAGATTTGATCTTAGCTGTTTGTATTTCCTGAAGCTGTTTATATTTTTCCATGTTGGCCTTACGATCTCCCCCATCGTTTCGAAGTGCAGCCCGTTGTTGCGCTTGAGTCAATGTAAGGTTATAAATCGAATCTTTTTGTGTTTGATTGAGGCTAAGTAATTTGTCAAGATGCTCTACACGCATTTTAGCTTGTTCCTCAGGACTGCGTTGTTGACGTTGTTGCGCAAAAACTCCTGTAGCGCTTAATAATAAACAGGCTACTGCCATTAAAATTTTCTTTTTCATCTTTGTATAGTTTATATCATGAATGCCAATCATTGTAATTGTGCACTCTATTTGTTTATTGTCCATCCCTATGGACCGAAAAGACTTTTAAGTAGTTTCGTTTACCTATTGAATATAAATTTGAGGAAAAAGTTTAGTATAGCAATTTATCTTAACAAAATTTAAGGTTGATTAACACTTTGAGCTACTGCATTATGGATTGTTTTAAGGAATAGTTCTTTATGGATAGGATCATGAAATTGTAGGCCTATTGGAAGATAGGCCAAATCAATAGCTGCCAATTGTTGTTGAAATGGTTTTAACCGCTGAAAGTCTTTTTCGGTAGTCAACAGCATTTTGTTACTACTAGCTAGGCTTCGGTAGGATTTTGTAATTTGTTCAATATCTGATTCACTAAAAGTATGATGATCCCCAAAAGATAGGTGTTTGACCAAATTTGCCTTCTTTTTGATATAATCCACGAGCGGTTGCGGTTTGGCAATGCCTGTAACCAAAATAACATCGCTGTCGTAGAAATCGATCGTATTTCCGACGCTGTCAATGGCTTGAAAGTAATTTATATGGCTAAAAGTAATTAATGCGTTCTTATTATAGCGTCTGATTTTACGTTCTATACGCTTTTTATCAAGGTTCGAGAGATCTATTGGACATTTGGTAATTGTTATAATCTGCGCCCGTTTGGCTTCAATCAGTAAGTCCCTAAAGTTTCCTGTAGGAAAAACAAACATGGGACTACCAAATGATAAAAAATCAAACAATAGAATATTAAAAAGCGGCGATAATTTTCGATGCTGATAGGCATCATCCAGAATAATCAGTTGATGATCTGATTGAAGTTTTTCTATTCCCGTACAGCGGTCTTCACAAACCGCAACGGTAACCGATGGAAATTTATTTTTGAATTGTAAGGGTTCATCGCCAACATTGTTTGCTAGCGAATCGGTCTTTACCAAATGAAATCCGCTAGTCACCCGCCCATAGCCTCGACTAAGTATTGCTGTTTTATACTGATCTTTGAGGCTTGAAACAACAAATTCAGTCATTGGGCTTTTTCCTGTACCTCCGACAGAAAGGTTACCGATTACAATCGTGGGAATTTCAAATGACTTTGAGCTGAGCAGCTTGAAATCGTATAGTCTATTTCTTAGCCATACGATTAAGCCGTATAGGATCGAAAAGGGGAATAATAGATAACGTAAAAAAGCAATCATTTTGGAATAACCGTTAGTCCGACGTCGGTGATTTCTTTCAACGGATTTTCTTTCATATTCTGCATGATGGAAATAGTATACATACCTGTATCCGGAAATAGGTAATCTTTATGGATTATGGATTGGTTATTATATAAGCTCCCTGAGGATTTTCCGAGCCATTTTCCATCGGATCGAGCCATTTTTATTTCTTTGCGGAAAATAGATTGCTTCTTATCTGGACCACGTTGGTAGATCAGGATAAAAAGGTTCGAAAAGGCATATTCCGGTGTATGACGGACATCCATTAATACATCATATCGTTTGGCTTTATCGCTAATATGAAATTGAAAGCTAGACGGTGATGTATTCAACCAAGCTTTATTATCAATGGGTTTGTTATCATTTATAATGGAAGTCTGTTCACAAGAACCCCCTATGCAAATACATAATATACCAATAAGAAATGGTGTGCGTTTGAGTCTCATGTTTATTTATAAAAAGAATATGCCTAATGGGTTAAAATTAGGCATATTTTTTTTTATTCTGCTTTTGGAGCAGCATTGTTGTTATTACCTTTGTTTTTATTCCGATGGCGGTTAAAACGTTTCTTTGGTCTATTCCCACCTTCTTTATTGTCTTTATTCACCGTAGGTGCTGTAGAATCGTTCGCTACCTGAGGTTTTCCCCCTTGTTTGGGTGGATTTGGGTCCGACTTTTCAGTCTTTTGTCCAGCCTTATTTTCCGGTTTGACTGTGTTGCTTTTTGATTTTCTTTTTTTCTTTCTTTTATTCCGATCATCAAGTCGCGTTAAGCTATCTTGGCCGACCACATTTTCATAATCGTAGTTGATATTTTTCTCTTCTCTGACTTCATCGTTATCTACTGCACTCGAAATAGCTTCCGGTTTGATTCCCTGCTTATTCATTTCGACAAGCTCTTTGACTTGTTGAACGGGGATGGCAATCCAATTTTCAGCTCCAGGAAAAGAGAACCACATCATTTTCTTGAAGATATCGGTCTTTTGAAGATAAGCAACTCCTTTTTGTGTTTCGATGCGGTCGATATTATTTGGGATGTCTTTTAAAGCATCCATGTAGCTATCCAATTCATAATTGAGACAGCATTTTAATTTTCCGCATTGGCCCGCTAATTTTAACGTATTCAACGAAAGATTTTGATAACGTGCTGCCGATGTAGAAACCGTTTTGAAATCCGTTAACCAGGTTGAACAGCAAAGTTCGCGACCACAGGAGCCGATGCCACCGAGGCGGCTAGCTTCTTGTCGCATACCTATCTGGCGCATTTCTATGCGTATCCTGAAAGATTCGGCCATTTTTTTGATAAGCTCACGGAAATCCACGCGGCCCTCAGCTGTGTAGTAGAAGGTAGCCTTGGTTTTATCACCCTGGTAGTCAACATCAGAAATCTTCATGGACAAACCCAGGTCCAAAGCCAGTTTACGGGCTTTGTGCATCGTTTCCCATTCGAGATCTTTTGCTGCGTTATACTTTTCTACATCCATTTCATTGGGCTTCCGATAGATTTTTTTTGTTACCATTTCTGGGGTAACATTGTTCTTTTTTAATTGTAGTCTGACCAATTCACCTGTTAAGGAGACATGTCCGACATCATAGCCACCGGTAGAAGGTTCTACGACCACCATTTCCCCCATTTCTAGGTAGGTATTGTCTACATTAATAAAGAAATCTTTTCGTGATCCCTTGAATCGTACTTCGACGATATTAAATGGTTTATAGTTTGAAGGCATATCCATATCGGAAAGCCAGTCATATACATCTAATTTATTACATCCGCTAGTCATGCAAGAGCCATTGTTCTGACATCCTGCTGGTGTACCATTTGTCGTGGTAGTACCGCAACCTCCGCCGGATGAGCAACTGCCACATCCCATAGTTTTCTATTTATATATATTGAGTTCCTTTCGGAAACGTTTTGTACTTGTATATTAATGTTAACTGCAAAGATAAATCTAAAAATAATATTTTGGGATTTGCATTTCTTTCTACAAAATAATGTGTTTCCTCAAATAGATTTATTGTTGCTTCAATTTGTTCAACGGTATAGTGTACTGCAAATTTCTGAACAAAATCCAATTCTTTGGCCGGTAAGAACACTAAACTGGAAAGCCCTTCTTTGATTAATATAATTTGACGCATCATATTAATTGCATAAAAAAGAAAGCTTTTTTGGTTTTCTCGCCCCATTTTTGAGAGTTCTTCTTCCACTAACGAGATCATATTGGTTCCAGCATCTGAAACAATGAAACGCAACCAATTGACTAAAATGCCAAAATGATTATTTGTTTGCGATTGAATTTGATTCATGGCTTCTTGCAGGTTTCCATCCGCTATAAACGCAATTTCAGCTGATTCCTGATCCGAAAGATGATATACGCTCTTGAGATGTTGTGCGACCTCCATGTGATCCAACTTCTTTATTTTGACCAATTGCGTACGTGATATGATCGTATTTAATATTTTGTCCTGATTTTCTGCAACTAGAATAAAGAGCGTTTTTTCGGGTGGTTCTTCGATTAACTTTAACAGCGCATTGCCTTGTGTGTCCAAGTATTCGGGCAACCACATAATTAAAACTTTATATTCCGCTTCAAAGGACTTTAGGCTTAATTTTTTGATGATACCATGCGCCTCTGCAATATTGATATTCACCTGTTTATTGTCCGCATCCAACTGATTGCGCCAATATTCCAGTCCCATGTAGGGATTGGATAGAAAAGATTTTCGCCAGCTGTCCGCATAATCTGTTGCTGTATCTTCCTTATGCTTGGCTATAAAAGGATACGACATGTGAAGATCAGGGTGGATCAGTTTGCTATATTTTCGACACGATGGACATTCGCCACAACTGTCTGTCAATTGCCGGTTTTCGCAATTCAAAAACTGCGCATAAGCATAAGCAAGAGCAAGGCTGCCTGAACCCTCAGGACCAAGAAATAATTGCGCGTGACTCACACGGTTTTCTTGAACTGTGCGAACTAAATGTTCCTTGATGTCTTTGTGCCCAATGATCTCTTTAAACTGCATACAATACTGCTATTATACAAATGTAATAAATATTGTGATTTATTGGGCCCAATTTGCTTTCTATACTTTTGGCGCTGTGCTTATTAATTGAAATACAATTGCTTATTTGAACGATTGAAATCGCCTGATGTGGAAAGAAAGGCGCCCATAAAACTGAAAAATATTGATTAATTTGTGTATTATTGCACATAATAATTAGTATTCAGGAAATGAGATTCATTGTATCAACATCAATTTTATTAAAGCAGTTACAAGCTATCAATGGTGCATCCAGTACAAGTACTGTTTTGCCAATCTTGGAAAACTTTCTTTTTGAAATAAAAGACAATAACTTGACTATTTCTGCTACGGATCTGCAAACAAGTATGGTTACTTCTTTACAGATCGAAGCAAAGGAAGAGGGAAGAGTAGCCATGCCGTCGAAGATTTTGATCGAGACATTAAAAACTTTGCCAGATCAACCAGTAGCATTTTCAGTAGACATGAATACCTTGGCTATTGAGATCAGTGCCGGTGATGGGAAATATAAATTGAGTGGAGAGAATGCTGACGATTTTCCTAAAATTCCTTCAATAGATAATGGTTCAGTCATTCAGATGCCAGCGCCTATTCTGTCTGAAGCAATCAGTAAGACGATCTTTGCCGTCAGTAATGATGAGTTGAGGCCTGCTATGTCTGGTGTTTTGGTCCAATTAGCTGAAAAGAATGTGACTTTTGTCTCTACTGATGCGCACAAGTTAGTGCGTTATTCAAGAACGGATATCGGAGCGGAGAAACCCGCATCCCTTATTTTACCGAAAAAAGCACTTTCTTTACTTAAATCTTCATTGCCATCCGATGATATTACAGTATCTATTGAATATAATCAAACCAATGCATTCTTTAGCTTTGGTAATATCAATTTGATCTGTCGGTTGATTGATGAGCGTTACCCAGATTATGCTGCTGTAATTCCTCAAGTCAATCCAAATAAGTTGACTGTCGATAGACTATTGTTTTTAAATACATTGAGACGGGTGGTGATTTTCGCTAATAAAACCACACATCAGGTTCGCCTAAAGATCTCGGGTAGTGAATTGCATATCTCTGCAGAAGATCTTGATTTCTCGAATGAAGCGCATGAACGTTTATCCTGTCAATTTGAAGGCGATGATATGGAAATTGGTTTCAACGCTAAATTCTTGGTCGAGATGTTAAATAACTTGGAAAGTGAAGAAGTTGTTTTGGAGATGAGTACACCAAATCGTGCTGGTTTATTGATTCCGGCTGTATCTGAAGATCATGAAGATATTTTGATGTTGGTGATGCCGGTTATGTTAAACAACGCTTAATCGTCTTTTCGCTTTGGAAATAGTTACGCATCTTATTGACTTTATTCTCCATATCGATAAACATTTGGTTGAAATAGTCAATGATTATCAGACTTGGACATACCTTATTCTGTTTCTCATCATTTTTGTAGAAACTGGAGTGGTTGTAATGCCTTTTTTACCAGGAGATTCGTTGTTGTTTGCTGCAGGTATGCTTGCCGCACAACCGAATGATCTTAACGTATGGTTGATGATTCTCATTTTATTGATCGCCGCAGTTTCTGGAGATTCCTTAAATTATGCTATCGGTAAACATTTTGGTATGCGCCTTACAAGATTTAAGCTCTTTGGTAAACAGGTTGTCAAAGACGAGCAAATTGCCAAAACACATTCTTTTTATGAGAAATATGGCAGTAAAACAATTGTTATCGCTCGCTTTGTACCAATCGTACGGACCTTGGCGCCTTTTGTTGGTGGTATTGGAAGGATGAATTATGGTACTTTCATTACTTATAATGTCGTAGGTGCCGTCTTGTGGGTGGGAGGTATAACCCTAGCAGGATACTTTTTAGGAAATATCCCTATTATAAGAGATAACTTCTCGAAGGTCGTATTGATTATTATTTTTATATCCATATTGCCAATAATCTTCGAGCTTGTAAAAGAAAAGATAAAAACTAAAAAGGGAATCCAATAAGATTCCCTTTTTTTATAGATCAAAAAAATGGAATTCATTTCACAGCTTATTGATTTTATCCTGCATATCGATCAGCATCTATTGCAACTGATCAATAGTTATGAAAATTGGACTTATCTGATTTTGTTTTTAATCATTTTTGCGGAGACAGGATTTGTTGTTACCCCATTCCTCCCTGGTGACTCCGTTTTATTTGCCTTGGGAGCAATCATTGCCCGTCCGGATTGTCAGCTTTCCTTACCATTATTTATAGTCATTCTTATTTTTGCCGCTATCTTCGGTGATTTTGTGAATTATGAAATTGGCAAATATTTTGGAGTTCGGGTTTTTAAGCCTGGATCAAGGTTATTTAAACCGGCTTATCTGCAAAAAACGCAAGATTTCTATGCTAAGCATGGAACAAGGACTATTGTATATGCCCGATTCGTACCGATTATAAGGACTTTTGCACCATTTGTGGCAGGCATTGGCCGTATGCCCTATACAACCTTCGGGAAATATAATATACTTGGGGGCATATTATGGGTTTCGTTATTTATTTTGGCTGGCTATTATTTTGGACAAATACCATTTTTTAAGCATAATTTTTCCCTTGTTATTTTGGCGGTTATCTTTATTAGCTTAATACCCATGCTTATACAGTTTTTTTCGCAGACAAAAACAAAAAAAGATTAAACGTTACATACTAAATGCAGTCTTTTAAGGTTAAAGGATTGGTACGAAATATCCCTATCAAAAAGTACAAACATTGCCTATAAACAAGAGGTTAGACTCTATAAAAGCGAAGGGGAGACGATAGTTTGGATATCTCGTCAGCTCACTCAAGAAGATATTATTTACGTATGAACTATTTGGTTTTAGCATTTACCCTGCTTTTTACACAGTCTATTTTTGCCCAACGTATCGTTGTCGATCATCATCAGGCGACCGAGGCCTATGAATTACTGAACAAAATCCGTACGAATCCAGAACGGTATAAGAAAGAGCTAAAGCTCTTCAACTTGCAGAAGATTAAACGGACCAAACTCAATTGGAATAAGGAGTTGGCGGAGGTTGCAGTTTATCGGGCAAAAGATATGGCCAAGCGCTCCTATTTTGACCATGTTTCACCTGAGGGGTATGGACCAAATTATTTCATTGACGAAGCCGGATATCAACTTAACCCAACATGGCTGTCCAAACGAAATGCAAACAATTTTGAGTCTATTGCGGCCAACCGATCTAGTGCTACCGCTGGCATTAAGGCTCTAATTATTGGAAAGGAAGCTCCGGGTTATCATCATCGCACACATTTACTGGGCATGGATCAGTGGAATGCTTCGCTATACGATGTCGGAATTGGTTACGTCGAGTGTAAAGGTGCCAAACCTTATGAAAGTTATTTAGTTGTTATCATAGCCAAGCACGACTGGTAGATAAATGAAAGGTAATTTGGGGAGTATCAGCAATTAATCGACGCAGGGTATTCAATTTTTACTGAAAAGTCATACCTTTGCATATGATAAAATCCATGACAGGATATGGCACGGCTTCCGCTGATAACGGTAAAGTTAAATATAGTGTCGAAATAAAGTCCTTAAATTCAAAATTCCTTGAATTAAATCTTCGCTTGCCCAAAGTTGTTTCGGACAAAGAATTGACCCTGCGCACTGAGAGCAGTAAACTTATTGAGCGTGGTAAAGTGAACATGAATGTAACTGTTGAATACACGGATCAAACGGCGAAGGCATCTTCTATTAATGCTGATTTACTCAAAAAATATTACAGTCAATTGCAGCAGATCGCTTTGGAACTTAACGATACCAATGTCAATCTGTTTGAACTGGCGTTAAATATGCCTGAGGTAATTACCAATAATGATGATTCCGTTGATGACGAAGAATCCAAAGTATTGATGGATGCTTTCTATGATGCGGTCAAACGTTTTACTACATTTCGTGAAGACGAGGGTAATGTGCTTGCTGGAGATTTAAAGAAGCGCGCGGAGCTTATTTTAACTTACCTTGGAGAAGTAGAGGCCTTAGAAGTAGAACGTATTCCTTTGATCAGACAGCGTATTGAACAATTTTTAAATGATACGGTGGGTAAAGATAATGTGGATCAGAACCGATTTGAACAGGAGTTGGTTTACTACATTGACAAATTGGATGTGACCGAAGAAAAAGTCCGGTTGCGCGCCCATTGCAATTACTTTTTAAAGGCATTTGATTCTGCGGATTCAAACGGGAAAAAATTGGGATTTATTTCACAAGAAATGGGGCGGGAGATCAATACCTTAGGTTCCAAAGCTAACCATGCCGGCATTCAACAGATCGTGGTCAGAATGAAAGAAGAATTGGAAAAAATAAAAGAGCAATTGCTCAACGTATTATAAGAATGAGCGGTAAATTAATTATATTCTCGGCACCATCGGGAGCTGGAAAAACGACAATAGTAAGAGATCTTTTAAGTAAACACGGTGATAAGATTGAATTTTCCATTTCAGCAAGTACACGTGATCCAAGAGGGCAGGAGGTAAATGGAAAGGACTACTATTTTATGTCGAAAGAAGAATTTTTGCATAAGGTAGCAAAACAGGAGTTTATCGAATTTGAGGAAGTATATTCAGGGACTTTCTATGGTACTTTGCGTTCAGAAATTGAGCGTATTTGGAAAGAAGGTAAACATGTTATTTTTGATATCGACGTTGTCGGTGGATTACGTTTGAAATCAAAATTCCCAGAACAGGCAATTTCTATTTTCGTACAACCGCCATCATTGGAGGTGCTTAAGGAGCGTTTGACAGGACGTGGAACGGATTCGGAAGAAAAGCTGAAAGAGCGTTTTGCGAAAGCAGAATTGGAACTTACCTATGCCAATAAATTTGATGTCATATTGAACAATTTTGATTTAGCTACAGCATGTGCCGATGCGGAAGAAATTGTCATGGGATTTATCAATAAATAAGTTCATGCGAAAGATTGGTTTGTTTTTTGGTTCTTTTAATCCGGTGCATATAGGGCATTTGATTATAGCTAACTATATGGCCAATTTTACTGGACTTGACGAAGTTTGGTTTGTGGTCTCTCCACAGAATCCATTTAAAAAGAAGTCCACCTTAGCAGACCCTTATGACCGTTTGGAAATGCTAAATCTGGCTTTGGAAGACTGTGATCATTTGAAAGTAAGTGACATTGAATTCCATTTGCCAATACCATCGTATACCATCGATACCTTAACGCATCTTAGCGAGAAATATCCAAACCGGGAATTTGTGCTACTTATGGGACAAGACAATTTGGAATCGCTGGAAAAGTGGAAGAATGCGGATATTATCTTGCGTGATTACCAGATTTATGTTTATCCTAGACCAGGGTTCGATAATGAAAAATTTAAAGATCATCCCGCTATCACGATGACCGACACCCCACTAATGGAATTATCCTCTACCTTTTTGCGAAATGCAATCAAGGAAAACAAGAATATTCAATTCTTTACACCTAAAAAGGTGATTGAATTTATTGATAAGAAAGGTTTATATTCTTGATATAAATGGAAGTAAATGAAGCATGATATCCCCGGGTTTTATTAAATCCGGGGATTTTTGTTTGTAGGTATCTCAAGAAAATATTAAGGAATAATTTTTGCAGGAATAATATTTCACTTTTAAGCTCAGATAAGACGATCTTTAATGAATAATTAAAATAGCCTGGAAATAAAAGCAATCATTCGTGAGAACCTGTTTTTTTACCTATCAGGCTTGTTTAGTTAGCGGTATGAGTATCAAGTTTAATTCTGGGCTTTTTGGGGAGGTTTATGATAGAGAAAAATATATTAATTCGTATGCTATGAGAAAAATCGTTTTATTGTTTATGTGTTTCGTGTATTGGGGGACCGGTTTGGCACAGACGGATAGTGCGGATGACAATAGTCTTTTTATGGATCCTGCTGCTATTGAGCTGCGGAGCAAAATGACCATACCGCCTTACGGTTTGGACAAAGTAAAAGCATTAATTTCAACAATAATCCCCGAAGAAGATAAGGAAACAACAGATGCGGGAATAAATGCGATTTCAGCCGTTGATTTTAAAAAGCTAACGCTGCGTGAAAAGTTCACCTATACCATGATTCATGCCGAGCTATATGCGCAAAATTGTGCTATACCCGAGTACCAGACACAGATCGACAAAAAAATATTTGCTACATTATTGGACGGCTTTAATGAATCCTCTTGGTCGCAAAGACAGACTGATTTTTTGCAGGAAAATAGGGATTCGGTGATGAAGCTTATTCAGGAATCTGTTGTCCGGAGCAAACGGATGGGGGTAAATTATAAGCATGCCATAGTGGAGATTAATGGCTGGCAGATGATCCCTTTTATTGTTGATTATGCCAAGAAAACACCAAAGGATAAAGATGCATTGACGTTGCTGTTATTACTGATGAAACGTGGTGAATACAGTGAATTTATAAAATCCAGTTCATTTAAAAAGTTGTATGGAGAGGACAGTAATTATTATTCGTATCTAAATTACAACAAAGAAAATGAGGCGCTGATCTTTAGTCGGGCGCTTAAATATTACGATGAGAAAAAAAGCAAGTAGTGCAGTTGGATTTTTAGTATTCGAAACGTCAAATTTGTATTATAACAAACGGCAAGGAGAATGAGGAAATTATTCTATTTGATAGGATTGATTGTTTTACATCTCCAATGTGAAGCCCAAGCTGGAAACTATATCCAAATTCCAGCTGGAGACTATCATTTGGGCGATACAGCAAGCTTAGATAATCCCAAAAGAACAGTGCATATCGAATCGTTCTGGATCTCGAAATTTGAGCTGACGAATGCCGAATTTGAAAAATTCGTTCAGGCAACGGGTTACAAGACATTAGCAGAACGCTACCATAATGCCATGGTCTTTGAGCCTGGCCTGGCGGAGTTTCGCTGGTTGCAGGATAGTACGGCCTATTGGCGCTTTCCGAATGGTGTAATTCGTGGCGGAATTGCGGCCAAGATGGATCACCCAGTTACCTGTATCTCTTATAAAGATGTGCTGGCCTATTGTACATGGGCAAATTGTAGATTGCCATCTTTTGATGAGTGGGAGGTGGCAGCTAGAGCCGGAAGCGAAGACTATTATTTTGAAGGTTTCAGTAAAGAGAATATGGGCGATTATGCAAATGTATGGCATGGTAGAGATCATTTGAAAGCTGATTATTCCGATGGTTATCTCTATACTTCTCCGGTCGGAAAATTCAAACCCAATCCATGGGGACTTTATGATATCTTTGGTAATGTATTTGAATTTTGCACCGGAAAGCTCGAAAGAGATGGCGACCGCTCTATTGCACATGCCCGTGGAGGGTCCTGGTGGTGTAGTAAAAATAGCTGTGCCGCTTTTAATACCGTATATATAGGTTCAGTTAGTCCCAATGCATCTTTTAGTAATCTGGGATTTAGAATTGTAAAAAAAGCCTTTACTCCTGAGAATAAAGACTTTTAAAACAAACTCATCGTAAAGATTGACTTTTATCTTCCCATCCAGCCACCATCGACTGTTAGGATGGTTCCATGAACATAATCGGAAGCTTTTGAAGCGAGGAATACAGCTGGCCCCTTAAAATCTTCTGGAGTTCCCCAACGTCCTGCAGGTATACGGTCCAAAATTGACTTTGAGCGTTCGGGATCGTCTCTCAGAGCCTCGGTATTATCCGTGGCGATATACCCCGGAGCAAACCCGTTTACGTTGACACCTTTGGAAGCCCACTCATTTGCAAAAGCCTTTACCATGGATCCTACGGCACCTTTTGAAGCGGCATATCCTGGAACATTGATGCCACCTTGGAAAGTTAATAAAGAGGCTGTAAATACGATTTTTCCAGTTCCACGTGAAATCATGTCCTTTCCAATCTCGCGCGTCAATATAAACTGTGCATTTTGATTGATTTCGATGATTTCATCCCAGTATTCATCAGGATGCTCAGCGGCAGGTTTTCGAAGTATATTTCCGGCATTATTAAAAAGGATATCAATCGCAGGATGCGCTGATTTTACCTTTTCAATAAACGCGTAAAGCGCTGTCCGTTTGGCGAAATCACACTGGTAGGCATAGAAATTTCTGCCTAATGCTTTTACGGATTTTTCTACTGCGGAGCCTTCAATTTCCAATGACGCCGAAACGCCTATAATATCTGCTCCAGCTTCAGCCAATGCTTCGGCAATTGCCTTGCCAATTCCCCTTTTGCAGCCTGTTACCAAGGCTACTTTCCCACTTAAGTCAAAAGATTGCAGTATGGACATTATTTTGAATATTTTATTGTTAATGGTTGATCTAAATTGTTTTTGAATGTTTTTACATAAGACTGCCATTGCTCAAAATTCCCTATTTTGCCAGCTTTATTGAACGCAGCACCCGCAAAATAAACTAAGGGTTTATCATTTTTGACGGTGGTTGCCAGTAAAAATTGTTTTGGGCTATCTTTGAACACATACTTTACTTTTGGTAAAATAACGGCTGTTCCTGTAATTTTATCTCCTTCTGCAGGCTCCCAATAGGCTAAAATGCCATTCTTTACATCATTTAGAATTTGAGGTTTTTCCTCTTTTCTTTTAGCGATCCCCACAACAATTGGCGTAGCGGCAGCGGTTGTGTTTTTGATGGAATAGCTTATCTTGTTCAATTGACTCCCAGCGTCTAAAGAAACTGTTTTTTCGACTTGTAGCTGTTGACCCTTTACATTTTCCGGTTCATAAATAAGTTTGAATGTGGATCGTAGCGGACCATTGTCCAAGACCTCGTATTGACGATAATGCTTATGGTAAACGACCTGTTCGTCAATGAATGGCGTTGCATCGCCGACACCTAAGGTTTGTCCGACGGAATAATAATCTAATCCTTTGCCATGATCGGCATGATAGTCCCCAGTTTTATACCATTCGTCAACAATAAGATCATTGCTACGTTTTGCCCAGAAATCAAAACCTTGTGCATCCTCAGAGCTGCCTTCTAAAGCTTTTCCATAGGCTCTAAACGCTGCAATATCGTTTTCCCATGCAAAGTCATCTTTTCGTTCAGGGACGTATCTCGCATAAGTCTTTGGGGTGACAGTTGCGGGTTTATTTCCATTAACCCCAAAGGTTGTTGAGCTTCTAGGAGCAACGGTTATTTGAATCAAAATATTTTGTGCCGTCGGTTTTCCTAGTTTTTCAAGCTGATAGGCCAGTTCCTTTTTATCCTTGTCCACAATAGTAAATACACTGTTTTTTAATGCGAAGTGTTTTTCAAATGTGGTATAAGGGATACTGATCAACTCTGTTCTTGCGCTAGCGGAAGAGTTGTTTACAGTAATGGTTTTGTTGTTCTGCGCAAAAGCAACCGTTGAAAGCCCTAGCGCTAAACTCAATACGAGTGTTTTTTTCATATTACTTCAATTCTGTGATGGCACATTTGTCCATATCATCATAATCTAAATTTTCACCTGCCATTCCCCATATAAATGTATAATTGGACGTTCCAGCTCCTGAGTGAATTGACCATGGCGGTGAAATTACAGCCTGATCGTTGTGTATCCAAATATGGCGGGTTTCATCGATAGGTCCCATAAAATGTGATACAGCCTGACCTTCAGGTAATTCAAAGTAGAAATAGACTTCCATACGACGATCGTGGGTGTGGGATGGCATTGTATTCCATACAGATCCGGGTTTTAACTCAGTCATGCCCATCTGTAATTGGCAGGTTTGTACCACTTTGTTCAATAACATCTGGTTGATCGTACGGTGGTTGGCAGTTTCCAATGAACCCAATTCTAGTTTATTCGCATCTTCTTTCGTTACCTTTTTAGTTGGATAGCTGCAATGTGCAGGTGTAGAGTTTAAATAGAATTTTGCTGGTTTTGCAGCATCCTGGCTTGAAAAATAAACTTCCTGAGCACCTTGACCGATATAAAGGGCTTCTTTGGTATTGAGATCATAAATAATGCCGTCAACTTCGACTTGACCGTTCCCACCGACATTGATAATACCCAACTCTCTTCTAGAAAGGAAGTAAGGTTCTTTTAATAATGCGGGAATGGTGTCTAATTTGATTTTTGAGCTTACAGGCATTGCTCCACCGGCCATATAGCGATCGTAGTGGGTATAGACAAAATTAATTTTGTCTGCTTCAAAAACTGTTTCAATTAGAAAATTCTCCCTTAATCCTTGTGTATCTAAAGTTTTGTATTCCTTTGGCCCTATTGCATAGCGGGATTCAAAATTAATGCTCATAACTGAATTATTATTTTTGTTTGAATGCTAAATTTAGGGCTAATATTTGTCAATTGCGATACAATCTTACGCAAACGATGTCGTAGTGATCGGTTGGTTTTCCGAAAGCGGTAGCAACTTTAAGATAATCGACATGGCTATTATGACTGCAATATACTTCGACCAAATTCTACCTAATAACAGTTTTTAACCAATTTTTAAACAGTAATCAGTCAGTATTCCTTCAGTGTTCACTGAATGATCACTGAACAAGCACTGAACGAGCACTGAACAAACACTGTCAAAATATCGAATTTGGTCACCATCTGATCCTCATTTGATGCGCCCAAATCTCATCGCTCTTTTCCAACTTCCATGTGTTCGTTTGAACCGCTGTTTTCCACAGTTGCTTTTACTGTTTGGCGTCCTAATGTGCGGCCTTTGCAGATAATAATTACCTGTTGTGTCAATATTATTTACATCTCGGTTTCAGATTTACTAACTTCGTGTATGGTAAAGAAGAAATTCCCATATTCTAAACGCATAAACACGGACCGAGAGGACTGGGGGGGGCCTTATGACCATCTAAAAAGCAAATTATTTACATATGAAACCCAATATTTTAGTTGTTAACGATGACGGTATTACAGCGCCAGGTATTAAGGTGCTGTTGGAAGAGATGCAGAAAATCGGAAATGTAGTTGTCGTTGCTCCTGATTCGGCACAATCTGGAATGGGGCATGCCATTACACTTGGTAGGCCACTACGTTTGGATAAAATCAATTTATATGAAGGGGTTGAAATGTACCAGTGTTCAGGAACGCCAGTAGATTGTGTAAAACTTGCTGTAAATAAAGTTTTTAAAGGGCAAAAGCCCGATATATGTGTATCGGGGATCAATCATGGGCTCAACAATTCAATCAATGTTTTATATTCCGGTACGATGTCTGCTGCGGTAGAGGGGGCCATTGAAGGGATTCCTTCTGTGGGGTTTTCGCTTGATAATTTTTCTCACGATGCGGATTTTAGCTATTGCAGACCCTACGTGATTTCTATTGCCGAGCAGGTGCTGGCTAACGGTCTCCCTAAAAATACATTGCTGAATGTTAATTTTCCCCAAACAGCAGGTTTTAAAGGTATTAAAATTTGCCGACAGGCAGGAGGACATTGGGTAGAAGAATTTGATGAACGTATTGATCCACACAATCGTGATTATTATTGGACAACGGGTAAATTTGTCTTGCAGGACAGAGGAGAAGATACCGATAGTTTTGCATTGGCCAATGGTTATGTATCTGTCGTTCCGACACAGTTCGATATGACGGCACATCACGCCATTCCAGAATTGAATTCATGGAGCTTTGATCATTTGGGAAATACAAGGGGAGGCGATAAACGTGAAAAATAATAGCTGGATCGGATTGGGTATCGGTACTGTATCTCCAGTATTGGCTTATATTTTAGTACGTTTTACGGATCTTGAACTTCATTTTTTACCCGAGAAGCCTATGGCCATCTACACTATAGCTGTATTGGTTAATTTAGTGCTTTTACGTTTTGCGTATCGATCGGGGAAAGATCACCTGGGAAAAGGAATTATTGCAAGTACTTTTTTGGCTATGATACTATACCTGATCACGCATAGAATTACAGTTTGATTAAAATTCATAAACCCCATCTGACCGACGGGAAAAATTTTGTACAACATGAAATTAACATTAGGATTTTCTCCATGTCCAAACGATACATTTATTTTTGATGCATTGATTCATCATAAGATAGATACCAAAGGACTGGATTTTGAGGTGGAATATCAAGATGTGGAGACCTTGAACCTGAAAGCTTTTCAAGGCGATCTTGACATTACCAAGCTGAGCTATCATGCCTTTGCCTACGCTGTTGAAGATTATGAGTTGCTCGATGCAGGGAGTGCTTTAGGATTTGGTGTCGGGCCTATGCTGATTACGAAGGATCCGAAATTAGCAAAATTGCTGCAGCAAAAATTAGATCGGGCCGAAAGTTTAGATGGGTTTGATCAATTGAAAGTAGGGTATCCAGGGAAATATACCACGGCTAATTTTTTGTTAAGCCTGGCATTCCCCGAATTAAAAAATAAAGTAGAACTTGTTTTTTCGGATATTGAAGGAGCTTTACTGGATGGATCCATCGACTTAGGGTTGATTATTCATGAAAATAGGTTCACCTATGCCGAAAAAGGACTGCATAAGGTGGTGGATCTGGGTGAGTATTGGGAGAAGACGACAAAATTTCCGATTCCTCTTGGAGGAATTGTCGTAAAACGTAGTCTGCCACAAGAAGTGAAGGAGACGTTGAATACGATTTTGAAAGAAAGTGTAGAATTTGCATTTGCCAATCCGAAATCTGGGCTTGAATTCATTCGTGCACATGCACAGGAAATGAGTGAAGAGGTGATGTACAAGCATATTGAACTTTATGTCA
This sequence comes from Sphingobacterium sp. 40-24, assembly GCF_001899705.1. Lineage (NCBI taxonomy): Bacteria > Pseudomonadati > Bacteroidota > Sphingobacteriia > Sphingobacteriales > Sphingobacteriaceae > Sphingobacterium > Sphingobacterium sp. 40-24. The sequence continues at coordinate 218,003 of NZ_MKWH01000009.1, read as the reverse complement.
ATAAATATTCAGTAGCATTGGGGCTTGAAGGACGTGATGCAATTACGAAGATGTTTGAAAAGGCACAGGAACTGGGATTCATTCCGCATTCAGACCGTAAGTTGTTTTTATCATAAATTGACTGTCGGTTTAAAGCTCATATTGCTCAGAAAAACTTCACGTCAAGATGGCGTAAAAGGGGATAAATAGGTAGAGGATTCTTGCAGGCTGTAAGGAACTGACATTTTCAATAAAAATAACGTAAAAAAAATGGATGTAAGCTGTTAGATATCATATCTAATAACTAAATTTGCCCGATTAGTGTCAAATTGTCTGCAATTTTACTTTGGAGTCATTATTGTACAAAATCTTAAGTTGAGATAGAAAAAAAATTATGTTAAAGTTTTTAAGTAAATTATTTGGAAGTAAATCCGAGAGAGATATCAAGGGAATTCAGCCTGTGGTAGACCAAATCAAAGCTGAATATGAGAAGCTTTCAAATCTAACCAATGACGAGTTACGTGCCAAGACCGTTGATTTCAAAGAAAGAATTAAAAATTACCTAGCCGATATTGACCAAGAAATTGACACGCTTAAAAAAGAAGCGGATCAAGACGAGGACGATATGGCAAAGAAAACTTCTATTTACGAGCAAGTGGACAAATTGTCCAAAGACCGTGACAAGAAGTTGGAAGAGGTATTGAAGGATATTTTGCCGGAGGCATTTGCCGTGGTAAAAGAAACTTCAAGACGTTTGACAGAAAACGAAGAATTAGAAGTTACTGCCAACGATTTTGACAGAGAATTGGCTGTTTACAAATCAAACGTTATCATCAATGGTGATAAGGCGATTTGGAAAAACAAATGGATGGCTGCAGGTACTGAGGTCACTTGGAACATGGTACACTATGATGTCCAATTAATCGGTGGTATTGTATTGCACAGTGGTAAAATTGCCGAGATGGCAACCGGTGAGGGTAAAACGTTGGTAGGAACATTACCGACCTATCTAAATGCTCTTTCTGGTCAAGGCGTACACATTGTAACGGTGAATGATTACCTTGCTCGTCGTGACTCGGAGTGGAATGCTCCGTTATTTGAGTTCCATGGGCTATCTGTTGACTGTATTGATAAACATCAGCCGAATTCCCCGCAACGTCGTAAAGCTTATCAATCGGATATCGTATATGGTACGAATAACGAGTTTGGTTTCGATTATCTACGTGATAATATGGTTCAGACTCCGGACGCATTGGTGCAAGGAAAATTACACTTTGCCATGGTCGATGAGGTTGACTCCGTATTGATTGATGATGCCCGTACACCATTGATTATCTCAGGTCCGATTCCTCGTGGCGATCAACACGAATTCTACCAATTAAAACCACGTATCGAGCGTTTGGTGCATGTACAGAAAGCGTACATCAATACCGTCTTGAATGATGCTAAAAAAGCGCTGGCGGCAGGTGATTCTGACGTTGAAGGCGGCGGTTTGGCATTATTAAGAGCGTACAGAGGTTTGCCTAAAAATAAAGCATTAATCAAGTTCTTAAGCGAAGGCGCTAATCGTTCGATCTTACAAAAAGTAGAAAACTACTATATGCAAGAGCAAAATAAAAATATGCCTAAAGTAGATGCAGAACTTTATTTTGTGATTGATGAAAAGAACAACCAAGTAGAATTGACAGAAAAAGGTATCGAGTTGATTACAGCAACAGGCGAAGATCCTTCATTCTTTATTTTACCGGATGTTGGTACTGAGATTGCCGAAATTGAAAAGTCTTCGTTGACTTTGGAAGAAAAGGCAGCTCAGAAAGAAGATATGTTGCGCGATTATTCGATTAAAGCAGAGCGTATCCACTCGATCAACCAGTTGTTAAAAGCATATACCTTGTTTGAAAATGATGTTGAATATATCGTTGATGAAGGTAAAGTGAAAATTGTCGATGAGCAAACAGGTCGTATCATGGATGGCCGTCGTTACTCAGATGGTTTGCACCAGGCGATCGAAGCAAAGGAGAATGTGAAAGTAGAAGATGCGACACAAACTTACGCAACGATTACATTGCAAAATTACTTCCGCATGTACCACAAACTTTCGGGTATGACGGGTACAGCGTCGACAGAGGCCGGTGAGCTTTGGGAAATTTATAAATTGGATGTCGTAGAAATTCCGACAAATCGTGGAATCCAACGTGATGATCGTCAAGATTTGATCTATCGTACGGCCCGTGAAAAATACAATGCTGTAGCTGAAGAAATCCAACGATTGACAGAGCAGGGACGGCCAGTATTGGTCGGTACCACATCGGTTGAAATTTCGGAGTTATTGAGCCGTATGCTTCAATTACGTAAGATCAAGCATAACGTATTAAATGCGAAGTTACACCAAAAAGAAGCTGATATCGTCGCTGAAGCTGGACGCCCAGGACAAGTAACCATCGCGACGAATATGGCTGGTCGTGGTACGGATATTAAATTGACCGAAGAAGTTAAAAAAGCTGGTGGTCTTGCCATTATCGGTACCGAAAGACACGAATCTCGTCGTGTTGACCGTCAGTTACGTGGTCGTGCCGGTCGTCAGGGAGACCCAGGTTCTTCGCAATTCTTCGTTTCTTTGGAAGATAACTTAATGCGCTTATTCGCTTCAGAGAGAATCTCTAACATCATGGTGAAAATGGGTGTTGAAGAGGGCGAGGTGATGCAACATAGTATGTTGACTAAATCCATCGAACGCGCACAGCGTAAAGTGGAGGAGAATAACTTCGGTATCCGTAAACGTCTATTGGAATACGATGATGTAATGAACTCCCAACGTACCGTAATTTATTCGAAACGTAAAAATGCTTTGTTTGGAGAACGTTTAGACGTGGATTTGAACAACATGATTTTTGATGTTGCAGAAGAAATTGTCGTTGAAGCAAAAGAGCAAGGTAATTACGAAGATTTCCAAATCGAAGTAATCCGTATTTTTGCGATCACACCAGAAATTACAGCAGAAGAATTTGCACAGGGTAAAATTGAAGGCTTGACTGATCGTCTTTTTGAGCATGCAATTAACGCTTACCACCATAAAATTGAGGCCGTTGGTGCTTTGACAGTTCCTGTATTGAATAATGTGTATGCGGAAAGAGGTCAGATCGTCGAAAATGTCGTTATTCCATTTACGGATGGTATCCGTGGCATTCAAGTTTCGGCGAATTTGAAAAAAGCCATCGAAAGCAACGGTAAAGAAGTTTTCAAATCTTTTGAAAAAGGAATCGTATTGGCATTAATCGATGAGGCTTGGAAAGAGCACCTGCGTGAAATGGATGATTTGAAACAATCGGTTCAAAATGCTGTTTATGAACAAAAGGATCCGATTATCATTTATAAAATGGAGGCATTTGATTTGTTTAAATCGATGTTGGCTTCAATGAATAAGGATGTCGTTAGCTTTATTTTCAAAGGAGAGATCCCTGGTCAAGAACCGACTTCTATGCAAGCGAGACAAGTACAGCAGGCTCCAGTAAAAACGATTGAAACGAAAGCTGAATTGGCTTCGCCTACAGGTGTGAGTGAGGAGGATGTGAATGAAGGTCCAAAAGAACCTGTTCGCAACGAGAATACTGTTGGACGCAATGACGAATGTCCTTGTGGTTCAGGAAAAAAATATAAAAATTGCCACGGCGCAAATAACTAATCGATAAGAAAGGTTAAACTATGCTGAAGAGAGGATTGATTTTCATACATGCACTTGTGTTGTTTGCGCTAGTTCAGGTAAACGCACAAGAAAAAGGTGGAGTAATTGTAACCAAAGATTCATTGATTACACAGCTTCAAAATTTCAGGGCAGCTATGGGGATCAATCCTGTCGAAAGCAAAGCGACAGTAGTTCCTGCTAAACCCGTTGTCCGCTCAGCGGCGACGCGGGTCAAAGTAAGGGGATTCCGTGTACAGATCTTTGCTGGATCGAATCGGAATCAGGCATTTTCGGAGCAGACACGTTTCCGAAGTATGTATAAAGATATTGATACTTATATCACCTATGATGAACCCAATTATCGCGTCAAGGTAGGTGATTTTAGAAGTCGCTCTGAAGCAAATGCCTTCATGCGCGAGTTACGTCAATATTTTAGCAACGTCTTTGTTTTTTCGGAGAACGTTTTTGTATATCAATAAATCAATCAACCTTATGGCAAGTACGAAAGAAAAAGTCCTGGCCTTAGCTCATCAATATTTTGAAGATACGGTTTCCAACCGTAGACATCTTCATCAGAATCCTGAACTTTCCTTCGAAGAATACAATACCTCGGCATTTGTAAAAAAGCAATTGGATGAATTGGGAATTCCTTATGAGGCTAAAGCTGATACGGGGATTGTCGCTTTAATCAAAGGTGACCTACCCTCAGATGAAGTTATCGCGTTGCGCGCAGATATGGATGCTTTACCAATTCAAGAAGTGGAGGGGCGTTCATATGGTTCCAACACCCCAGGAGTGATGCATGCCTGTGGCCATGATGTACATACCTCCTCACTTTTGGGGACAGCTAAAATATTGAATAGCCTAAAAGCCGAATTTGGAGGAACGATCAAATTGATCTTCCAGCCTGGCGAAGAGCGCTTGCCAGGAGGAGCTTCCTTAATGATCAAAGAGGGCGCTTTGCAGAATCCTGCCCCCTCAGCCATAATAGGTCAGCATGTGATGCCCTTTATTGAGGTAGGCAAGGTTGGTTTCCGTGAGGGAAAATATATGGCTTCCTGCGATGAACTGTTCATGACAGTCAAAGGCAGGGGCGGGCATGGTGCGCACCCGCATCAAAATATTGATCCAATTGTTATTACAGCACAGATCATTACCGCTTTGCAGCAGATTGCTAGTCGTTTTGCAGATCCACGTACACCGACTGTGCTATCTTTTGGAAAGATTATGGCCAACGGAGCTACAAATATTATTCCTGACCAGGTTTATCTGGAAGGTACATTTCGCACATTTGATGAGGATTGGCGTGCTGAAGCACATGCGCGCATGGTAAAGATTGCTGTGAGCATTGCTGAAAGTATGGGAGCGACTTGTGAATTTGAAGTCCGTAAGGGCTATCCTTTTCTAATCAATGAGCCCCAATTGACTAAAAGTGCACGGACATTTGCAGAAGAGTATCTCGGCAAGGAAAATGTGGTAGACTTAGATCTATGGCCTGCCGCGGAGGATTTTTCCTATTATTCACAAGAAATTAATGCTTGTTTCTATCGTTTGGGTACAGGTAATGCAGCACGTGGTATCTCTTCAGCTGTCCATACGCCGACCTTTGACGTGGATGAGACTTCTTTGGAGATTAGTACGGGGTTGATGGCATACATTACCTTGCGTAGGCTCGGTTATTAAATTATATATGTCATCTCATCACATTGTTCGAGAGAATCAGGAACCTGCATTACTGATTGAAGACCTTTTCCTCATCGACGAAGAGGGCTTGGGGCAGCTGCTGGAATGGAGCCCCACAATTGTCATTGAGGCGGAAACCATCGATTTATTGGATGCGCGTGGTTATAAGTTCGATATCGTTTTTACAAAAAAATCCATTAACGATTCACAGGAAAATTTAAAGATCATTTCCTATGATAATGATTTTCTAAAGACGGCTATAGAATACCTGATAGCACATCAATACAAAGCGGTGAATATCCTGACTGATCAGCTTGATTTGGCTTATTACCAGCCCTATCTGGAGCAGATTAATATTGTGCTTATCTCTAAAGGAGTTCGCTATTGTTTTGTGACAACAGGCTTCACCAAATGGAAGCCCGTAGGGGAAAGAATCCGAATTGAGGGGCTTGATGCTGATGAAAAAAACACGCACGAAGGCTTGATTAAGATCAATGACAACGAATACGAAATGGAAAAAGACGGCTTATTTGTCCTTAAATTTTCCCATATAAAATACATTTTAATAGGAGAAAAGATTGCATGATAACAATAGAATTGGCAGAACAAAGCGATATCAGAAGCATTTCAAATATGGCGCATAGTATTTGGCCTGTTACTTATGGAGAGATACTTTCACAGGATCAAATTGACTTTATGCTCGAAAAAAGCTATACCGTTGAGGGACTTGCAGAAAGTATGGTTAATGGCCAATTTTTTTATGTCTTGAAAGAAGATGGTATCGGTCAGGGATTTATTGCCTTGCGAACTCTTGAGGATCGTGTACGTATTGAAAAGCTCTATTTGATGCCCAATGTGCAAGGAAAAGGCTTCGGAAAGGCGCTGATAGACTTCGCTTCAGAAAAAACCATCTTAAAGGGTAAAGGGATTCTTGAATTGAACGTAAATAGAAATAACCCTGCTTACCATTTCTATTTGAAGCAGGGCTTTGAGATCATTGAAACGATTGATATTCCTTATTATGATTATGTTCTAAACGATTATGTCATGCAAAAAGAAGTAAAAGCTTAGGCCTGTCGCCTAATCTTTTAGTTTTTCGACCCGTGAAGGTGTTTGTTTGCCTGTTACAATTCCGGAGGTGCCTATGGCGATCGCTTCTATACTGGAAATGATATTCTGAACATTCAATGTAGACACTTCATCTTTTACGGTATGGTAATATTCATCCTTATCCATTTGGGATGTTGAAAATGAATGCGCAGGCACACCTTTGGCTGCCAATACCGCATTATCGCTTCGATAAAAGAGATTTTGTTTGGTATATGGATCAGGATAGAATCGGAAATTTGTGTTTTTTAAATTTTCCTGCATTAATTCACCAAGATTCGACTGATCGTATCCTGTAATATACACTGTATTGGGACCGAATTTGGAATCTTTTCCGATCATTTCCATATTGATCATAGCGACTACCTGGTCAGCATTGATGTGGTTGGAAAAATATTTTGAGCCATACATGCCCAGTTCTTCTGCCGTAAAAGCGACGAAAATAAGGGTCCTTTCATTATTATTTTGTTTTTTGTAGTAATCTGCCAGGGTTAACATTGCGGTCACACCTGAGGCATCGTCATCGGCGCCATTGGCAATAGAATCTTGGCCTACTGCCTGAAGGATGCCAATATGATCGTAATGTCCCGAAAAGATAACGTATTCGTTCGGTTTACTTTTCCCGGGGATTATTCCTGCCACGTTAAACAAGGGGAAATTTTGAAGCTTCCGTTCAATATGAATTTGAAAAGTTTGGGGTTTCTCCGCTGTTAAAAGGTAGACAATTGATGGTTTTTGTTTGGAGGGGTCCTCTATAAATTTAGGGGAGTTGAGCATTTGACCAAAACGCACAAAATAGCTTTCAAAGGAGGGGGCTACCAATACAAGTGTATTTTCTTTGGCTAGAGAATGTTCTCTAAATACTTTCGCAAAATCATCGCCCGATTTTATTTCGACGATGTTAAGGCTACTTCGATTATCCCACTGTAAATCAACGTGGTTTCCAAGTGAAATAACATGGTCAGCTGGGATCAGCTGCTTATTGATGGTTGCGGATTTGCTTACCGGAGAGATTTTATCCAATTGGAATGTTTGCCTGTAATTTTGTTCTGCGTAGGGGCTAAGGCCTATTCTCTTCATTTCGGCAGCGATAAAATCTGCAGCTGGTTCGATGTCTTTTGTCAAAGCCGATCTCCCACGCATATCGTCAGCGGCTAGGGTATTGAGTATGCGGCTCACATCTTGGCGTTCCTGCTCGGAAATAACTTGCTGTCCATAGCTTACTGCCGAGAGTGCAAGTAAAGATATAGAAAGTATAATTTTAGGTATTGAATTCATATAAAGCTTAGTAAAGTCTGGGTGAAGATAAGGAAAATTCTACAAGCGAATTGTGCAGACAATAAACTTCCTAAAATGATCCATTTCAAATGATCCGATGACAGGCAAAACCCATCTAAGATTTCTAATGCCGTTAATACACTAAAAATTGAGGCTACTCTTAGCAACATCGACTGATTTTGAGCATCCAGGAAAGCGAACACTTTCGGAAAAAATGTAGTATATTTGACTATTAAATTGTTTGAAAATGAAAGAAGTATCTGTACAAGAATTAAAGAATAAAATCGATAACAACGAAGATTTTCAGTTGATAGACGTTCGTGAATCCTTTGAGTATGAAGTATCCAATTTAAATGGATTGAATATTCCACTTTCAGGTATACTGATCGAAGCTGATAAGATTGCGAAAGATAAGCCTGTTATCGTACAATGCCGTTCTGGAAAACGTTCTGCACAGGCGATTATGTTATTGGAACAACAGGGTTTTGACAATCTTGCAAATTTAAAAGGCGGAATTTTAGCTTGGAAAGAGGAAATCGATCCAGAGTTAGACGTTTATTAAGATGAAAAATTTGGAGCATCAGACTAAGCAAGCTTTCTTGTTTAGTCTTGCTTTTTATAGCGTAGCTATTTTAGCGCGATTATTTAACCTTGGTATATTCCCCATATTAGGTAGCCTTTCCATTCTATTGTCTCTCCTATGGGTAATATTGGTTCTACGGGAAATCATGCTTTCGAGGACAATTTCTAACACAGAAAGGATGCTGATGGCTTTGACGATTGTTTTATTAAACATTGTTGGTGGAGCATTCTATTTCTTTGGCGGATGGAGACAGCGGGTATTGGGATTAATAAAAAAGTGATATGTTAAAGTATTTTTTTCTAAATATAGTGTTGAGTTTGGCTATTGTATTTTTAGTTTACAGTGGTTTTGAAGGGTATAAGGCCGGCAACATGCTGGTAACGGGATTATCCATCGCCTTTTTGGTGGTTTTGATCTATCTCCGTGTTGTTTTAAGCAAACGGGTTCGATCACTTATTCAGCAAAAAGAAAGCGGTAAACAACAACCTACTACAAAACAAAAGAAGAAGTAATAAAAAAAGCCTGCTTTAAGCAGGCTTTTTTTATTACTTCACAAATGGTGGTTTTGTTACTTTTGCTTTTATTTTTTGATTACGGATCAGAATGAAGATCTCGGTGCCGTCTTTTGAAAAGGCTGTGTCCACATAACCTAAACCGATTGATTTTTTCAATGTTGGTGATTGCGTACCTGAAGTCACACGTCCAATTACATTTCCATCAGCATCAACAATTTCGTAATCATGACGAGGAATGCCTCTGTCAATCATTTCGAAACCAACGAGCTTTTTCTTTAGACCAGCTTCTTTTTCCGCTTTAAGCGCCGCAGAATTCACAAAGTCTTTTGTAAACTTCGTTACCCAGCCTAAACCGCCTTCTAAAGGAGAGGTATTATCGTCGATGTCATTTCCGTATAGGCAGAAACCCATTTCTAGACGTAAAGTATCACGGGCACCTAAACCAATAGGTTTGATTCCATAAGCTTTACCGGCTTCGAAAATAGCATCCCATACTTTTTGGGCATCTTCATTGGCCACATAGATTTCAAAACCTCCAGCTCCCGTATATCCTGTTGCAGAAACCAACACATTCTCTACGCCCGCAAATGTACCTTTTGCAAAGGTATAGTATTCCATTGGAGCTAATTCGATGTCGGTAAGCGATTGAAGTGCATCTGCAGCCTTAGGACCTTGTACCGCGAATAAGGAGGTTTGATCAGAGATATTCTTCATCTCCACACCAGCTGTATTGTATTTGGAGATCCAGTTCCAGTCTTTCTCAATATTTGACGCATTCACAACCAAAAAATATGTCTTATCGTCTATACGGTATGTTAGGAAGTCATCAACTACACCGCCAGTTTCATTGGGGATATAAGCATATTGAACTTTGCCATCGTATAATTTTGACACATCATTGGAAGAGATTTTTTGAAGTAGATCCAGGGCTTTTTCCCCTTTTAGGATGAATTCACCCATGTGGCTTACATCAAAAACTCCTACACCTGTGCGAACTGTTTCGTGCTCATCATTGATGCCTGTGTATTGTACGGGCATGTTGAAGCCTGCAAAGGGAACCATTTTTGCTCCTAAAGCAATGTGCGTCTCCGAAAGGGCAGTATTTTTTAACATAAAAATTAAGTTTTAATCAGCTACAAATTTAATAAAATATACGTGATTCCTCACTGTGAATCCATTTTAGAACAATCGATTTAATTGCTTACCCGGAGCGAATAGATGGTCATATGATCATCTTCGCTATCGGTATCTTCACATAGTAGGAAAATTAGGCCATGGGCAGTCTCCTCTTTCAATGTGATTCCTTCAAATTTATGCTTTTCGGGAATTTCGAATGTCTCGGGTTTGCCGGAAAGATCGGAAGGTATTTTTCCAAGGAGGGAACCACTGATCTCTCCATCCAGATAAGTCGATTTTGCATTTTCGGCGGTAGCAATAAAATAGATTTCATTTCCAACCAGGGTCGCATCTGAGAAACCTGTCGATATGCCATTGAGCTTGGGTAGTTCAATCGGGATACAGCGGGATTGTTCGGCAGCAAGCGGATGATACTCTAAAATGGCATTTATGCCTTTAGGGCCATTTCCCCGGTTAAAAAATAAGATCTTATCTTTTAAATGAACTACGCCTTCAATATTGAAGTCTTCTTTGGAAATATTGAATTTTTCCATTAAGGAAGAATAGATGTTACTGTAGTCTTCCTGAAGGACTGTTTTGCCGTCCCAAATAAAACGAGTGTTTCTGTTTGGGGTAGAACCAGAGCCATAAAGATAATAGCGGCTTCCATCGAAAGTGATCGATTCCAAATCCATTTTAGCTGCTTTAGCCCTATTTTCCATCGGATCAGACTGCCGTAGTGCCGTTTTAGACAACTTTTGGTCTGTGATACTATAGCTGTAGATATAATTGCTATTGTCAGAAACGATATGGATTTGCCTATCCTGATAGACAATACCAGAAGCTGCGGTAATACCGGATATGCTGATAAAGGCTTCGAGAATCAATTTTAACATATCGCATTGAGGTTTAATATTTCCAATACCCGGATGAAATCGGGTTGTAGGGGCGCTTTGATATGAACGTCTTCGCCCGATAAAGGATGTTTAAAGGTCAGCTCCGAGGCATGCAATAGCATGGTATCCATTTGGTAGGCTTCTTTCCAGAACTTGTTTTGTTTATTGCATCCATGCGGGCGATCGCCGATAATGGGATGAAAGATATGCGCAAAATGGCGACGTAACTGATGCATACGACCTGTAATTGGGTTGGCTTCGACGAGACTGTATCGTGCTGTCGGAAATTTTCCGAAGGGAACGGCCAACTCGCCTTGAGCAAGTAAGCGAAAAGATGTTTGTGCTTCCTGAACGGTGCCATCGTCCCTTTTTAAGGGATAGTCAATCAGGCCTTCTGCTGGCGCGAAGCCCCTCAGAACAGCGAGGTATTTTTTGTCGATCTTACGCTCCTGAAAACTTTTTTGTAAGTATTGGTCCGTCTCCTTATTTAATGAAAATAACAGAATGCCTCCGGTCTTCCGGTCCAAACGATGTGCGGGATAAACGGTTTTTCCTAATTGGTCCCGAAGGAGCTGTAGGGCAAACGCTGAAGCATCGCGCGCAATAGCAGATCGGTGCACCAATAGTCCATGTGGTTTATTGATTGCAACGATGGATTCGTCTTGATAAAGTATTTCTAAAGGCATGTTAAATCTTTTTCAATGCAGCAATAATTTCGTCGGCCTTTTCATCAATTTTTGGGCTCAGCCAGATGTATTTAAAAGCTCCGCCACCGATAATCTGTTCTGTACCCTGCCATTTTATTTTGGTTAGCGAAAACAAATAGTAGTTGTCGACCACAACGGAACTTTGGATAAATTTATCGACGATGTCATTTCCGAAGAGCTGCATCCCCAATCCGAAAAACTCTTGATCTTTCGCATGAAGCTGGCTTTTCAATAGCTGTTCAGCTTTCGCGCGTACAACCTTTTCGTGTTCCTCTTTGCTTGGGTTAGTCAAAATTGCGGCCAGCATGATGACGATCAAAATCAGTGCAAATATTCTTTTTTTGCTCATTTTAAATTTGAGATTAAGTTCTGGATGTCATAACACGATGACTATCGCGATCAAAATTATTAAATAGATATTAGATAAAGGCAACTGTTTTAAGAGAAATGCGAAGGATTCTGCCTCAGCGGTGGAGCAAGGAGGTTTATTTAGAATCCGATGGTATTCAATAGCGAGAATGCCCAAGAGAACAACGTCCAGATAAGATAAAATGTAACACCGATGAATAAGAAGAAGACCGTTAGAATACTGATGATTATACCGATACCCGAGCCTGAATGCTTGCCTTCGTAGTAATGTTGTCGTAATAATTTGATGTTCTTTTCATTGGCCTTGCTAAAAAAATCAAAAAAGTTTCCGAGGAAGGGAATGCTACCCAAAACAGCATCAATCGAGATATTGAGTAACATGCGTATGACTAATTTTGGACTGGCGCCGTTACGCCACATGGCTATGACAAGAACCAGAGAGGTTCCGAAGCCCGCTATCGCGCCACCTAAGGGGATGAGATTCAAGACTGGATCCAGTCCGAAGCGAAAGTTTCCAATCTTGAATTGATTATCCATTAACCAAGATATTCGGTCAATCCAACCGAAATCTTGGTCAATTTGTTTTAATTTATCTGCTGGAGTTTTTTCCCTATGCATGATTACAATAACTCAAATGAAGCGCTGATTTCACTCGTAACTTTCATCGGTCTGATATTTAAATCTAACCCACTGTCACCAGCGCTGTCTGCTGCTTCGGCCATAGCACCTTTATACATGGCATTACGCATCATCGGTTGTACGCCAAATATAATTTGTTGTGGTGTTTCAGATAACACGATCGCTTTACCAATTTTTTGGCCTGCGGCTTCTGCCAAAATTTGAGCATTGACTTTCGCATCCAATACCGCCTTGGTTTTTAAACTTTTTTCCAACTCCTTTTTCTTTGAATAATCATATTCGCTAATATAGGTGCTTTGGATACCGGCTTTGTCAACACCGTCTAATAGTTGGCCCAAATTGTTCAAGTTGGTTACCTTAATACGGTATTGTCTGGAGAGCAAGATATCGGTGTCTTTTTTCTTTTTATCCGGAACATTATAGCTCCAGATATTCTGGATCGTAAAATCTTCTTTTTTTACACCCGCTTTTGTCGCCGAATCGAACAGATCTTTTTCTAGCTTTTCTATTGCGGCCTTTTTCTTCGTGTTACCGTTCTCATAAAACTCTTTTAGGGTAACATCAATATAGATAATATCTGGTGTTACTTCTTCTTCTGCACGGCCTACCGTAGATACAAATTCTTTATTAACCATTTGTTGCGCGTTTACTTGGGTCATCAAACCTAAAAAGGCTAGTCCTAATAGTATTTTTTTCATATTTTTCGTCTTTAACTTTTTATAATAATACGATTGCCATTATCGCATTGCTACAAGATTGGAGCCAAAGTTTATGAAAAAGTTTAACGGATAAAAAAAATAAAAAGGTTAAGATTTTTGATTTTATTTCTCTACCTTTAGGGAAATTAATAATATAGTGCCATGCAAGAAGGTAAAGTAAAATTCTTTAATGAGACCAAAGGTTTCGGTTTCATCATCCCTAACTCAGGCGAGAGCGAAATTTTTGTTCACGTTTCTGGATTAGTAGACAAAGTTCGTGAGAATGACAATGTATCTTACGAAGTTGAACAAGGCCGTAAAGGTCTTAATGCGGTAAATGTAAGAGTTATCTAATTAGATTCAAGATATATTTATTGTGAAAAGGCCTATGCGAACAGCATGGGCTTTTTTATTTTATGGGAAATCTGGCTCTTAGAAAAGGATATTCTGCGACAGGGCGTGTTTACTTGCTTGAGTAAATAATTTGGACTGATAATTGTAATAGGATATTTAAAAATAGTTAGTGAAGATGAAACGTATTCTAGTATTGGGGCTGTCTGTTGTTATTGCGCTATCCATGTCGGCCTGTTATTCTGCCCATCATCACCATGGTCATGGCCGTGGTCCGAAAAGAATGCCTCCTGGGCATGCTAAAAAATACTACGGTGAGCAGTCGGCACGTGATTTTGCTCCGGGACAACAAAAGAAAAAACACAGACATTAATTCTTTTATGCAATGGGAGATATCCGATTGCTGTCTATGTAAATTTGCTTTTCACTATAGAAAACTGGTTTAAGAGGGATAAAAAACAGCATAAAAAAAGCTTTCACAATTGTGAAAGCTTTTTTTATGCTGTTAGCATCTAAGCAAAAGGATCTTTATCAGGTGCTGGTGGCGTAGGATTTGATGGTTGTGAACTTCCAAATGGGTCCTGTGGCCGAGAAGAACCGAAGGGATCTTGGCTTTGAGTAAAAGGATGATTTGTTACGTTTTCCAGCGCTTTGGGATCTGGACCATATTGATTTGAAGCCTTGTCGCCTTCCAGTACCAATAAGTAAAGCAGGTAGATCCAACCAATAAATGGAATCAATGCAACTAATATAAACCAGCCTGATTTATTGGTGTCATGTAATCTTCGGACCGTAACGGCTATTCCAGGAATTAGTAAAGCTAAACTTACTAAACCTGAGACATACGTAAATAAGCTTGCAATTTGTCCAAGTATTGCAAATATTGCGCTAATGATGAGATTTGCAAGGAAAAACATCCAATATTCCTTACGGCGAGCCCTTCCTTCAAAGTTGGCATAGTTGTCTCGAACAACCTTTAAAAAGTTTTCTTTAAGTTCCATATTTTAAGACTTTTTTAGGTGAAAATGATGCTAGTAAATCAAAATGTTATTTCAATTTTGTTACAATAAATGTACCAAGAATTTATCCGAGAGATCAATTATTATAAAAGGGTAAGTGTTTGGAAGAGCTACAGTTGCTGCGCTTGCGCAAAAGAATAGCCGCGTTCATCCGCCTGTTTTGGATCTAAAGGCAGCATAGAATTCGCTTTCAAAGGAGAAAGCTGTGCGTAGCTTATCTAAATATTTCTTCGAGTATATAGAGCGATTTTATTTCTTTAAAATTTGTGCGGTGGAGACGATAGAAGTCGAGCACTTTTTCCAGCAGGAATTGTCGATCAGAAGCGGTCATTTTTATGCGGTCACAATTCGAATATTCGGATTCGATTAAATTTCTGAAAATTGACGTATGTGGTTCCTGTAATACAAGCGGGTGTTCAGGAAGGCTATCGGAGAAGGTAGCTTCATGAAGATTAAAATAAGGGTGGGCCTGTTTTGATTCAGCGGGATAAAACCCGAGAAAGCGGGTTAGCTTGATTAAAAAAACAAGATGGAAATTGGCCAGATTTAAATGCGTTTCATCTAGCCAACATACAGACTGATGGATGAATTCAAAAAGATAATCGTCATTTTCTTGTTCCTTCAGAATTTTATAGAGTATTTCATTCAGAAAAAGTGCGAGCGAGCTTTTAACAATATCATAAGGTATTTCTTGCAAGACAGGGACTTGACGCGCTTCGGAGATCCGCAGTAAAGAACCATTATCTTTATGTGTAGCGACAATTTCCAGTAAATGTAAGGGTTGAAGAATATTGGCCTTGATCTTTGCTTTGGGCTTCCTTGCGCCCGTAATGAGATAGGATTGCATACCAAACTGTTCGGTGTATATCTGCGCCACAAGGCTACTCTCCGAATAGTTGGTTGTTTTTAAGACTATACCCCTAGTTTTGTTCAGCATCTCCTTCTTTATCTTTTTTATGCGATTCTTCACGCATCTCCATAATGGCATTTCGGTCTACCTTACGAATCATGCGATAGATTAAAGTCAGGACACCGATACTAAATGCAATAACTCCGACAAGCATAGCAAGTTTATACCAGTTGGAACGCTGTTCCATGAGATAATATCCCAAGATCACAAGTACGACACCAATGATTATTTCCCTTAAGCCCTTGCGAAGATATTTGTTCATAAATGTGAATTGTTGAAAACTATTTTTCTTTACAGAGCAAATATAATACAATAAAATCCTTTATTTTTGCCCTTACCATTCCTATGTAGAACTATTTTTAAAAATAATTCCAATTATCTTGTTGCTTATCCAAAAAAAAATATAGATATTTGCAAACTCTTTGCAGAGAGTGCAAAGGATTAACATATTGTAATAAAGACAACAAAAAAATAATATCATGTCAAGAATTTGTGATTTAACAGGCAAAGCGGCGTTAACAGGAAATAACGTTTCTCACTCAAACGTTAAAACTAAACGTAAATTCTATCCAAATTTACAAACGAAACGTTTTTACATTCCAGAAGAAGATCGTTGGATTACGTTGAAAGTATCTACTTCTGCTATCAAGACTATCAATAAGAACGGGATTACAGCAGCGATCAATAAATTTATCGTTAAAGGGTCAATCTAATTGATTGTCGCGCCTGTTACATTAAGATTATTCATGAATTTCAATCCTATAATAGGATTCAAAATAAAGTAAAACAATGGCTAAAAAAGGAAATAGAGTACAAGTTATCTTAGAATGTACTGAACACAAAGAAAGTGGTCTTCCGGGAATGTCTCGTTACATCACTACTAAAAACAAAAAGAACACAACTGAGCGTTTGGAATTGAAAAAATTCAACCCAGTATTGAGAAAAGTTACTGTTCATAAAGAAATTAAGTAAGTCACACATCTTAGCACTTGAAAGAGAGGCTAAGTAAAATATTAATATACCATGGCAAAGAAAGCAGTTGCATCGTTACAAAAAGGTGGCGGTAAAGAATTTACAAAGGTTATTATTACTACTAAATCTGCAAAAACTGGCGCGTATACTTTCAAAGAAGGTATGGTTCACAACGATAAAGTGAAAGACGTCGTTGCTGCAGCTCAAAAATAACGAGTAGCATTTTCCTTTTTTAAAGTTTTTCTTTAAAAAGAATTCGATAAAAATAGCCGTTTTGGTATCCTACCGAAAGGGCTTTTTTTGTTGAGGACATTTGTTTATATTTGAACATCAATTTTCACTACTACACTCCATGGGATTATTTGATTTTTTTAAGAAAAAACCACAAACACAAGAAGAAGAACAGGCCTTAGATAAAGGTTTGGAAAAAACAAAAGAAGGCTTTCTTTCCAAGATTACAAAAGCTGTCGTTGGTAAATCAACAGTAGATGACGATGTGCTGGATAATCTGGAAGAGGTTTTGGTTACTTCTGATGTTGGGGTTACGACTACCTTAAAAATCATTGATCGCATACAGGCCCGTGTTGCCCGAGATAAGTACGTTTCTACTTCTGAGCTCAACAATCTCCTGAAAGAAGAAATTCAAACGCTACTGGCAGAGAACAATAGTGCTGATTTCGAGAATTTCAATTATGGCGATCATAAACCATACGTTATTATGGTTGTAGGTGTCAATGGGGTTGGCAAGACAACGACTATTGGCAAACTGGCTCATCAGCTGAAACAAGCTGGAAGCAAAGTTGTATTGGGGGCAGCGGATACCTTTCGGGCGGCTGCTGTTGATCAACTTAAATTATGGGGTGAGCGTGTTGGCGTGCGTGTTGTCGCTCAGGCCATGGGCTCGGATCCTGCTTCAGTGGCTTATGATACCGTGAAATCGGCAGTAGCAAATGGCGAAGATGTGTGTATCATTGATACCGCAGGCCGTTTGCACAATAAGGTTGGGCTAATGAATGAGCTCACGAAGATTAAGAATGTTATGCAAAAGGTTGTTCCTGGTGCACCACATGAAATCTTGTTGGTCTTGGACGCATCAACAGGGCAAAACGCCATTGAGCAATGTACGCAATTTACACAGGCAACCGATGTGAACGCTTTAGCATTGACGAAACTCGATGGAACGGCGAAGGGCGGGGTGGTTATTGGTATATCTGATCAATTTAAGATCCCGGTGAAATATATTGGTGTAGGTGAAAAAATTGGTGATCTTCAGTTGTTTAACAAAAAGGAATTTGTCGACTCCCTTTTCAAATAGAGTCTACCGTCTAATCATATGAAGACAAAATACGCGAAACCAGCCCCTTTGATAAATAAACCACGTGTCAATGTGGTAACCTTGGGCTGTTCGAAAAATATTCACGATAGTGAAGTCCTGATGGGCCAGTTAAAGGGCAATCAGATGGAAGTCGTGCATGAAGCATCCAATATACAAGCGAATGATATTGTCGTAATCAATACCTGCGGTTTTATTGATAATGCCAAACAGGAGTCAATTGATGCGATCTTACAATATTCGGATCTAAAAGATCAGGGTAAAATCAACAAAGTGATCGTTACAGGTTGTCTTTCTGAGCGATATAAGCCGGAGTTACAGGCTGAAATCCCCACTGTTGATGCCTTTTTCGGTACGAACGATTTACCGGAGCTATTGTCATCCATTGGTGCTGATTATCGACACGAGTTATTGGGTGAGCGCTTATTGACAACACCTTCGCATTTTTCTTACTTTAAGATCGCTGAAGGTTGTAACCGACCATGTTCTTTTTGTGCAATTCCCCTGATGCGTGGTAAACACGTTTCTAAATCCATTGACGATCTTGTCAAAGAGGCAAAATTTCTTGCGTCGAACGGCACGAAAGAATTGATTCTGATTGCACAAGACCTGACCTATTATGGCTTAGATATTTATGGAAAGCGCAATCTTTCTGATTTAATGCGCCATTTGTCAGATGTTGATGGTATCGAATGGATCAGACTGCAGTATGCCTATCCTTCGGGTTTCCCAATGGATATTTTGGACGCAATGAACGAACGTTCGAATATCTGTAATTACTTGGATATGCCACTACAACATATATCTGATCCGATGTTGAAGTCTATGCGAAGAGGTACAACAAAACAGAAACAGATTGATCTTGTCAACGCAATACGTGACAAAGTTCCAGATATCGCTTTGCGTACAACATTAATTTGTGGTTATCCAGGTGAAACTGAACAGGATTTTCAGGAGATGTTGGATTGGGTTGAAGAAACCCGTTTTGACAGATTAGGGTGTTTTACCTATTCTCACGAAGAAAAGACGCACGCACATTCTCTGGAGGACGATGTGCCACAGGAAGTAAAAGAAGGACGGGTGGAAGCCATCATGGAAATACAGCAAGGTATTTCGTACGATATCAATCAGTCTAAAATCGGTAATACCTATAAAGTACTGGTTGATCGGGTAGACGGCGATTACTTTATTGGCCGGACAGAATACGATTCTCCGGAGGTCGACAATGAGGTCTTGATTCCCGCGGTAGATTCTTATGCACGCATTGGTGATTTTGTTCAAGTAAAAATCGACCGAGCTGAAGATTTCGATCTATATGGTGAGATTGTAAGGAAATAAGTATAAAAGCTTATAGATGATAATATAAACAAACGGGCCTCCCTTGACTAAGGGAGGCCCGTTTGTTTATAGGCAATTGTCAGTAAAATGATATAATTTAAAAGCGGGACAAGCTTTTTGTGAAAATTCACTATTTTGTCGGGGCAAACTAGATACATTTGTAAACGTACAATCCCCATTTTAAACAATCTATAGCCGTTTAAAATCAGATTCAAGAAAGCCTGTAGTTTCAGGATGAATCAGCCTTCTGATTAAAATTGAAAATAGGTTCTATTAACGAAAAAGATTCACTGCCATGTCAGGTTGCTTTGGGGGATTTTCGTTATCAATTAAGAATAGAGAATAATTAATAAAATTTGCAGATGAAGGCAACTTATATTGAATATAGTGAAACAAATAGCTTCTCCAAGACTTTATTAGCCTATTTGGCACATGATGAAGCCTTAAAACCTTTTGTTGGGAATTGGCCTACCTGGGCTGGTTTTGAAAAGCAATTGAACGAAAAGAAGAAATTTGAACACAGGGAGATTCTTGTTGAGCGTCTTAAAAAACAATATGGCGAACTATTAAAGGATTCTCCTGCTGTAGCGGCCAATATAGAACTGTTGCTTGACCAAAATTCCTATACCATTACAACTGGGCATCAGCTCAATATTTTTACAGGGCCTTTATATTTTATTTTTAAAATCATGACGGCAATACGTTTGTCTGAAGATTTACATGCCAAGCATCCTGATAAAACGTTTATTCCAGTATATTGGATGGCAACTGAAGATCATGATTTTGAAGAGATCAACCACACCAAAGTCTTCGGTAAGAAAATTGCTTGGGATACTCCTGCTGTTTCTGCTACAGGGCGAATGGATACCGCAACAATCGTTGATGCTGTGAAGCAGTACACCAATATTTTAGGGCTTTCCGAAAATTCGACCAGGCTGACACGC
The DNA here is from genome assembly GCF_001899705.1 of Sphingobacterium sp. 40-24. NCBI lineage: Bacteria > Pseudomonadati > Bacteroidota > Sphingobacteriia > Sphingobacteriales > Sphingobacteriaceae > Sphingobacterium > Sphingobacterium sp. 40-24. The sequence continues at coordinate 197,884 of NZ_MKWH01000009.1, read as the reverse complement.
ATTGTAGAAGAAGCCTATTTGAACCATGATCGATTAGCAGATGCAACACGGTATATGGTCAATGAGTTGTTTAAGTCTTACGGTCTTTTGATCGTCGATGCGGATGACCGGGAATTGAAGGAACTGTTCAAGCCAATTATTAAGGAAGATATCTTCTCTGAAAAAAGCTTTAGGGCAATAACAGCGCGATCGGAAGAGTTGGAATCAAAAGGGTTCTCTACCCAAGTGCATGCCCGTGAGATTAATTTCTTTTATTTGACGGACGAATTTAGAGAGCGTTTAGTACTGACTGCTGACGGCCGATACGAAGTATTGCACCAGCATATTTATTTTACCAAAGCAGAGCTGGAGCAGGAGATCGAGCGTTATCCAGAGCGTTTCAGTCCAAATGTGGTCATGCGACCGATGTATCAAGAAATTATACTTCCCAATCTTGCTTATATTGGCGGTGGCGCCGAAATGGTCTATTGGATGCAGTTAAAATCCAACTTTGACCAATATCAGGTAGACTTTCCAATTTTGATCCCTCGTAACTCAGCAATGATTACCGAGGACAACGTTGCAGCTAAGTTGTTTCGTGTTGATCTTACATTTAAGAGTATCTTCCGGCCGGCAGAAGTGCTGAAAAAAGAGTATGTTCGACGTCATACCAAAGAACGGCTGAATCTCAATGACGAATGGATGGAGCTGAACGCCATTTTTGGTAAGATAAGGTTAAGAACTCATAAAATAGATCCAAGTTTGGGTCCTAGCACTGAAGCCGTAAAAGCACGGTTAAAGAAAGCGATCAATAATTTGGAGAAAAAGCTGATGAAAGCTGAAAAGCGGAACCATCAGCATGCTTTAACGGATATTGATAACGTGAAGGAAAAGCTTTTTCCGGGTGGAGGACTGCAGGAGCGCTCTGAAAATTTCGCTTTGCTTTATGTCAAATATGGTGATAGCCTCTTTAGGGACCTTTACAAGTACTTTAATCCATTGGATTTTAAGTTTACGATTTTATATTAGAAAGTCAGCCTCGGCTGACTTTTTTGTGATATTATTGGCCAGAAAGAATTTTCAGTTTGCGTTCTTTTTGTTACTGTCTGCTAAATCATGATGTTTGCAGTATCGGGATATTTCTATCCCTAAGTTAAAATACTTTTGTTGCCTGTTCCGATATTGTCTTTTTTTTTCTAAAGAAGTTTCATTTTGTTTATATACACGTTGAAATGCTTTGTTTATAATTTCATAATATTTCGTTTAGCTCCTGTTAACAGTTCCGATGTAGTTTTGCTTTCATTATCACAACCAACAACTAAATGAAAGAATTTCTACTTACAACGTGTGCCATCGCACTTGGAACAGGGTTGTACGCACAAACGACCCAAGCCGGGTTTTCCGGAAAGATTACGGACGAGAACAACAAAGGGGTTCATGGTGCTTCCATCGAAGTGCGGAATGAATCGACCGGTTTCACAACGAAGACCTCAACCAATGCAAATGGTGATTTCAACTTTAAGGAGTTGCCTTTAGGTGGTCCCTATACCGTCAAAGTAACTTATATAGGTTATGGCGAACAAGTTCGTTCGGGATTTAATTTAAATCAGGGTGATATTGTACGCTTGACCATTCCTATTCAAAACACGTCGAATGTATTGGAAACTGTTGAATTAACAGGAATAAGTACGCTAAAGAATAAAATAGAAAATCTAGGTGCCGCTACCGCGGTTACAGCCAAGGATATCGCGAAGTTGCCTGTCAACGGTCGGAATTTTACGTCGCTAATGGATCTGTCTCCTTTGAGTAAGGGAGATAATATTGGCGGCCAATTGGGCTCTTCCACCAATTTTACCATCGATGGTATGAATGCCAAAAATCCGACTTCTGCAGGTTCGACAACCAGCCGTAGCGGCGCACCTTTCTCCATCTCGATAGAAGCAGTCCGGGAATTTAAAGTGGTTACCAATCAATATGACGTGACCTACGGAAGAGCGGGCGGAGGAACCGTTAGTGCGGTGACCAAACAGGGAACAAATCAAACGCACGGAAGCGCTTGGCTTTATTCAAGGGCCGATTGGTTGTCCAGTCCCTACGATATCAGAGGAAACAAACGAAGCAATGATTTTTCTACCTATCAATATGGATTTACATTGGGCGGTCCGATCATTAAAGACAAATTGCATTATTTTGTTGCATGGGATCATCAACGGGATGCCCGCCCACTGATTATTGCGGATATCAATTCTGAGGCCGACGAGAAGAGATTTAATGTTACTAATGCCACCTTGGATGAGTTTGTTAATATTGGACGTAACAAGTATGGATTGGGCAATGAACGTCAATATGGCGCTTTTGATAAAAAGCGAGGGTCTGACGCGATTTTTGGAAGAATTGACTGGCAAATTAATGAGAAAAACTTATTGACGATCCGAAATAACTTTACAAGTGACAATAATAAGTTGGGATTACAGGATAATAAGCCAATTACTTTGTATGAATCTTATGGAAATGATAAAAACATTGATAACAGTCTATTGGCAACTTTGCGTACGACTATTTCATCTAAGGTAACGAATGAATTGAAAGTACAACATCTCTATACCTATCAAAAAAGTAGCCCAGGAGATCTTTTACCAAGTCAAAATATTCCCCGTGCAATTGTAGAGGATGCAGTATCTAAGGTCGCTGGAGAAGATAAAAAGACCACATTGCAATTGGGCGGACATCGTTTTGCACAGGAATCTTTTAAAAATAATGTATTTCAGCTTGTTAATAATATCTATTACAGTACCGATAATATCAATTATACCTTTGGGGTCGACTTGATGTATACCCATGCAAACTCGATTTATGGAAGTGAGGTCAATGGACGCTTTCACTTTAGGCCGAGTGATGGAAAGACAGCCATGCAAAACTTTGACGACATGAAGCCATATGCTTATTATCGTGAAGTTCCTTTGGTAAGTGATCCAGCTGTGGTCGGTAAGATATTCAATGCCGGTGCATATGGTCAGTTACAGACCAAGTTGGCACAGGGGTTGGATCTAGTTGCGGGATTACGATTGGATTATGGTCATTATCCAACCTCTCCTTTGAATGAAGAATTGCTGAAAGAAGTTGGGGTACGTACAGATCATAAATTGAAATCTTTTGTTGTACAGCCGCGTTTCCAGATGACTTGGGATGTGAATGAAGAACGAAAGGACTTTTTCCGGATAGGAGCAGGTGTTTTCGCTTCAGATATTAACAATTATATGACCATCAATAACTTGACTTTTGACGGTAAGCATTTTGCGACGGTTGATGTCCGAGGTAATGATGTACCTACACCTAATTTTGTGGGCTATAGAAAGGACCCGTTAACAACACCAACATTGGCGCAGTTTCAAGTACCTACGATCAATACCTATGGACCCGACGCTAAAATTCCAGTAGTCTACAAGGCAAATGTATCTTATACGCATTTCTTCACCGAAAAGTTAAAAGCGAGTCTTTCAGGGTATATGAATCTTGGGCGTAATAACTATATGTATGTGGATCGTAATATGGTGAAAGATCCGTTCTTCAGATTAGCGAATGAAGACAATAGGGGAGTTTTTGTTCCTGCGGCATCGATTGTTGATGGGGCTCCGGATTGGAAAAAAGGAAGGATTTCCAATAAATTCGGCCGCGTACTAGAATTGAACTCTGAAGGAAAAGTGAATCAGTTTGCAGTCGTATTGGATGCAAGTTATCAATATTACAAAGATGGATCTATATCGGTTAGCTATACCTGGAATGATGCGAAAGATAATACTTCTTTCAATGGAAACGTGGCGAATACAGCGACCTTATCTTTGGCAGTAAAAGATGATCCGCGCGATTTGAGCAAGATGAGTTATTCGAACAATCAATTCCGCAATAAGATTGTGATCTATGGCACTTTACCAACATTTTATGGTGTCAGCGTGGGAGTACGGTACTCCGGTATTGGCGGTACGCGATACAGTTTGTTGGCCGGCGGAAATATAAATGGAGACTTTGTTGCTGGGGACAATGATCTGGCCTTTATCTTTGATCCCAATAATCCCAATACGTCAAAACAGCTGATTACTGGATTGAATAATTTGTTGAATAATCCAGAAGCGAGTCAGAGCCTTAAAGATTTTATTAAAAAATATCAAGGTAAAATAGCTGAGCGTAATGGTGGAGTGAATGGTTTTTATGGCTTGATCGACCTTAGAATCGCTAAAAAATTCAATTTATATAAAAACCATGCATTGGAGGTATCGGGAGATCTTTTCAATGTTGCCAACTTATTTAAGAAGACTTGGGGCGTAAATGAGTCTTTGGGTAATCAAAATCTATATGCTTTAGGCGGAAAGGATGCCGCGGGAGAGAAATTGGTGCCTTTTGATGTTACGAAACAGCAGTTTAATTATAATGTAAACAACTCTGGAATTGTATCACCTTCGGGTAACCCTTATCAATTCCAATTGGGATTAAGGTATTCGTTCTAATCACATAAAACGATATAAAATACACTTTTCATGGCGAATCCCTCAAAAGCAATAGTTTTGAGGGATTCGTCTTTTATATTCATTAGATCTAAGCTTATCGAGGTCTACATGCAATAGGGTTTGTAGGCAGATCTTTAATCGCTATACAAGGACTTTTTCTTTCGGAAGAAAAACTTCGGCCATCATGTGGCGTACACTTCCACCACCACATGTTTCGATAACATGAAGATCCTGATGAATAATTTTGCCATGCTTTTCTAATTGCGCTGTTTGGTATAAAGTCAATGAGGATAAAGCCTGATTGCTCAGGACAATAAACCGATTCCCATATTTATTTCTTACCTGTAGGCAGTTTGCCGCAAAAGATTCGAGTTGGTTCTCGTTGATTTCAATGATCTCCTTGCCTGTATCTTTCAAACTCTTCAGTAGGGTTTTGAGCTCGGCGGGATCGTCAATTGCCTGCGGACATAAGATGGCAAAGTCTTCGCCTACGGCTAGCACCACATTGGTGTGATAGATAGGTCTCCGCTCTCCATGGACAGTTTGGAAGGCGTGAAATACAACAGGTGTATAGTTTTCAGTTCTGCAATATTCATCGAGCATACTTCTGTCCGCCCTTTCGGATAAGGCACAGTAGGCTATACGGTGAGCTCGGTCCAAAACGAGTGCGCCAGTGCCCTCCAGATATTGTTTATTGTTTTCGGCTTCACTGAGATCCTTAGTCAGTTTTACATAATAACCGTTTTGCTTCAATGGACCTTCGAAATCCAATAAATGTTCTTTTCGACGATTTGGAGCAAACATAGGATAGAAAATTATTTTTCCATCCTGATGAAAGGAGACAATATTATTGGGGAATATACTGTCGGGGCTTTCTGATTTTTCGTCGTCCTGAATGACAGTCACCAAAATTCCATGTGACTTCAATTCATTTACTAGCGCGTCAAATTCTCCTTGCGCTTCTTTGTTGACTTCTTCTGTACTGAGATTTTCGATATCCTTTTGGAAGAAGTTGTTGACCGCAGTCTGTTCATTTTTACGGAAGACAGAGGGTCTTACTAAAAGAACGCTGTCTGTTACCTGTTTTCTCATGGTTTATAATCGTTACTTCGCTGTTTTATATTCGTTAAAAAGAAATGATATTCGTTTTTTGTGATAATTTACATTTGTCAAAAGAGATGCTTCCCTAGCTGGATAATGTTTTCTTTGTTAAGATTTCTGATCGCAACATACCCTTGATATCAGTTGTTCTTAGCAAAAAAGTGTATATCGTTATTTCGAAGTCACTTTACAATTGGTACATATACTAATTTATTGAAAATTCATGGGCATTGCAAAAAAGGATAGTGAAGTAATGAAAGAAATGCGGGGGTGAAATAGCAGATAACCTTATCTTTTTTTAAAATTGTGGCAAGCGATTGTTGTATTGTTTGTTATATTTATAATGAACAACTTGTATGTTTGAGGTTATTCCAAAAATTAATTGACAAAGACAATCGATTGCATTTCGGTAGCTCAGTAAAACTGACTTTTTATCCACTTTTTTGCTTCGTTTTCAGTCATTTATTTTGCTATCTTTGCTCATCCAAAAAACGACTGTTTATAAGAGAGTTAATTGCCTAATTATTATGTCGCTAACTATCTATAAGCGTTAACTTTTTGCACACATGAGCAATATACACTTCCAAGAAAAATTCGAAAGTCGCCACAATGGCCCAAGTCCAGTTGAAGCGAATGAAATGTTGGCTAAATTAGGCGTTTCGTCAATTGACCAGCTTATTGACCAAACGGTCCCTTCTCAAATTCGTGCTCCAAAGCCTTTAAATCTTCCCAAAGCATTGTCTGAGGTAGCCTATTTAAAGCGTATTGCGGAAATCGCTGAGAAAAATAAAGTTTTTAAATCTTTTATTGGTCAAGGTTACTACGATGTAATCCTTCCGGGCGTCATTCAACGCAATGTATTTGAAAACCCAGGATGGTATACGCAGTATACGCCTTATCAGGCGGAGATTGCACAAGGTAGGTTACAAGCTTTATTGAACTTCCAGACTGTAATTTGTGATTTCACAGGTTTAGAAATTGCCAATGCTTCTTTGTTGGATGAAGCTACGGCTGCAGCTGAAGCCATGTTTATGCTTTATTCAGCTCGGAAAAATAAAGATGCTAATGTTTTCTTGGTGTCGAACAATGCCTATCCGCAGACGATTGATGTATTGAAGACCCGTGCTTTGTCTTTTGGTATCGAGCTTAAAATTGCGGCTATTGCTGAATCAGAATTAACAGACGATGTATTTGCTGCATTTGTTCAATATCCTGCTGCTGATGGCTCCATTGTCGATTATAAATCATTTGCGGCTACAGCTCACAGTAAGCATATTACCGTGTGTGCGGCGGCAGATTTGATGAGCTTAGCATTATTAACGCCTCCGGGAGAATGGGGTGCAGATGTTGTTGTTGGTAATTCCCAACGTTTTGGTGTACCGATGGGCTTTGGTGGTCCTCATGCAGCCTATTTTGCGACACGCGACAGCTTTAAACGTAATATCCCTGGTCGTATCATCGGTGTTACTTCCGATTCAAATGGAAAGTATGCATTGCGTATGGCTTTGCAGACTCGTGAACAGCATATCCGCCGTGATAAAGCTTCTTCTAATATTTGTACTGCACAAGCTCTTTTAGCGATTATGGCTTCTTTCTATGCCGTATACCATGGCCCTGAAGGAATCAAAAATATAGCCTCACGTATCAATGCATTGGCTAGCCTGTTGGATCAAGCAATACAATCATTGGGTTATACGCAATTGAATGCAGCTTATTTTGACACACTACGTGTAGACTTAGGTGGTCATGCTGGTGCTTTGAAATCTGAAGCATTAAATAACGAATTAAACTTCTATTACAATGGTTCGGAAGTTTCAATTGCTATCGACGAAACAACGACATACGAAGATATCAAGACAATTGTCAAAGTATTTGCTAAAATTCAAGGTAAAACATTGAATGACGTAGATTTCGATGCATTGGAAGAGAATTTAGGTTCTTCAATTCCTGCCGATTTAGTACGTACTTCTGCCTACTTAACACATCCAAACTTTAATAGCTATCATTCTGAACATGAGATGTTGCGCTATATCAAATCTTTGGAAGCAAAAGATTTATCGCTTTGTCACTCGATGATTCCATTGGGGTCATGTACGATGAAATTGAATGCTACAGCCGAAATGGTACCAGTTACTTGGGCGAGATTTGGCGGTTTGCATCCATTTGCTCCTGCAGATCAAACTTCTGGATATATGCAAATGATTGGCGAATTGAACGATTGGTTGTCTGAGATCACTGGTTTTGCAAAAATGAGCTTCCAACCAAACTCAGGAGCACAAGGTGAGTACGCTGGTCTGATGGTTATTCGTGCTTACCATGAAAGCCGTGGTGATCACGGACGTAATATCTGTTTGATTCCTGCTTCTGCACACGGAACGAACCCTGCTTCTGCTTCTATGGCTGGATTGAAAGTGGTTGTTGTGAAATGTGATGAATTGGGAAATATCGATATTCCAGATTTAAGAGCAAAAGCGACTGAACATGCTGCAAACTTGAACTCACTGATGGTGACTTATCCTTCTACACACGGTGTATTTGAAGAGTCTATTATTGAAGTCTGTGAAATTGTTCATGCAAATGGTGGTCAGGTTTACATGGACGGTGCGAACATGAATGCACAGGTTGGATTGACAAGCCCAGGCCATATTGGCGCTGATGTTTGTCACTTGAACCTCCATAAAACATTCTGTATTCCTCACGGTGGAGGAGGTCCAGGTATGGGGCCTATCGGTGTTGCAAAACACTTGGTTCCTTTCTTACCTAACCACGAAGTGGTTTCTACTTCTGGTGAAGAGGGCATCTCTGCCGTTTCTGCAGCTCCATTTGGTTCAGCATCAATCTTGCTTATTTCCCATGCCTATATTTCAATGATGGGTGGTGAAGGTTTGACAAATGCGACAAGAACAGCAATATTAAATGCAAACTATATTAAAGCGCGTTTAGAAAATGCATATCCAGTACTTTATTCAGGTACTAACGGACGTTGTGCACACGAAATGATCTTAGATTGCCGTGGATTCAAAAACTTTGGTATCGAGGTTGCAGATATTGCAAAACGTTTGATGGATTATGGTTTCCACGCACCCACTGTTTCTTTCCCTGTTGCAGGAACATTGATGGTTGAGCCTACGGAGTCTGAGTCTAAGGCTGAATTGGATCGTTTCTGTGATGCATTAGTTGCTATCCGTGAAGAGATCGCAGCGGTTGAAGCAGGAGAGGTAGATCAAGCTAACAATGTACTGAAACATGCACCACATACAGCTTCGGTTGTAACCGCAGATGAGTGGGACAGACCCTACAGCCGTCAAACAGCCGCATACCCATTGGAGTATGTAAGAGAACGTAAATTCTGGCCTTCGGTAGGACGTGTAAACGACTCTCAAGGTGACCGTACATTGATTTGTTCGTGTCCATCAATTGAAGAGTACGCCGAAGCATAGTCTCGGTAGCTATAATATAATGAAGGCCTCTATATTCGTATAGGGGCCTTTTTTTGTGCAATCTGTTCAGGTGCATGGGTAAAAGAAAAATAGAATGGAACTCTGGTTAAACTTTACCGGCGAAGGATCGTATACAAACAGATTTTAAAATTTAGATTAATTATATTATTTTGTTCTTTTTGGCGTTTTAATTAAAACTGATAATCATGAAAAGACAATGGAAAGTAATGCCTGTTCTCTTAGGACTGGGCCTTTTGGTCGCGAGCTGCGGCAACAGCAAATCCAGTGAAGGGAGTGAAGATGCTAAGGAGAAAGAGGCTGGGATTTCGGATGTAGTTAAAGGAGTATCCAACTTGGATAACCTGAGTGATGGAGCAAAAAAATTGGAAGACCTTCAAGCCAAACTTAAATCCGAAAAACCATTAAGTTCGGAAGAGTTGAAGGCTTTTTTACCGGAAAGCTTAGATGGTTTAAAAAGAACTTCCTATTCTGGCGGATCCATGTATGGGGCAGAGGTTGTATCTGGAGAGGCGACATATACTGTAGATAACCAAAAGGAAATTAAAGTCAATATTATTGATGGGGCGGGCGAGACAGCTTCGGCAATCGTGGGCTTAGCGCAAATGGGCTTCATGGTAGATTCAGAGAAAATTACAGATACTGAAATAGAAAAAACTGGCGAGTTTGAAGGCAAACGGGCAAAAACAACGGATAGCAAAGGAGTGGAAGGCTCAACGGCGAAAAGTTCCGAAATAAGTTATCTCGAGAAAGATCGCTATTTAATTACCCTTCGGGGAAATGGGTATAGCCTGGACGAGCTAAAAGGTTTTTTGACAAAATTAAACGTCAGCGCACTAAAATAATAAAAACGTAATTATACTATAAAGAAGAAATGCATAGTTGATAGGGAAAAGCTCAAACATTGGTTTGGGCTTTTTTTAAAACTGTATTGTCCCAGTTTAACAACCAACATTGTCCCATATATGCATGAGAAAAGAGCGTTTGGAAAATATCCCGGACAATAAGATGGACTTAATAAATTTGTTTTTATTGGCAAATTTGCCTTAGTTTGTGCTGAAACATTTAAATATGAAGATACTAAAATTTTCCATCAATCTTTGTGTCGCAACGGCATTATTGGCTTCCTGTGCGGGGGGGAAATACGCAAAGACTGAAAAGGTATATAAGAAGCAAGCAAAAGAATTGTCAAAACTCTATAAACAATCGCCTGTTACCGGTCAATTGGAGAAGGTGAATGTCAAAGATCAACAATGGATCGCCTCGATTAATTTCGGTATCCGTAAGCCCAATTTTGTTGTTATTCATCATACAGCACAGGATTCCTTGGGACAGACCATCCGTACATTTCATTCCGCGAAAGCAGGTGTAAGCTCCCATTATGTGGTCGGTCGGGATGGGAAAGTAGTGCAGATGGTCAATGACCTCTATCGTGCGCATCATGCAGGGTTGGGGAAATGGGGCAATGATACGGACCTCAATTCTTCTTCTATTGGCATTGAGCTAGACAATAATGGGACCACTGACCCTTGGACTGATGCACAGATAAATGCCTTGACGCAGTTGCTGGCCTATTTAAAAACGACTTATAGAATTCCGCAGGCAAATTTTATTGGACATATGGATCTGGCACCAACTCGAAAAAACGATCCATCACGTTTTCCTTGGAAAAAACTGGCTGATCAAGGATTCGGTTTTTGGTATGAGGACTATTTAGAGACGCCTCCAGCAGACTTCAACCCGAAAATGGCATTACGTATCATCGGATACGATGTGAGTAACCTGGATGCAGCAATAAAAGCATTTAAGATTCACTACGTTCAGCAGGACGTAAATACAGCGTTCATGGGAGAGAATGACCTTAAGATTCTTTATTCCATCTATAAAAAATTCTTATAGTGCTTCACCAAACGAAAGAAAAAAGATCCTGCTTTTTAAAAGGCAGGATCTTTTTTGTATGGTATATGACCGTTATAATTTGTTTTTATATATACTGAAATACGTATCAAAAGCACGTTCATAGATGAGTTTGAACCAGGGCGTAAACTGCTGGGGTGCCTGTTGTATTGCATCTTGAATTTCCTGCCGATTCAAGTATTTTGTTTCGGCAACTTCTTCTTCGTTAAATTCTGGAGTTCCATTAAATTTTCCAAATAAGACATAATCGAATTCATGCTCCGTAAGTCCGTTGTCAAATTGAGCCTTATAAACGAACGAGAAGGTATCTTGAAGGTCCATTGCTGTAATGCCCAGTTCTTCCATTAAGCGCCTTTTGGCGGCCTCTACGTTAGTTTCTCCCAGACGCTGATGCGAGCAGCAGCTATTGGTCCAAAGTCCGCCACAGTGGTATTTACTTAAAGCTCTTTGTTGCAGCAGTAATTCATCTTGATCATTGAACAAAAATACACTAAAAGCACGGTGCAATAGCCCTTTTTCATGGGCTTCATATTTTTCCATGCTACCAATCATATTGTCATTGCTGTCAACCAGGATTACATTTTCTTGCGTCATAAGGCATAAAAATAAAGATAGCCCAATTTAAGAAAATTGGGCTAGATAATGAATTTAAATTTTACAGACGATTTGCTTATACGGTTTTTACAAATTTCTCGTCGTAATTTTCAATATCGATGATATAGCCGTTTTTAATTAAGAATTCAAACAAAGGTTTGGCTTCTTCAGAAACGGGCATATTGTGCGTCGTAATAATCTTATTTTCTTTTTTCAAGAGATAAGGATATGCATAGAGTTTCACATTTTTGTTGAACATTCCAGAGATATAGGAAAGGAGTTCATTTGTGTATAGCTCTTTATTATAATTATCTGAATTGAAAATGTTCTTTAAATTGTAAACGTTGGTTGCAATTCCAATGTTCTTGGGCTTAAAGTTGCTTATAAACTCTGCTAAATGATTATTTCTTCTAAAGTTGCTAACGATAATATTATTGCCTGTTGCACATAATTCGTCAGCTCTAGAAGCAAATTCCTGAAGGTCCTCACCCGTAATTTCATGCGTGTCTTCCAGGACATTTCCCATCAGCACCTCAATTAATACAATGGTGTCTGCGTCAGTTGCACCCGTATTTTTTTTGAACTGTTCAACGGCAAGATTGAAGAGATCAAAGTTTGGAAGGGATTTCTGACGGTATTTGGTACGAAGTAAAATAATGTTCTTTTTGTACAGATAATCTTTGATTTGTACTGCTTTGCCATCAGGCTGGAATATTGCGGCTTTAGCAAATCCCTTTGCGATCAGGTATAAGTTGATGAGACGTTGGTTGACGTTTTCAAACAGCGGTCCGTTTAATTTAACCAGGTCAATCTCAACGGAACCAACAGAAAGGTTATCGACCAATGATTCGATCATGGTCTGCACATTGTCTGTATAATAATAAGCTGCAAATAACAGGTTAACACCAATGATACCTAAAACTTTTTGTTGTAATTGGTTGTCGCTGTCTAGCAGTCTTACATGGACAATAATATCATTTGTAGGGCCTCCCACTTCATGCTGGAAGCGAAGTCCGATCCAGCCATGAGGTTCATTTGTTTTCGTGAAATTGAGCGTTGTTACGGTATCTGCAAAGGCAAAGAATTTTTTGTTGCAGTATTTATCGCCATGAAGCCGTTGGGTAAGAAGATCGAATTCATGAGAGAGCATTTTCTTTAAACGTGTTCTGCTGACGTAACGACCATCAGCCTCTTCACCATAAATCGCATCACTGAAAGCCATGTCGTAAGCCGACATTGTTTTAGCAATTGTGCCTGATGCTGCTCCTGCGTTGAAAAAGTTACGTGCGACTTCCTGTCCAGCACCGATTTCTGCAAAGGTTCCATAAATCTCTGGGTTTAGATTTATTTTCAGGGCCTTTCGTTTGGTTTCAAAAATTTCTCTTGCCATGACGCAAAGGTACAAAAATCAGCCTGCTAGTGAAAATTAAAAGTATGAGTGAAAAAAACAGAATAAAATTAGGCTTGTTTTATAACAAGCCTAATTTATTAAAAGCATAAAATAGCGCACTCGCATGGAGTGCCTGGTTGAATTTGTTGTCCAGTAGCATCCTTTTCGCTTCTTCAAGCGGTATACGATAGACATCGATTTCCTCATGTTCATCCAATGCCTGTTCCTGAACTTTTTTGCCGCCTGTCATCAGATAAGTATAAGTGATATTGCCACTTGTCGCCGGATTGGCATAAAGTGCGGCGATCTCTTCAATCTGATCAAATTGATAGCCTGTTTCTTCAAGCATTTCACGTACAGCAGCATTTTTAGGATCTTCTCCAGGTTCTGTTGTCCCTGCGGGAATCTCCAATGCAATAATGCCGGCTCCATGGCGGTATTGCTTAATGACCAAAAGCTCGTTCTGCTCAGTGATTCCGATCATATTGACCCAATCTGGATACTCCAGTACGTAATAATGATCATTGATCCGTCCATCCGGAAGCTCACAAGTATCTCTGCGCAGCGTGGCCCAAGGCTCTTTACAGATATATGCAGAGGATAATAGTTTCCACTTTTCCATTAGCCTACAATATCTTTCATCATACGGTCAACCTTCTCTTCCAAAACAGTTTGCACATCGACATAATCTGCCGTATCCGTTAAGTTTTCTTTTACAGAACAGTAAAATTTAATCTTGGGTTCTGTTCCTGAGGGTCTGGCAGAGATCACATCGCCATCTACTGTAATAAATTGCAACACATCAGACTTTGGTAACGAGATTGCTCTTCGCTCCCCTGTACTCATATCTGTGGTTTGGGAAAGTTGGTAGTCCCTGATTTCTTTGACTTTTATTCCTCCCAGTATCGTTGGTAGATTGTGACGTAGGCCATTCATCATGGCTTGAATTTCTTCGGCACCAGCTTTTCCTTTTTTTGTAAGAGAAATGAGCTTTTCTTGATAACAGCCAAATTCTTTGTAGATATCTAACAGGACTTCGTAAACTGTTTTTCCTTTTGTTTTGAAATAGGCGGTCATTTCGGCTAGGAAAGCACAAGAGTTTGGAGCGTCCTTGTCACGCACTAAATCGCCTACTAAGAAACCATAACTTTCTTCTCCGCCCACCAGATATTGTGCTGAATCACCTAAATTGGTAATCAATTCACCGATATATTTGAAGCCAGTAAGGGTTTCATAGTGTTTTACACCATAATGATCTGCGATATCGGCTTGTAAGTTGCTGGTGACGATGGTTTTTACAATATATGGATTCGATCCGAGTTGTTTTAGTTCACTTTTTGCACTGAGGACGTAGTATACCAATAAACTGCCGATCTGATTACCATTGAGCAGTTGAAACTCGCCCTTATTATTTTTTACGGCAATACCTACACGATCGGCATCAGGGTCTGTTGCTAATACAAGATCTGCATCAATTTCTTCTCCTTTTTTCTTTGCTAAGGCCATCGCATCTTCCTCTTCGGGGTTTGGATAGATTACCGTTGGAAAGTTGCCATCAGGTGTGGCTTGTTCAGCAACGACTGAAACATGTTCAAATCCCCAGGCCTCCAGCATTTTAGGGACAATGGTAATTCCAGTTCCATGTATCGGCGAAAAAACAATTTTCAAGTTTTTTTGAGCGAGTACCGCTTCAGGATGAATACTTAATTTTTTATTGGCATCGATATAGAGCTGATCAATTTCATCGCCGACGGGAATGATATTGTGTGTGTTCCCTTCAAATTTAATGTCGTTCACAGCATTGATTGCGTTTACTTCATCGATTACATTTTTATCATGTGGGGCCGTCAGCTGGCACCCATCATTCCAATAAGCCTTATAACCATTGTATTCCTTTGGGTTGTGTGAAGCCGTTAGCATAACACCGCTTTGACAGCCGAAATGGCGGATGGCGAACGACAGCATTGGGGTCGGGCGCAATGCCGTGAACAGATGTACCTTGATGCCGTTGGCTGCAAACACGTTGGCAACCAGCTGGCCAAAAGCCTGCGAATTGTTACGGCTGTCATATGATACCGCTACTTTAATCTCCTGATCTGGGAACTGTTTCTTTAGATAGTTGGCGAATCCTTGAGTTGCTTTGCCGATCGTATACTTATTCATACGATTAGAGCCAAAGCCCATAATGCCTCTTAAACCTCCGGTTCCAAATTCAAGATCCTTGTAAAAAGAATCCGTAAGTTCCGTCTCCTCATTATTGTCGATTAAATCCTGAACTGCTTTTCGAGTTCCTTCATCATAACTTGGGGTTAACCAATCTTCGATTTTCTTTTGTATGTCCTTATCTAAATTTTTCATTATCGTTAAGTTTGGTTAAAATTTACAAAATACTATGCGTCACATCCGGCATAAGCGCGGTCTATGACTGTAATATACCATTTTTCGCCCTCTTTTGTCACATGAAAAACAAAGGGTTCCTCATGCTCATTGGAGGTCATAATGGCTCTATAACTTCTGGATTCTATGTTCCTTAGTCGCTGTAATTCAGTATTACTAATTTTGGCATCAAGAATTTCATTCATGAACTTTGCTGTTTGCGATAGTTCATTAGGGCGGGACTTTTTATCATAATAGAATCCGGATTTATCCCACTTCATCGTACCACAATCAAAAATAGGTAGTTTTCCGGACTTCAAAGGGCCCTTGTACGTTAACTTTTCATAAGAATGATATTCTGGCACAGGTTTAGAAAAATTAAAGCTATTTTGGTGCACATAGGAGTCTAGCGCGCCGGGACGATAGATAATATAAATTCCCAATTTGGGATGTACATAGGAATTTATTGTTTTACTGTCCTGTTCTGCATATGCCTTGGCAAGTTTCTCCAGTACCTTCTCCAGCGTTTCGGAGTTCTCTTTCTTTACTTCCTTTTCAGTCGTGTCACGTTTTTGTAGGGTATCCACAGGAATTGAATCCTGAATGATTTTTACAGCCTTATCCTCTTTTTTGCTATTTCTACAGGAGATCGTGCTAGCAGTGAGACAAATAAGAATAAAGAAAAAGAGATTTCTCATGATGATTTTGTTTAATATTACTTCTTTGAAGTCAAGTTTTCAATGATTGACTTTAAAATAGAGCGTGTTGACGGAAGCCACCATTGTTCGAGGATGCGCTGGATTGTCTCTTCCCTATTCTCGCGCAATTTAAGGATTATTTCCTTTCGGAAGTTCAATTTGGATGTCTGCCATGTCTTTTGGTTGAACTGCGTGATCTGTTTTAATTTTTTTGCTGCGGTATTGAAGAGTATATTAGCGGGAACAATGTCATCTATAAGACCCTGTGTTTTTGCTTCTACAGGAGAAAGCAATTTACCTTCGAGCAAATTCTGATACGCATTCCGTTTTCCGATCCAAAACGCATAAAGCTGAAATATACTTTCAGGGACGATTAGTCCGACAGGAATCTCGTTAAGACCAATCACAAAATTCCCTTCGGCCATAATGCGATAATCGCAGCAGAGCGCCAGTACGCAGCCTCCAGCTGGGCTATGACCAGATATTGCGGCGACTATTGGTTTTGGAAAAGCCGCGAGTAATGATGTCGCTTCCAGGAATAAATTCCAGAATTCCCGAATTTGATCTTCATCGTATTGGAATAAAGTAATTAGATCGAGCCCAGCGCTAAAGAAATTTTCCTTGCCAATCAATATTGCACCATAAATTGCTTCATTTTGCTGGGAAGATTCCAAGGTGTCTATCAGTTCCTTCAATAGCTGAGTGTC
Organism: Sphingobacterium sp. 40-24; assembly: GCF_001899705.1. Classification (NCBI taxonomy): domain Bacteria; kingdom Pseudomonadati; phylum Bacteroidota; class Sphingobacteriia; order Sphingobacteriales; family Sphingobacteriaceae; genus Sphingobacterium; species Sphingobacterium sp. 40-24. The sequence goes on along the minus strand of NZ_MKWH01000009.1, from coordinate 181,162 downwards.
GATGGCATTTGACTTCCCCCTGTCGAGGAAAATACTTAAAATATGATCTTCTATTTTGGTTTTAATATGTTCCATAACCTTGTTTCTAAATTTAACGATTTGTTTGCTCTGCTATTGTGGTTTTACCGCTATTAAATATTCGAGATGAGCAATTTTGCCATCCATACTTATTCCCTCAACGGTTAGTTTGTAGGTTCCGGGTTCGTCAGAAGTGAAGAATTCGAAATGTGTTTTCCCATCTTTTGGCGTGATCAGATTCGGTTCCCAGGCGATTGTTGTCCTTAGGTCGTGTGTAAGCTTATTTTGGATTGTTGCATCGTATTGGGGTTTGAAAAAGGTTCGGGGGACATATAGCCCTTTTGGCGTGATGGTTACAATGCCTGTGGGGGTATACGATGAGGAGATGGCATCTCCCGATTTACTGGTAATCACGATAACACCGTTGCCCCCATACATGCCATAAATTGCCGTGTTTCCAATACTACGCAAGACTTCAACACTCGCAATGTCGGCCGTGTTGATCATATCTATTTGTTCGGGTTCAATGTACATTCCATCGAGAACAACTTGCATCGGACTATTCATCGATCTTGTGCTATAAGGGATACCATTTCGAAAAATAACACCATTTAGCCGTCCATTGAGGCATTGAGCAAATGTAGCACAGCCGGATAATTCGTCTGCAGAGATGACTTGATCGGCGTTTCCTGGCCCATTCAGGTTTCTGGAGTTTTTGTCGGCTTTAGTTGTTCTTACCCGATTGACCTGTACCTCCTCCAATCGGATACTTTTTTCTATGATACCAGCCGCTTCCAATTCGCCAAGGAACTGTTGGCTATTTTTCAGTTGTGTAAGCAAGGTGGTATTGATGTCGTTAAGCAACAAGGGTTGATCTTTACTTGCATTAGGTGGCGGGGTGAGCGGGTTGTCGATAACAATATCAACTCTTTTTTTCTCTTTAGGGCCATCGCCTGTCACAATAAACTTGACACTGTCTGCAAATAAAAGTTCGTCAAATGAAAATCGGCCATTATTATCGGTCAGTGTATCTATACTCAGCAACATGTTGCTCGTCGGTATAATTGTTACTTTGGCATTTGGAACGACAGCCTTGCGGGCCGTTTTCTTGATGGTCCCAGCTATGGTAAGTCCTTTTTCAGGAAGGAACGCAGCGGTTGCTGTACTTGTATAATTCTTCCAGTCCAACTTGCGCCAACCTTGAATCAGCATGAGATTGTCCAGTTCTGTCAGTCTGATGTTTGTTAAATCGTCAAAGTAATAATTGGGACGTTCAATAAAGCCACGAAGATCAGATTTCAATAGAAGCTCCGAGACAATAGATGAATAATAGCGGTCAGTCGTAGAATCAACCTTACTGAGGTTTACCACTGATGCAGATAGCGCGGCAAACCTCGTGGTGTCACTATCTTCATACTTAACCGAAAGATCCGCGATCACTTTATCGCGTGTTGTGAAGCTAAGCTTGTTGAGTTCTACGGAGACAGGAAGTAAAGTCGATGTCGTATTGTAGTTAAACACCAGTCTTTCCACAATAGGAATCATTTGGTCTGTTAAGATGGACAACTGTAAAACTCCGGATGGCAGGTTTTTTTTGGGAATATTGAATAGGATCTCCGCTCCGTTTAGTTTCTGCTTGGCGGCATGAAGTACAAGGCCATTGTATTGGGCTATTAGATAAATATCTTTGCCATTGACCAAGTCTGCAGTAGCGGAAAGTTGCGCTGCAATCTTATCCTTTAGTACCGAATTTACCGTTAGAACATATCCGGAATTCTGTACAGGCGGTAATGACGCACTTGTTGAAGATCCATCTTCGAAGAGGGCTGTAGCGACGTATTTTTTTCCCGTCTGTAAGACGAGCGGGATGCTTCCCATTCCCAGTGAATTGGTTTCAAAATCGGCAACTGTTGTTTGATTTTCCTCCACAACTTTTATTTTTGCTTTTTTTCCTAAACCATTAGGGCTAAGGATTTTGAATCCAGTTTTGGATAATATGTTGTTGACTAGTTCGCCACTTTCGGGGAAAATTTGGATGCTATTTTGGTTGTTTGGATCCGGGATGACAAAACTTTTTAGAATACGTCTTTTATCCAGCGAAAGAAATTGTAAAGACAGTGTCCCGCCTTTAAAATCATCTTTCAATTCCAGCGCTATTGTTCCATTATCGTGTGATTTCAGTCGGCCGGATTTCTCTTTATTGTTGTTCGGTTGTAGGGTATAACTGATGTTGTTATTAATCAGCGGGGCTCCCTGAATGGTTTTCAGATTAATCTGGAACATGTTTTCTGTTCCGTTTTTGACCAGTTCACTTTTCGTTATGATATGATCAGATCGACCATTTGTAATGGGGACGACGCGTTCATAGAAATTGGCTACAGAGTCATTTTGCATCCATCGGGTAAATGATCTAACGCGGTAGGAGCCTTCTTCCAAAGTGTCCGGCAGATTGAAGTCGCCTATACTTAGACCGAGTGTAATAGGAATTTTGATACTCTTAATGATCTTATTGGTGGGAGAAATCAATTCTACATTAGCAATTTTACTGATGTTGCTCAAATAATTAAAAGGGGCGGTGGTACAGTAAAGTTTAAACCACATGGTTTCGCCAGCCGAATAATCATTTTTGTCCAAATGGAGATAAATCTTTTCCTTGATGTGCCGTTCATGGTAAGTATCCAGTTTCTGCAAGGTCTGATCGATCTGGGCCGACGCCAGCAAAGCGAATAGCAGGCAGTTTACTAACAGCAGTAATTTAGCGTACATATGACTAATGTTTTATGAAAATTAGAAAATATTTTTCCTTTAATCAATTTATAAATCAAAATATTAGTCTCATTTTAAACGATCTGATACCTTAAAATTAGCATAAAAAAAATATCTTTGTGTTATGAATATCCTAATAATCGGTTCAGGAGGTCGTGAATCTGCCTTCGCCTATAAGTTGTCGAAAAGTCCACGTTTAGATCAATTGTTTATTGCTCCAGGAAATGCTGGAACAGGTGCGTATGGTCAGAATGTAAATATTAAAGTTACCGACTTTGCTGCTATTGCTTCCTTTGTTTTGGAGAATAATGTGCAAATGGTGCTCGTCGGTCCCGAAGAGCCTTTGGTAAAAGGTATTCATGATTATTTTTTAAATCGGGAAGATTTAAAAAATATCCCGGTAATAGGGCCGCAGCAAGAGGGCGCTCAATTGGAGGGCTCAAAAGATTTTTCAAAGCAGTTTATGGATCGCCATGGGGTACCTACTGCCGCTTCAAGATCGTTTGATGCAACATCATTGGAAGATGGATTGACTTACCTTGAAACGCAAAAATTGCCGATTGTGCTTAAGGCTGATGGTTTAGCAGCAGGCAAAGGAGTATTGATCTGTGAGACGCTGGAAGATGCCAAAGCGGAGCTAAAAGCGATGATCGCAGACTCAAAATTCGGAGAAGCTAGCCGGGTTGTGGTTGTTGAAGAATTTTTAAAAGGAATTGAATTGTCTGTTTTTGTTTTGACAGATGGTAATTCATATAAAGTACTTCCTTCTGCAAAAGATTATAAACGTATTGGAGAAGGCGATACAGGCCTAAATACGGGGGGCATGGGATCGATATCTCCGGTTCCTTTTGCAGATGAGACATTTTTGAATAAAGTAGAAGAGCGTATTATCCGGCCGACAGTTGAAGGACTTAAAAAAGATGGCATTCCATATAAAGGATTTATTTTCATCGGTTTGATGAATGTGGAAGGAGAGCCTTATGTCATCGAGTATAATGTTCGTATGGGAGATCCAGAGACTGAATCTGTATTGCCGCGTATTGAATCGGATCTGTTAGATTTGCTGGAAGGTGTTGCACAGGGTAATCTGGAGCAACGTTCCTATACAGTATCTCCTAAAACTGCCGTAACTGTCATGTTGGTTGCGGGAGGTTATCCTGGAGATTATGAGTCGGGAAAAGAGATCGCCAATATTGAAAATGTCAAAGAATCCATCGTATTTCAAGCAGGTACGAAAGAAGTAGATGGTAAGATTGTTACTGCAGGTGGACGTGTAATTGCTGTTACCACATTGCAAGATTCGCTGTTCGAAGCCCTTCAGCAGGCAACTGCAGATGCCGGAAGGATATATTTTGAAGGTAAATACTTCAGAAGAGATATCGGTTTCGACCTTATTTAAAAAATATTTAAAATTATTTTTGGAATACTGATTTTAAGGTCTATATTTGCAACTCCAAAAACAACAATGTTATTGGAGTTGCATTAAAAGGCCCGTTCGTCTAGGGGTTAGGACGCAAGATTTTCATTCTTGAAACAGGGGTTCGATTCCCCTACGGGCTACAAAAGATAAAAACCTGCAAATATTTTGCAGGTTTTTTTGTTTGTATTCGAGAGAACAATATATGATACCGTTTGATTCATAAGATACTAATCGGATATTTCACCTCACAATCGACAATTCTTGAAGACCGGATAATTCCAAAATTAGCCAAAGAGAAGAGTTTTTCACATAACAATACTTTTTTCGAGATAATAGCCAGAGAAAGGTGTATGCGAAAATATGCGTATCCTCTTTATTTTGTGTGATACAAATAAGCATATTATTGAGAAAATTCTATAGTATCAGCATCTTTACAATCCCTAAATTTGAGTAATCAATTATAGAAAGAAAACCTTAGAGAAGCATTTAGAAAATCAAATCAGAAATCATTCGTCCATTTTCTTCGTGAAGAAAAATAATGTAGAACGTTGGAACGTGAACGGATAAGGTCAATAATCTATTGTGTGTATAAAATAGAAAATTAGTAGAAAAGTAATTTTAAAAACCGGAAGACTTTGAAGCGATTGTCCTAGAGTCTTTTTTTTAGCTTAAGAAAGCTAATACCATTTAGCTTTATATAAAAGTAACCAATTATGTGGAAATTAAAACTAATCGTTCGCTCGATGATGAGGCGGGCCTCAATCCGTTCGTCCTAAAAATACCCCCTAAAATAGCTTTTATGCTGACGAAATTTTAATGGATGTATCAGAAGATCAATGAATCTGGGATTCATTGGCGGTTATATGTAATGTTTATAGAATAAATTCTAATCAATTAAAAACCTTATGAGAACTAAACAAATAGCGACTAATAGTTGGTTTCTAAATCGGATGATTTGGCCTATTATGGTGCTTATTTTGGGCTTTGGAAGCTGCAAGAACGACAATCTTGGCAGTATTCCAGAAGGTGTGCCCTTTGATCCGTCGCAACCTGTAGTTGTTTCGGACTTCACTCCAAAAACAGGCGGGATGGGGCAACGGCTTGTGATCTATGGAAAAAACTTTGGAAACGATCCAAAAAATGTTTCCGTCTTTATCGGTGGGAAAAAGGCTGTGGTTATTAATGCTTTGGGGACGTCTCTTTACTGTCTCGTGCCAAAACAGGCTTTCAAAGGTGACATCGAAGTGCGTGTTGGTGGGGAGGCGAGACCTGTCATCGGAAAGGCTGAGTCAAATTTTGATTATGAGCGTAAACTTGTTGTATCAACTCTGGCAGGTTATAGAAACGCTCGCGGCGATGAACCGTGGAAAGATGGGAAGTTTAAAGATGCGGATCAGAATCAGATGGCAAGCGGCTTTTGGCTTTCCTCTTTTATGAAGTTTGATCCATTAAATCCGAAGCATCTGTGGATAACCTTCGATGATAACAATGGACTTTATCTCGTTAATTTTGAGGATAGTACAATTACCAAAAAGCGTTCGGATTTTTCTCGTCCACGTAGTCTTGATTTTTCTTTAGATGGTAATTACATGATTGTGGCTCAGGATCGTGGGGGAGAGAATGATGAATCTACCTTGCTATTTTCACGAGCCAGGAACTTTTTGGATAAAGAGGTCTTGACAAGAAGTAAGCAATGTAATGGGGCATCCGTTCATCCGGTCAATGGTGAAATGTACTTTAATAGTTACGCGAAAGGAGAGTTTTACCGTTTCGACCTGAATCAATATTTCATAGATAAAACGACTAAAGCAGAGTTTCTGTATGTTATTCAGGATCCTGAATGGGAGTATCGGGCGTTGATTCATCCAAGTGGAAATTACGCGTATATTTTGGTCATTAACCAAGGCTATATTATGCGTGCCGATTACAACTGGGAAAAGAAACGCTTTAACCAGCCTTATCTTGTTTGTGGAAAAGTCAGGGAATCGGGATACAAGGATGGTGTCGGATCATCCGCTCGTGTCAATCAGCCTTACCAAGGTGTGTTTGTGAAAAATCAAGCCTATGTAGAAGCAGGTAAGCCAGATCAGTATGACTTTTATTTTACAGACCTTATGAATCATGCCATACGTGTGCTTACACCGGAGGGGGCAGTAACTACTTTTGCTGGTCGTGGCAGTTCAAGCCTAAATGCAAATCCCTATGGTTACGTTAACGGTGATTTGAGAGAAGAAGCAAGATTTGACCGTCCTTCAGGTATCGCTTATAATGAGAAAGAAGGTGCTTTTTATATTGGCGACCGCGAGAATCGACGGATCCGCAAAATAGCATTGGAAGAAATGGATGAAAATAACCAAGACTAACCTGAGAAAAGATGATGAATAAAATATTACTAACATTTATGTTACTTCTGTGTGCCACTTTCGGTGTGTTGGCACAGGATATTTTGGAAGTAACAGGTACCATTTCCGATGCTAAAAATGCGCCTGTTGTTGGAGTCAGCATTTCCATAAAGGATGCTCCTGGGCTCGGGACGACATCAGATAACAAGGGTAACTTTAAGATTAAAGTGGAACGTTACAAGACCCTCGTGTTCTCTTCTGTAGGTTATGTAAAACAAGAAATATTAATAAAGGATAGTCATGCTGTCAATGTGACATTGAAAGAATCAGAGACCAGTGTGCTCGAAGAGGTTGTTGTAACAGGAACTGGTACACAAAAGAGACTCACATCGACGGCGGCAACGAGTAGTGTTGATGTAAACACCATGAAAGGAAATCCAACATCAAGTTTGTCGAATGCATTGGCGGGTAATGTGCCCGGGGTATTTGCAATGGGACAGTCGGGCCAACCTGGAAAAAATATTTCCGAATTCTGGATTCGGGGGATATCCACGTTTGGGGGCGGTTCTTCTGCACTGGTATTGGTGGACAATATCGAACGTGATATTAATGACATAAATATTGAAGATATAGAGACTTTTACGGTGTTAAAGGATGCTGCCGTTACTGCAATCTATGGTTCTCGAGGAGCTAATGGTGTTATATTAATTACCACAAAGCGTGGTAAAGACGGGAAGATCAATATCAATTTCAAAGATGAGAATATCTATAATACCCGCACCATTACGCCTGAATTTGAAGATGGCGTTACGTATGCCAATCTCTTGAACGAAGCGCGCATTACCCGCAATTTCGCACCCATCTATCAACCTGAGGAATTAGAAATATTACGATTGGGATTGGATCCAGATCTTTATCCTAATGTCAATTGGAAGGATCTGTTGCTCAAAGATGGGGCGATGACCTACCGTGCCAATCTGAATATGACCGGCGGCGGATCTACCGCGCGTTATTTTTTGTCCGGGAGTTATATTGATGAAGGCGGAATGTACAAGACGGATGAAACATTGCGGAATGATTACAATACGAATGCAAATTACAAAAGATATAACTATCGGTTGAACACCGATATTAACGTGACCAAAAGCACAGTTCTGAAAATTGGCGTTGCAGGCTCCCTCAATAAAAGGAATAGCCCGGGTTTGGGAGATAATGATTTCTGGGGGGTATTATTTGGCTATTCACCAATTCGTACTCCTGTTATATACTCAAATGGTTATGTTCCAGCAATTGGTACAGGAAATCAGACAAACCCTTGGGTTGTCGCTACACAGACAGGGTATAATGAGAATTGGCAAAACAAAATACAGACAAACATTTCTATTGAGCAAAATTTTGATTTTATAACCAAAGGATTGCGGTTTAGGGGAATTATTGGTTATGATACCAACAATGATAATAGTATTTCCCGTCGTAAATGGCCTGAACAGTGGCGGGCAGAACGTGCACGTGATGAAAATGGAAATTTGGTATTTACGCATATTTCCGATCCGCATGAATTGTATCAGTCGAGTACTGCCAGTGGTGAACGCCGCGAATTTTATGACATGATGTTCAATTATGACCGTAGTATTGGTGATCATAATATTGGTGCAGTTGCCCGCTTTACGCGTGATGCCCTTATTCGGACGGTCGATCTTGGCGATGACATTAAAAATGGAATTGCAAGAAGAAATCAGGGTCTCGCGGGACGACTGACCTATAATTGGAAATCGCGTTATATAGCTGATTTTAATTTTGGGTATAACGGCTCAGAAAACTTTGCACCAGGAAAACAGTATGGATTTTTTCCGGCTTTTTCAGCAGCCTGGAATATCGGAGAGGAGCCTTTTGTGAAAAATAATATATCCTGGTTGAATATGTTCAAGGTTCGTTATTCTTGGGGAAGGGTTGGTAATGATCAGTTGGCTGGCGGGGTAAGATTCCCGTACCTATATACCATCGGAGAAATCGCAAACAATGGTTATCAATGGGCCGATTATGGATTCGACCGTTATTTCAATGGAATGCAGTATACACAGGTCGCTTCACCAAATGTCACTTGGGAAATGGCCACAAAAAGAAATTTAGGCTTCGACGTTGCCCTACTTAAAGATAAGATTGTTGCGAATTTGGACTTCTTCAATGAGGAACGGACAGGGATTTATATGGCAAGAAAACACCTGCCAATTATGGTTGGACTAGGGAGTGTGCCAAGTGCAAATGTAGGGGCTGTAAAATCTGAAGGTTTTGATGGGCGTCTTGAATATAGGCAAAAGATTGGCGAAGTGAATGTGACTGCACGCAGCAATGTTACGTTCAGTAAGAATACAATCACGGAGATCGATGAAGAAAATAATGTATACGGTTATCAAAATCAGAAAGGCTATCGGGTGGATCAGGCGAAGGGCCTTATAGCATTAGGGTTGTTTAAAGATTATGATGATATACGGAATAGTCCGAAACAAACCTTCGGAACCTACCAGCCTGGGGATATCAAATATAAAGATGTCAACGGTGACGGTATTATAGACGACGGTGACCGTGTAGCGATAGGGGCTACGCGGCGGCCAAATCTTGTTTATGGTATTGGTACATCTGTGAGCTGGAAGAATTTGGATATCAGCGTTCATTTCCAGGGCGCCGGAAAATCGACGTTCTTTACCTATGGAAAGACAGTGTATGCATTTAGTGAGGGTGAATGGGGGCAAGTGTTGAAGGGCGTGATGGGCGATAACCGTTGGATATCGGCAGACCTATCTGGTGACCCCTCAACAGAAAACCCCAATGCCTCTTATCCAAGACTGAGTTATGGTGAGAATCCGAATAATTTTAGAGAGTCAACCTTTTGGCTCCGTAATGGCCAATATATCCGTCTCAAGACATTAGATATAGGTTACACCTTGCCAAAAGAACTTACCAACAGAATAAAAACCAATAGCATTCGTATTTTCTTGGTTGGAAGTAATCTGCTAACCTGGTCGAAATTCAAGCTTTGGGATCCTGAGCTGGCATCTCCACGAGGAGAAGATTATCCCTTGCCTAAATCGTTTACGTTTGGCATCAATGTCAACCTATAAAACTTATTAAGATGCAAAGAAAGAAACTAAATATAGCCATGTTGCTTGTATTGGGAATATGTATATTCTCATCCTGCAAAAAAGATTACTTAAAGTCCGATCAATATTTCAAGGATCGTCTTACCATAGAGAAGACATTTAAAAGTAAGGTGTACTCGGAGCAATGGTTGGCCGAAGTATTTCAGCAGTTTATTGGTGAGAATGCGGATGTAGCGAGTAAAGGCTTAACGCCGCATTGTTTTGCGGATGATATGTACTATGGTGATCGGGATAAAGTATACGATCCATCGAAAAATGAGTTGTCCTACAATATGTTCAAGATGGGAGAATATACGGAAGCAGATAAACAAGGTACATGGACGCAATGCTATTTTGGCATTCGTAATGCTTCGACTTTTATTCAGAACATATATATGAATACCGAAATGTCTGTAGCTGAAATTTCAGACTATCGCGGACAGGCACGTTTTGCAAGAGCTTATCTTTACTGGTTATTGCTACGGAAATACGGTCCGGTTCCATTATTGCCCAATGAAGGGTTGGATTATACGGATAGTTATTACGATCTGGCTATTCCGCGAAGCACTTATGAGGAATGTGCAACTTATATTAGCGATGAGTTGTTACAGGCTGCTAAAGAAATGGAATCCTTAGGTATGAAGCGCGGGCAGGACGGTTCGGCACGGCCAACTGTTGGTGCTGCATTGGCAGCACGTGCGAAAGTACTGCTCTATGCGGCAAGTCCGTTAGCCAATGGTAATAATTCCGGCTATGCGGCACTATTGGTAGACAAACAAGGAAAACGATTGTTGTCTGTTGACTTCAAAGAAGAAAAATGGGCGAAGGCGGCGGCGGCGGCCCGGGATGTGATGGAATTGGGAATATACAAACTTTATACAGCACCTTTTCAGGAAACAGGGGATGATGCGACAGTCAAACCACCTGAGGATCATAATTTTTCAGATAAAAACTGGCCTGAGGGATGGGCAAATATTGATCCAACGAAATCATACGCACAGGTCTTTGACGGTACCTTGTCCGCCTCAGGTAACCCTGAGCTGATATTTACACGTGGCAGCAATCAGCCCAATGAAGGAATTGACCAAATGGTTATTCATCAATTACCGCGCTCTGCAACAGGATGGAATACACATGGATTAACACAGAAACTGGTCGACGCCTATTATATGAATGATGGGACAGATGTACCAGGTAAGGATAAAGAAATAGGACGCGGTAATGGTTCGAATAGAAGTACAGGTTATGTTACTCAGGACGATTATAATGCAAAAAAATACAGGCCATTACGTGCCGGAGTTTCTTTACAATATGCAAATCGTGAGCCGAGATTTTATGCTTCAGTAGCTTACAGTGGTAGTTTCTGGACCCTGCTGAATGAGACAAAAGAGGAAAATCGAAATAAGCAGATCTTTTATTATAGTGCAGACCCGAAAGGCAATGGATTTAACTCTGCCAATGGATATTGGTTACGTACGGGTTTTGGGGTTAAAAAGTTTGTTCATCCAAGTGATACTTATGAAGGTGGTGTTGCATCTCGTGTGGTCCCCAAAGCAGAACCCGCTATTCGTTATGCCGATATACTACTGATGTATGCCGAAGCATTAAATGAATTAAGTGGCTCTTTTACGATTCCTTCTTGGCGTGGGGGAAGTTATACCATAAGTCGTGATATTGCTGAAATTAAGAAAGGTATTCAGCCCGTTCGCATTAGAGGTGGAGTTCCTGATTTTTCGGCGAGTATATATGGAAGTAAGGATGATTTACGTAAGTCAATAAAACGTGAACGTTTTATTGAGTTGATGGGCGAGGGGCAACGTTATTACGATTTACGTCGCTGGATGGACGCTCCAGTGGAAGAGGCTCTCCCAGTTTATGGCTGTAATGTACTAATGAATGAAAAGGAACGCGATCTTTTTTATCAACCCGTTGCAATCTGGACATTGAAAACGACCTTTGCAGATAAAATGTGGTTTTGGCCAATTAGTCATACAGAGCTAAAACGCAATAAAAATTTAACACAAAACCCTGGTTGGACTTATAATGATTAATCAACTATGCAATTTATGAAAAAGTCATCTATACAGCTTTTGTTCCTGATGGTATTATGCATATGCTATGCATGCAACGATGAATGGAAAGAGGAACAATTTGAACAGTACATTTCATTTAAGGCCCCTTTGGAAAATGAGGGGGTCGCAAATATTTATGTCCGGTATAAAGAGGGGCAAAAAACGACATTTCTACAGCCATTGGAGGTGAGTGGTTCAACCGCAAATAATACGGATCTTTCAGTACGTATTGCGGTGGATCCCGATACCTTGGGCATATTGAATTATGAACGTTTCCAGACCAGGCAAGATTTCTATTACAAACAGCTAACTAATACGTATTTTTCTATCCCTGAGACCGTGAATATAAAGTCGGGGGAGAACACCGCATTAATGGCTATCGATTTTTCGCTCAAAGGAATAGATATGGCCGAAAAATGGGTTCTTCCACTGACTATTTTGGAGGATCCGGCGGGTAAATACAAAATAAACCCTAGGAAATATTATAAGAAAGCATTGCTGCGTGTCAATCCTTTCAATAATTATTCAGGAACTTACAGCGGTACAGCCTTAAAAGTCGTGATGGATGGGCATGAAAGTGAAACTCCGATTGTAAAGAGTCAAATAAGAAGCTATGTAGTCGATGAAAATACAATTTTCTTTTATGCAGGGAACATTGATGAAGATCGCAAAGACAGGAAGAATTATAAGGTCTTTGCAACGTTTAATGAAACTGGAGGTGTTACATTTCGGGCTGAAAATCCAAATATGAAATTTTCTGTTAAAAAAGATGCCAGTTATACTGTTTCGGAGCAGATGGATGCTGTACGTCCTTACCTCTTGCATCGTTATATTACGGTAAATAATGTGGATTATGAGTTTACGGATTATACCTTGGTTTCTACGACAGCCATTAAGTTTAAGGTTTCGGGGTCTTTGATCTTGGAGCGGCAATTAAATACACAGATTCCTGACGAAGATCAGTCCATAGAATGGTAATTTCTACAAACCATTTTTAGGACTATTGGTTATATCTATGATATAAAAATAGTTTTTATGATTGGAATAGTAGGCGGACTAGGCCCTTATGGAGGCTTAGATATTACGAAGAAAATTATAGATGAGACGGCGGCAAGGTCCGATCAGGAACACTTGCCGCTCTTGTTATTCTCATGTCCAAACTTGATCCCTGATCGTACGGCGCATTTATTGGATAAATCCAATGTTAATCCCGGTAAGGCTATTGCCGCAATTTTAAGACAACTTGAAACGGCTGGAGCGACCATAGCCGCGATTCCGTCCAATACGGCACATGCAGAACCTATTTTTTCGGTTGTTCAAGATGAAATGGCGCGTATGGGGAGTGGGTTAAAACTATTGCATATCGTTCATGAAACGGTTCGGTTTGTAGAGGAAAATTATCCCGACACGACAGTAGGCATTTTATCTACTGCAGGAGAACAGATCTGTAGTTTATATCGGGAAGCATTTATCCGAAAAGGTTTCGTTGTTATTGAGCCTGAAGGAACACAGCAAGAGAAGGTAAATAATGCAATCTATGATGAAGACTATGGAATAAAGGCCCAACCGGTACCGATTGCGAATAAAGCAAGAGAGGATCTATTGTTGGTCATGGACGACCTGAAAAAGAAAGGCGCACAGGTCATTATTTTGGGTTGTGCAGAATTGCCTTTGGCTATTCCCGAACGGGATCACAATGGGATGATTCTCATAGACCCGAATAGAATTCTTGCTCGTGCACTTGTTCATTCGTTTGCTCCGGATAAATTAAAAGCGCTGTAGCAATGTCTTTTGACAAATTGGCAGATTTTGGTTTCATATTGCCGTTGGTATGGGTTTTGCCTCCTGATAGCGAGAAGCTTATGCAGTAAGGAGGACAACATGCAAAAGATAATACATCGGGAAAATGACCGTGGTCACGTCGATTTTGGCTGGTTGAAAAGTGCACATTCATTCAGTTTTGGACAGTATCTTGATCCCGAAATAATGAATTTTGGTGCATTGCGGGTATTGAATGACGATCAGGTAGAGGGCGGACAAGGTTTTGATCGGCATGGTCACCACAATATGGAAATTGTTAGTATACCACTCGAAGGGACACTTATACACCAGGATAGTCTAGGCAATGGCCGTACGATTCAAACAGGAGAAGTGCAGATCATGTCTGCAGGTACAGGTGTGCAGCATGCCGAGTTTAATAGCAATCAGAAGGATCTTGTTAAATTTTTACAAATTTGGGTAATCCCCAACGAAATAGGGTTGGAGCCCAGATACGATCAGAAATCCTACCTTCAACTGGATCGGCACAATAAATTTGCAACGATTGTTTCACCGGATAAAATGGATCACCATGCTGTACATATACATCAGGATGCCTATTTTAACTTGGGAGACCTAGAGGCAGGTAAAAAGATAGAATATACTGTTCATTCTGAGCAAAATGGACTTTATCTTTTTGTTTTGGAAGGAAAGATCGCTGTAGCAAATGAAATGCTTTCAAGAAGGGATGCCATTGGTTTATACGAAACAGAAAAAATAAGCATTGAGGCTTACTATGATGCATCATTGCTGCTAATTGAAGTGCCGATGTATTAGGTCGATGAAAATGAAGCTTACTATGATATATCGTTATTGCTGATTAAAGTTCCGATGTATTGGATCGATAAAGAGTTATTCTTGAATAGGGAGGTCATTTGATAGATTCCCTATTTTTCTTAAATTGGATGAAGAAGACATAAACTCATGGATAACCTATTTCAACCTTTCGAAACGCGAGACGTTTTGCTTATTATGTTATCAGTCTTAATAGGCCTGCTGATCGGGATTGAACGTGAATATCGCAATAAGTCTGCGGGTTTGAGGACGTTTATATTGGTGAGCTTTGGATCTTGTCTTTTTACGATTCTTTCGTTAAAAATTGGCTTGGCAAATCCAGATCGATTAGCCGCAAATATTATTACGGGTATCGGTTTCCTAGGTGCAGGCGTGATTTTCAAAGAAGACAATAAAGTAAGTGGTATAACGACCGCTACGACAATTTGGGCTACAGCTTCTTTAGGTATGTGTGTTGGTGCCGGATATATATTTTTAGCTTTTATTGGTGTGGGCTTGGTTCTGATGATATTAGCGCTGCTAACTTATCTACAAACCTATATTGACAATTATCACAAGATAAAAGACTATGAACTGCAGACCTTATCTGAGGCAGATTTTGAACATACGGAACAGTTAATCCGAAGTATGGGCTTTAAAGCTGTCGTCATAAGTCAACGGTATAACGAAGAAAGTTTGAATACCGTATGGCGATTGACGGGGAATGTTAACCAGCATAGAGCGCTTGTAGCAACCCTGCGGCGTGATAGGCAGGTGGTGGCCTATCAATATTAAGGAATTACGATATTGTTTGCTTTATTTATTCATCATCATCCGTTTCCTGAGTCGGGGTTATCTGCTGTAATAAACTGTTTACTTCGTCCTCCGTCGCTGTTAACTTGGCTTTGCAGACTTGAATGAGGTCGGAAGCCCTCTTGATTTTTCCCGCGAGCTCATCAATGTTTGTTGTGCCATTTTCTATTTCCCTCACGATAGTTTGTAACTCGTTAAAGGCATCTGTGTAGGTATAATTCTGTCCCATTATGCTATGCTTGATATGCTTTCTTTAAATTTTGTATGGCGATGCCAAATTAAGTATTGTTCTCATCTAGGTCTTCCTTCGGAGATTTATCTGTCACAGTACTGGTAAGCTCTCCATATTCGAGTATCGTCTGTATTACATCGCCGGGAGATACTTGTGTCACCGACTGCAGTAGTTTTCCGTTAACCTTAGTAATTGAAAAACCTTGTTTCAATAGTCTAATTGGATCAGATAGCTGAATAATTCGTTCGGTATGAGCCAGTGCCGTTTTGTGCTCATAAAAGCGCAATTTTAACAAGGCGTTAAGATCATGTTGAAATTGCTGGATGGCCGCCCTCGAGGTCTGAATTTCTCTCTTTCCGATCCATTGTATATGCGTTGCCAGTTGAGATAAGATATTGTGCTCTTCTTTAAATCGGGTAAGAATGAGCTGCTGTATACGCTCTGCAGCCCGATCGACTGGAATAGCAAAATTATGAAACTTCTGAATCAGAAAATCGGCCAGCTCACTGGGCGTAATCGCGTTTTTATAGGCTACCATTTCGCTAACTGTATAATTCGTCGAATGCCCAATACCCGTCAATACGGGGATGGGAAATATAGCGATAGCACGAGCTAGCAAGTAGTTGTTATAACTGGAAAGACCAACCTCACCGCCTCCACCACGGATGATGGCGACCACATCGTACCTGTCTATTTTTTCAGCAATAATGGCAAGTTGATTTATAATAGAAGGTACTGACTTGTCTCCTTGTAACAATGCAGGGAAGAGCGTGGATTCGATGCGGTAACCCCAAGGGTTTTGATTAATAATCTTGTAAAAATCAGAAAGCCCCTTACTTGTTTCTACTGAAATAATTGCCAATCTTTTGGGAACCACAGGAAACTCCAGTAATTTATTAGACTCATATATGCCCTCTGCTTTCAGCTTTCGAATACTGTCTAACTTCTCCTTTTCAAGTTCACCTAAGGTAAAAGTCGGATCAATATCAACAATGCGCAAGCTTAACCCATACATGGGATCATAGGAAATACTTGCCTGAAATAACATCGTGATCCCTTCTCGTAAAGGTTCTTGCGCGACTTTAAGAAAATTGTTGTTGATACGATTGTAATCAGCTTTCCATAGGATCGACCGAATTTCAGCGACAATTTTTCCATCCTGTTTTTCTACCAGTTCAGGATAACAGTGGCCAGAATGCGTATAATGATTGAGCTTGTTCATTTCAGCTTTGATCCAGTACAAACTCTTATACCGCTCTGCAAGTGTCTTTTGGATACTGCGGCTGACTTCCAGCAAGGAAAATATCGTTTTATCTTGAATCAATTCTGGCATTAGTCAAACTTACAGAAAAAACCTTCATGATGCAATTGGGGGCAATGCCAATTCAGGTTTCAGGAACGTCGCTGCGTTTAGCCTGAAGAGGATGGCAAATAATAATACATCAATTTAGAAATGCGCAATAGGTATAAGTAACAAAATTGATTTTTTTTCGTACTAACCTATTCCTTCGTTATATAATTCGTATTTTTATTTGATAGAACCTAAAAAACGATAAAAGCAGAATGAAAAAACGATTTTTTGGGGCATTATTTGCAGGTTTGTTCTGTATTAGCCCCCTGTTTGCTCAATATAAGTCTACGATTAAAAACGAAACGATACTGTTTAATAACCTTGATCAGTTGCTGCCTTTAAAAAATCTGGATCAACTTCGTATCGCAGTTGTTGTTCCTAACGCGGCAAAATATAGGATGTTTACAGACCAACTGGCTCGTTATGCAAACACCAAAGTTTTTGATTTTAATAAATTTGATGAGGACATCAAATATTATAATACCGTTATTGTGGCGGGAAAGGAAGATGATTTAGATGCCGATTGTCTAACACAGTTGAAGCAGGCTGTATTAAACAATAAAAAAGTTATCCTTTGCCATTTTTTTGAAAATGACAAAAACAAAAAGAGCCTATCTGAGCATCCACAATCTGATTTGATCGAATTGCTTGCTCCTTTTTCAGAAATTGGACAGCAGCAGATGGCAATGTCTATCTTTGGTGGGATTTCTATTACCGTCGGTAACGTCAAAACCACACAGACAAGAATACAATATGGCGCTGCCTCAAGTTCTAATCTGAACCTGACTAAATTGACGAAGAAAATTGATGCCATTGCACAAGAAGCCATCGATAAGCAGGCAACTCCAGGAGCTGTAGTCATGATCGTGAAAGACGGACAAGTGCTCTTGGAGAAATCTTACGGATTTCACACGTATGCGAAAGCTATTTCCACGAGAACAACTGATATTTTTGATCTCGCATCTGTCAGTAAGATTGCCGGAACTACTCCTGTCATTATGCGTCTTACCGAGCGGAATATTATTAATTTGGATAGTACCATGGGACACTACCTGTGGCAGGCAAAGTATACCAATAAAAAGGATATCAAGCTTCGTTCCGTCATGTTACATGAAGCGGGGTTTACACCTTTTATTCCCTTTTATAAATATCTGAAGGGGGGCGATGTTGTGTCGGCCGCCGACGATAATCATCAGGTGAAAATGGCCGATAACAGCTATATCCTCAACAATTATTACCGCGATATCATGTGGCCAGAGATGCTAAAATCACCGGTAAAACCAACGGGAAATTATGTGTATAGTGATATCAGCATGTATGTTATGAAAGAAGTTGCAGAACATCAGACTGCTGAGCCCATGCAAGATTATGTGCAGGAAAACTTTTATAGACCATTGGGGATGACCCGTGCGGGCTACCTTCCCCGCGAGCGTTTTGCAAAAGATGAAATCGTTCCTACCGAGCAGGATACCTCCTTTCGAAAAACATTGTTAGAAGGCTATGTACACGATCAGGGTGCGGCAATGGCTGGCGGTATTGCTGGGCATGCCGGATTATTTGCTACCGCAAATGATTTGGCAATCTATGGTCAGTTGCTATTGAATAGAGGCGAGTATGGAGGTGAGCGTTACTTTAAAACAGAAACAATCGATTTATTTACCTCCAAGCAATCGGCAAGCAGTCGGCGGGGATTAGGTTTTGACCGCTGGGATCCGAATCCGAAAAATGAATATCCATCTAAGTTAGCGAATAGCACTGTATTCGGACATACGGGCTATACAGGAACATGTATTTGGATCGATCCGCAAAATCAGTTGATTTATATCTTTTTATCCAATCGTGTACATCCTCAGGTGAGTACCAGACTTTTGGATCTGAATATCAGGAGCAGGATTCAGGACGCGATTTATGAAACGATCAATGAAAGTCAAAAATGATAAAAAGCCTCTTATTACTTGGACTAGCAATGACAACACTCAGCAATGTTGGATATAGTCAAGGCTATAAACAGATACACCAAGATTTGGTGGTCGTCGACGGACACAATGATGTGATTTATGAGTCCATTTTCCAGGGAAAAGATATCGGCCAGCGAATAAGTACGGGAGCGACAGATTTGCCTCGACTGCGGGAAGGCGGTGTAGATGTGCAGGTCTTTGCTGTGTGGTCCGATGACGCTAAGTGGAAATCCGGAGCATTTAAGCATGCCAATGACCAGATCGATGCATTAGAAAAGATGATTGCAGCAAATGCCGATAAAATAAGTTTGGCAAAATCTTCAGGTGACATCGATGCGATCTTAAAAACAGGTAAAATAGTTGCGTTGATCGGTGTGGAAGGTGGAAATATGATTGAAGGAAGTGTTGACCATCTGGTCCGGCTTCATGAGCGCGGCGCCAAATACCTCACTTTGACCTGGAACTACAATTTGCCTTGGGCAAGCTGTGCCGCGATGGAATCGGGAGATATGCGTTCCAAAGATAAGGGGTTGACAGCGCAAGGGCGAGCAATTATCCGCAAAATGAACGAATTGGGGATGATGATTGATCTGTCTCATGGAGGAGAGCAGACTTTCTATGACGTGCTGTCGATAACGACCAAACCGATCTTGGTTTCGCATAGCAACGCCTATGGATTATGTCCACATTTCCGTAATCTGAAAGATGAACAATTAGAGGCGCTGAAAAAAAATGGGGGCGTTGTTGGTGTGAATTTTTATTCAGGTTTTTTGGATCCTGCCTATGAAACAAGGCTTAAGGGGTTGTATACAAGTAAATTTGGTGATACCGGGGATACAAAAATGAGTACCTGGGCCATGTATGAAAAGTTGCCAAAGGAACTTCAACAGCAAGCCGATGCTCCACTGTCGAAATTATTGGATCATATTGACTACTTGGTCAAAAAAGTGGGTATAGACCATGTTGCTGTAGGCTCGGATTTCGATGGCATAGAATCCTCACCCCAAGGTCTAGAAGATGTTTCTAAATTTCCGTTACTGACCAAAGCGCTGTTGGAAAGAGGATATACAAAGACGGATGTTGCGAAGATTATGGGACAAAATTTCTTGCGGATCTTAAAAGAAAATGAAGGATAAACACGTCGGCTTTTTTAAGGCTTTTCAGTGGGGTTCAAGTATACATGCAGTATTGTTGAGGTATTGTTAAAGCAGTGATGTAGTATATACCGTAATAATACAGCGTATGAATTTAACCCTTATCGAAGCATTATTAGCGAAGGGCTAACCAGTCCTTGCGTAATGTCTTGGGGAACATATAATGCGTGCGACGATGATATTGCGCTTTTAACAGCTATAAATTTGTAATTTCGTAGTATGGCAAAATCAAAATCTGCATACTTCTGTCAAAACTGTGGCTACGAGTCTCCCAAATGGATGGGGCAATGCCCTTCTTGTAAACAATGGAATAGTTTTGTTGAGGAAGTCGTCGAAAAGGCGAGTTCAAAAGTGCCTGAATGGCGTAGTTCTACTACAGGAGGAAGCACAAAGAAAGCGAATAAAGCTGCGATCATCCACGAAATTGTCTATCAGGATGAATTACGGATATTGACTCCTGATCAGGAGTTTAACCGGGTTCTTGGCGGCGGTATTGTTCCAGGGTCATTGGTCCTTATTGGAGGCGAACCGGGTATTGGGAAGTCGACGTTGATGTTACAGCTCGCTTTATCGATTCCACAAGTGAAGACCCTTTATATTTCTGGGGAAGAAAGCGAACAGCAAATTAAGATGCGGGCAGAACGATTGTCACAATCATCCAAAGCAAATTGTTATATTCTTACCGAGACATCTACTCAAAATATTTTCAAACAGATCGAGACGGTACAGCCCAATGTCATAGTCATAGATTCTATACAGACTTTACATTCCTCACAAATTGAATCGGCGCCAGGATCGGTTTCTCAGGTACGCGAATGTACCGCAGAGTTGCTTCGGTTTGCAAAGGAAACGAGTACACCAGTTTTTATTGTAGGGCATATTACCAAGGATGGGTCTATTGCAGGTCCCAAGGTTTTAGAACATATGGTGGATACGGTGCTTCAATTCGAAGGTGATCGCCACCATGTCTACCGAATTTTACGGGCCGTCAAAAATCGCTTTGGATCGGCTTCAGAACTCGGGATTTATGAAATGCAGGGGTCGGGACTGCGGGAAGTGTCGAATCCTTCGGAGATTATGATTTCCCAACGCGATGAACCTGTAAGTGGGGTTTCCATTGCGGCGATGCTCGAAGGAATGCGTCCTATGATGATTGAAGTGCAGGCGCTGGTGAGTAATACGGCATTTGGAAATGCACAGCGCTCTTCCACAGGTTACGACACGAAGCGATTAAATATGCTGTTGGCTGTTTTAGAGAAACGCTTTGGTTTTAGGTTAAGCGCACAGGATGTATTTTTGAATATTGCCGGTGGGTTGCGTGTTGAAGATCCTGCGATCGATTTGGCTGTCGTTGTTGCAATTATTTCTTCACAACAGGATATCGCGATTCGCTCCAATCTGACTTTCGCAGGTGAGATTGGTTTATCTGGCGAGATCAGAGCTGTAAACCGTATAGAACAACGGATACAGGAGGCTGAGAAGCTGGGCTTTGATGGTATCTTTATCTCTAAATTCAACACCAAAGGATTGGACGCTAAAAAATATAATATTGCCATCCGTCCGGTTGCCAAATTGGAGGACATCTTCAGTGCCTTGTTTGGCTAGCGGATTAAAAGAGGAGTATACAAATAAAAAGACCATGCTTTCTTAAAGCATGGTCTTTTTATGTATTGCCTATCGTTCACTTTTTCAATACTTCTTTCAATTTTGCACGTAAAGCATCACCATGTAAGTTCTTCGCGACAATTTTCCCGTTGGGATCGATCAGAACATTCTGCGGGATAGATTTTACGCCGTATAAGGTTCCGACATCATTTTGCCAACGTTTAAGATCCGAAACATGACGCCAGTGCAATTTATCTGCATGGATGGCTTTGATCCAAGAATTGCGATCCTTATCAAAGGATATACCCAATATTTCGAAGTTTTCACCTTTAAATTGTTGGTATGTTTTGACAAGATCCGGGCTTTCGACACGGCAATCGGGGCACCAAGATGCCCAAAAATCAAGAAGCACATATTTTCCTTTAAAGTCCGAAAGCTTTACAGGGTTTCCAGTGGTGTCATTTTGCGTAAACGCTGGCGCTGTTTTTCCAATTTGAACCGTTTCCAAGGTATTTAAATAGTCTTGGAACTCTTTCCCTTCACTTGAATTCTTGACATTTTTACTCAACGTATTATAAAGCGCTTGAAGCTCGGCATAAACCGGGTCATATCCGCCAACTCTACGCAAGTCAACTAATGTCGAAATAGAATCCGGAGCAGCCTTAACGCGGGCAATATACTCCTCTTTGGTAAGTTCCTTTTTTTGTGCCGAACCAATGAATGGCAGAATTAAAAAAAGTAGTGTGATGTATTTTATCATGTTATTATTCTTATATATATTTACAAATATAGGAAAATCCACTAATTTAGTAGATTAATAAAATGTCAAAAAATGAACTTTAACCTAACTTCTAAACTTCCACATGTCGGTACGACGATCTTTACCAAAATGACGATGCTTGCGAATGAGCAGCACGCTTTAAATCTGTCGCAAGGTTTTCCTGACTTTGAGACCGATCCGAAGTTGGTGGAATTGGTTTCTAAGGCAATGGAAACGGGACATAACCAATACGCGCCAATGATCGGAGCACAGACATTACGTGATACGATCTCCAAAAAATACCGGGAAGTGTATAACGTGGCGGTCGATGCAACGGCGGAGCTTACTGTGACATCAGGTGGTACCCAAGCAATTTTTACAGCTATTGCCGCAGTCGTTAGACCGCAAGATGAGGTTATTATTTTTGAACCGGCATACGATTGTTATGCGCCGACTATCGAATTGTTTGGCGGTAAAGTTGTTCCCGTGCGATTAATGGCACCTGATTTTCAGATTGACTGGGGTTACGTCGCTACGTTAATTAATTCCAGAACTCGTTTAATCATCATTAATAATCCGAATAATCCAACAGGCAAAGTGCTGGGTAAAGAAGAGTTAATTAAACTTGGGGACTTGTTGGCAGGTACCAACGCACTCTTATTGAGTGATGAAGTGTACGAGCATATCGTTTTCGATGGTGTCTCGCCCCAATCGGTATTGGAAATACCCTCCTTACGCGAGCGAAGTTTTGTTGTTGCTTCCTTTGGAAAGCTATTGCATACTACGGGTTGGAAGATAGGTTATTGCATTGCTCCGCCACAATTAACGCAGGAATTTAGAAAAGTGCATCAATTCAATGTATTTAGCGTAAATACACCCATGCAATTCGCTATCGCGGAATATTTGGAGGATATAAGCTATGTCAAAGGTCTATCGGAATTTTTTGAGCGAAAAAGAAACCTATTGAAAGACGGATTAAAGGGATCCCGGTTTAAGATTCTTCCCTGCGAGGGAACTTATTTCCTTAATATCGAGTACAGTGCTATCAGTCAGGAGAAGGAATTTGAATTTGCTTGCTCGTTAACCAGGGAGCACAAAATTGCAACCATCCCACTTTCAGCGTTCTATAAAGAAGCTACAAATCAACAAGTTTTGCGGGTTTGTTTTGCTAAAAAGGATGAAACGCTATTAAAAGCTGTCGAGATTCTGAATAAGGTATAGCTGTATTATTGAGGTAAAAGAATAGCTAAAAGGTTTTATTTAAAATATCGCTAAGAAAGAACCACTTTATTAAAATTTTACTTCAACTTGAGGTACTAATTTTATAAATTTGTAATTCACGTTTATCAACATACCCATAAAATGGCTAGATTAAATTTATTGGAAGAAACACGCTTCGAAAAAGTCCCTGTGAGCGTCTATCCAGATCAAAATTCAGCTTCGAAAAACGTTGCAAATCGTATTGCTGAAATTATTCGTGCAAAGCAAGAGAAAGGTGAGAAAGCTGTTCTGGGCCTTGCTACCGGTGCCACTCCGGTAAAAGTCTATCAAGAATTGATTCGTTTGCATAAAGAAGAAGGTTTAAGCTTTAAGAACGTGATTACCTTCAATCTTGACGAATACTACCCTATGCAACCTGATGCCGATCAGAGTTATGTGACCTTTATGAACAAAAACCTGTTCGATCACGTAGATATTGATGCGGCTAATGTAAATATTCCAGATGGTACCTTAGCTCCTGACCAAGTAAATGCATTCTGTGAGGCTTACGAACAGAAGATTACAGCAGCAGGAGGTTTAGATATTCAATTATTAGGTATTGGTCGTACCGGCCATATCGGTTTCAATGAGCCAGGTTCTGCACCTAACTCAGGTACACGTGTCGTAACGTTGGACGATTTGACTCGTCGCGATGCTTCCCGTGCTTTTGGTGGAAAAGAGAATGTACCAACAAAAGCGATTACCATGGGCGTAGGTACAATTTTCAAAGCGAGAGAAATTATTTTAATGGCTTGGACCGAGACAAAGGCCGAGATCATTAAAAAAGCAGTTGAAGGTGAAATCTCCGCAGAGATACCTGCAACTTATCTTCAGTTATCGGACAACGTTGAATTTATCCTTGATGAAGCGGCAGCTTCATTATTGACACGTTTTGATCTTCCTTGGTTGGCAGAAGATGTTACCTGGACACCTTCGTTAATTAAAAAAGCAGTCGTTTGGTTGGCTTTAGAGATCAAAAAACCAATCCTGAAACTTACCGACGAGGATTATAATGCGCACGGGATGGCCAAGTTGGTTACAGAGACCGGTCCAGCATATAATATTAACATCCGTATATTTAACGAACTTCAACATACGATCACGGGATGGCCAGGGGGTAAACCCAATGTTGACGATTCACAACGTCCTGAGCGTGCCAATCCAGCGAAGAAAAATGTGATTGTATTTTCTCCACACCCTGATGATGATGTCATCTCAATGGGCGGTACATTTATTCGCCTGGCAGATCAAGGACACAATGTGCATGTTGCTTACCAAACTTGTGGTAATACAGCTGTTTGGGATGATGATGTGGTACGTTATCTGGAGTTTGCTGAAGATCTTGCAAAACAAATTGGGGCAGAGGCAGAAGCTTCTCAGATCGGCCGCATTTATGATGAGGAAAGAGCAATTTTTGCAACAAAAAAACCAAATCAGATCGATACTGAACTTGTCCGTAAAATCAAAGCATTAATCCGTAAGGGTGAGGCGATCGCAGGAGCTCGTTTGGTTGGTTTGCCAGATGAGAATATCCATTTCCAAGATCTACCGTTCTATGATAGACAGAAGTTTTCAAAAAATGTATCTTTTGAAGATGATATTCAACAAACAATGGAATTGTTGCGCCACGTAAAACCACATCAGGTATTTGCTGCGGGTGACTTTGCAGATCCACACGGTACACATAAAGTATGTTTCGACATTCTGTTTGAAGCACTAAACAGATTGAGTAAAACGGATGAGTGGACAAAAGATTGTTGGTTATGGTTATACCGTGGAGCATGGCATGAATATCCTATCCACGAGATCCAAATGGCCGTTCCTTTATCACCACAAGAAGTTTATCGCAAACGTTTAGCCATCTTTAAACACCAGTCTCAAAAAGATTTGCCTGTATTCCCTGGAGATGATCCACGTGAATTCTGGGTGCGTGCTGAAGATCGTACAAGCGAAACCGCAGCTTTATATGACCAATTAGGTTTGGCAAACTATGAAGCGATCGAAGCGTTCGTAAGATGGAAATTTGACTAAACTAATTGTCTAAATAAATAAAAAAGTCCTGAGCCTGAGTTGGTTCAGGACTTTTTTGTTTTTAATCATTCTAAATAGCTTATTTTTTATACCTTTGCTTTGTTATTTAGAATAATTAAAAATAATTACCCAAAATTATTAACATGGACAAACACTTACTAGCTCTTGCTTCTACATTTTTAATCGGAGGTGCAGTATATGGTCAAACCTCGGGAATCGTCAAAGGTAAAGTCGTCGATACACAAAATAATCCCTTAAGTTCAGTAACCGTTTCAATCGGAGATAAAAAAGTACGTACCGATCATAGAGGTCATTTTAGACTGCATGGCATCGACCAAAATACGGTGATTAAATTCACCTACATGGGCTACCAAACAACCGTTATCGATTATGTTTTTAGCACGAAAAGCCCTGAAGTGATTATTGATCCCATTACGCTAGTGAGCAATGAGCAGGCCATTGATGAGGTAGAAGTGTTTGGTGAACGTAACAAAAAGCCAAAAGGCTTGGAGATGATTACACGTATGCCATTAAAACCTTCGGATCAAATTCAGAGTATTTCTGTCATTTCCAATAAGGTAATTCAAGATCAGGGTATTCTTACTTTGACGGATGCTGTAAGAAATATTCCCGGTGTAACCTTGTTTGGTTCTTATGGGGGTGTTAAAGAATCTTTGTCAACCCGTGGGTTCAGAGGGGTACCTGTATTGAAGAATGGCGTGCGGATGGACTCCCAATTTCAGACTGCATCTGGAGTTGTTGATATGCAAGGTGTGGAGTCTATTCAAATGATTAAAGGGTCTGCTGCCGTTACACAGGGTGTTATTACCGATATTGGTAATGCCGGTGGTGTAATTAATGTGGTCACTAAAACCCCTAATTTCACGAATTCCGGTGAGGTGGGTGTTCGTGCAGGAAGTTGGGGACAATTCCGCCCAACCTTTGATTTCCAAACGGTACTGGATAAGAAACAGACTGTTGCTTTTCGAATGGATGGCGCTTATGAACGCAGTGATAGCTACCGTAAAAGTGTATCCTCTAACCGTGTTTATTTAAATCCATCGTTAGCTTGGAAACCAACGGATAAGACAACAATTACTTTGGAGGGTGATTATTTTAATGATAATCGCACGCCGGTTAATTCCGCTGTCAATTTAAATCCTTCACAGGGGGTGAATGCGCTATATGTTATCCCGAACAATAAGTTTTTGGGCTTCAATTCCGATAATAATAATACAGAGATGAAGAGCTTTATGGCGCAGATCAATCATGAACTGACTGATCGTTGGAGCATCCGAGCCTCTATTGCAACGTCATCTTATCAGGTTGATAACCAATCATCATCTTCCTCATTGATTAAAGATGATGCAAAACAATATAATACCTTCTCGCGCTCAATGAGTAAGAGCCTGCGCGATGACAAAAATAAAACTTTCCAGTTTGACTTGATCGGAAAAGACCTTTATACGGGTAAAGTAAAACATTTGGTTCAGGCAGGGGTGGACTATCGTATTGCTGATGCGACAACAACTTCTTTTGCCGGAAAATTAAGTCCACTGGAGAAAAATGTTCTTTTGAAAAAAGCCGATCAAAATAGCAATGTAATTGATATTATTGATATCCATGGTGATTGGGTGAATGATCTTTCGGAAGTGGTATACGTCGATTCGTTGGGTAACCAGCGGAAAGGAAAGCAAATTGTCTATACAGCAGGAACTCCTGTACGAAGTTATTATTCTTCTATAGGGTTTATGGGGCAAGACGTTATTGAATTTAACAAATACATTAAGGCTGTATTAGGTTTACGTTATTCCGAAATTACAACAAAAGATTTTACATCAAACGGTAATAAAAGGGAGTCGGCTTGGAATCCAATGGCGGGAGTGATTGTTACGCCATTTGAGAATTTCAACGTATTTGGATCTTATACAAACTCAACGAATTTAAGAAATGCGGCAAATCCTTTAACAGATGGTACAGCGGCAGGTGCTTCTAAAACCGAACAATTTGAGGGTGGAATTAAATCCGATTGGCTGAATAATCGATTACGTTTCAATTTAACCTATTTCCATATTTATACCTCAAACTTGACGAATGCGGAGTATACACCAGGCACGAATGTCGCCACAGGATTATACTTTAAGGCCGGGGATTTGGTGCGCGACGGTATTGAGGCAGAGTTGAACGGTCGTGTATTGGAAAATTTGACTGTGATGTTGGGCTATGCGTATTTAGACGCACGTTATAAAAATTCACCATCTTATATGGATGGATCGGCACCGATGAATGCGCCAAAACATACGGCAAATGCATGGATACAATATGTATTTAATCAAGGAGCTCTTCGGAACCTGAGCTTAAGTGCCGGAGTTTATTATGTTGGAGACCGACCTGTCAATGAATATAGCTTAACCCCAAATGGGCACGGCGAATATTATGGTACAGAACCTTTCAATATGCCAGCATATACCACATTAAATGCGCAGGTGGGATACAAATGGCGCAAATTTGATGCGAAAGTCTTCGTAAATAATATCACCAATGAGATCGGATTGAATTCATACTTCCGCGGTGGTTTTATTAATCAGATTGATCCAAGAAATGCTGCGGTTGCATTGAGTTATAAGTTTTAAAGATATAAGTCTATATAAACAGAAGGGCTGTCCAAAGAAGTTGGACAGCCCTATTTTTATGCTATTTTCTTTTATCAGCTTAAGTATCCTTTCATCTAGTGGACGCTGGATCGACTGATGTTATTTTAGGCAGCTTTTTTTTGCGTTATCGACACCAATAGCGTTCACCATGATGAATCCCGATGAATTAATAGCTGATTACATCACCTGACCGTCCTTTGGCATCGAATACTTTAAATAAGTATTTTTTTCCGTTCTGGAAAGGTATCGGACCGTTAACCACTTTTGATTTCAATGTTGGCGTACTTCCATTATCGCTATAATAGACTTTGAAACCGGGATAATCGGTGTTGATAAGGAGTTGGCTGCCCTCTTTCTTGATCCCAATTTTTGGAAGTCGATAGGTATAGCCCCCATTTACCCTATCCAGTTTTCTCAATTCATCCTCACCTAATTTTTTGATAAAGGCGGTATACGATTTGCGATAAGTGGTCTCGTCAAAAGAATTTCCTTTTTCCCAGGTTTGTTCGGGCGCCCACGCGCGATCAGCAATCGCTATCAAACGTGGGAATATCATTTCCTCAAGACGTTGGTCAGTGGATACCTTTTCTGCCCATAAAGCACCTTTAATACCAAGGAGATTTTTCTTCCCTTCGGCTGTAAGCTGTTCTTTATTGGTGTAAGCCTCTGGTTTAAGATCTTTTCCAGTATCATCCTTGCGTAGATTGATGAAGAAATTTTCAGGAGAGAACGAATAGGTTCTATTCAGATTAACCGTGCCTACCCAGCTGTGTCCTGGATCTGCAAAGTCACGGTCCCAAGACATATCGAGGTAGTTGTTTGCCGCACTCGTGTAAACAACTTTATAACCAGCATTTGCCAATCGATAAGCGAGGTCTTCCTGTCCTTGGCCAGGGAGATTGTTCCATACATTCAAATGGATGCCGGATTTTCCCAGATCGGCATTTACAACCATGCCTTTTCCTTTATTGCGCATACCCATTTCTTCCCATCCCGACATCGTCAATCCTTTTTCTTGAACAAGGGTATTAATTTTGGCAATATACAGTGGCCATACATCGAGTACATTGGCGATATTATTCTCCTTCATAAAGGCCAATACCTTGGGCGATTTCTCCCAAACGCCACTTGGCGTCTCGTCACCTCCCAAATCGATAATTTTCAACGGAACTCCAGCTTGATCATGTATTGCTTTGATTTCATCGATCATCTTGCTCAGGAAGTGATAGGTTGAAGGTAGGGCAGGGTTCATGACATTGTCATTCCAGTTTTGTGCAGAGTTGTAAACGGACTTGTCCTCAGCATCGTCCAGCAAGAACTCCTCTGCCTTCTGTTTATCGCCAAGTTTTGAATAATGCGCAAAACGCGCCCGCATTGCTTTAATCGCTGCACGCGCATGACCAGGAGTTTCTACTTCGGGTATGACATCGATATGTCTTGCCTGTGCATATTTTAAAATTTCAATATAGTCAGCAACACTGTAGAATTGATGCGATTTGGTGGTCGCTCCAGAACCATAAGCAGACTGTATCGCTTTTCCATCCTCAAAATTAGCCGAACGATTGGCTCCGATAGCCGTTAATTCAGGTAGCGAAGGAATTTCCAATCGCCAACCTTCGTCGTCAATGAAGTGGAAATGGAATTTGTTCAACTTGTAAGAAGCCATGAGATCCAATATTCTTAAAACCTCGGCTTTGCTATGGAAATTACGGGCAGCATCCAGCATAAATCCACGGTAGCCATAACGTGGACTATCTTCAATGTTACCGTATGGCAAAGCGATTGATTTTGTGGCTTTATTCCATTGATTGTGATTGATCAACGATTTTAACGACTGTATGGCATAAAATGCACCCGCTTTATCAGAAGCCTCTATTTGTATACCTTTAGCACCAATCGTCAAGTGATAGGATTCGGGCTTTAAGTTGTTTGTTTTGACAATTTCAATGCCGCCTTGTGGACTGGATGAAGCTGCTAGCTTAATACCTGAATATGCTGAAAAAAAGTTTGTCAGAAAGTCCGATTCGCTCGCAAAATCCTTATCGACAAAAAGTTTTGTACCTGTCGATAGATTGAATTTCTCGTTAGTATTGATGCTGATATTACTTGGTAAAGGGATGACATGTTGTGCTGCTGTCCCCTCCACAAGCTTATTTTGGTCGTATTTATAAGCAAAGTAATCTGTTTTTTCAGCGTCCGACTGGGGAGCGATTTTAACAGCAGAATAATCCGAAATATTTGTTGCAAGCCCTGTCTTATTATTTTTTAGGTATAGACCAATTGGCCCATCCGTATAATTGACCAGTCCGGTTGTGATAAAATCGATGTGGACCGTATCTTGCGCATTTAATGAAAAGTTATTTTTCTTAAAGCTAACCTGAAAGAGATCTCCGTTTCGGTGGTCTATCGCAAAACGTTTGTCGACCTTATCGGGGTCGATAGATCGGATAAAATTAAACCAAAGGCTCCAGTCGTTGAGTTGAACAGCACTTTTTCCCTTGTTTTTTAAAATTAGGGTGGATACCGGATTTTTACGGATATTCTCTCCGTCTTTGACCTTCCAGGTGAGTTGCAGTTGATCTGCGATTGCACTCGATTTCTGAGCATAGGCTTCCTGGCTTAACAAAGCCAAGCCTAGTCCGGCATAGAGGAGCGGTTTTTTGATTTTTTTTAAATTAGTCATGTTGGTTACTTTTTCAATGACTCTAAATATAGCTATTCTAGAGAGGTTTATAATCTATTTCAAAAAAAATGAATAAAAAAAAGATAAAAATTTTGACACATTTATAAATATTTCTATATTTGCACACCGAAAGAGAAAACGGCCCGTTCGTCTAGGGGTTAGGACGCAAGATTTTCATTCTTGAAACAGGGGTTCGATTCCCCTACGGGCTACAGATCGAAAGATTAAAAACTTAAAAAAAGCTTGCAATACATATTGCAAGCTTTTTTTGTCTCTGAGTATCTACAAAACCAATAGGAACTTTCAAGAAACGAAGTGGGGGATCAAGGGTCATAGACAAAAGTTGTAGGGGAATACAGTATTCGCTTAAAGCCTTAAGGCGGTTAGTAACTCCGGGAATACCAATAAAATAAAAAGAGCCTAAAAGAATTGAAAAAGGGAAATGACCGGGGCTCGTATGTACTCGAAAAAACAACCTTCATCAACGAAACCATAAATTTAACGAAAAAAAAATGACAACATTTCCTGTTATAGCATCTACTCTTTCTGCCAAACAATTAGGCGATTTTGTGATAAATAGATATGGCCTAGACGACAAATACCAATGTTCCTTATTCAGAACAGGAATGAATCACACGTATTTTCTTTCCAACACCGAAACGAAATACGTTTTGCGCGTTTATAGTCATAATTGGCGGTCAAAATCCGAAATTATTGAAGAACTTGAACTTTTGAAATCATTGAAGAATAATAATTTAAGTGTTTCTTTTCCAATTGAAGATAAAGACGGAGGGTTCATTCAAGAAATAAATGCGCCTGAAGGAATCAGATACGTTGTACTTTTTTCCTTTGCTCAAGGTGAGAAAATTCGATTTATGGACATCGAAACGTGTTTTAGGATAGGTTCTCTAATGGCAAATATCCACAACCATACCGAAAACAAGAATATTAACCGTTTGACTTACAATAAGAAGTCTCTTATAGAATTACCTTATGCGTATTTAAAACAATTCTTTTCAGACAAGTTGCCAGAAATGGAATTCATCAAGGAGTTTGGCAGAAATTTTCAAAATTCAGATTTTGATAATACAAAAACCGGAATTATACATATGGATATCTGGTATGATAATATGGCCGTTACAGACAAGCATGAGATTACCATTTTTGACTTTGACTTTTGTGGAAATGGATGGCAAATTTTAGACGTTGGATATTTCTGCAAACAGCTGTTTTTCATAGAATCAGATAAAGAGCAGTATGAATTAAAAATCCAAAGTTTCCTGCGTGGATACCAAAGTAATAGACCTTTATCTGAAAAAGAGCTCAGGCTAATACCAAAAGCTGGCGCTTCTATTTTTATTTTTTATCTTGGAGTACAGGCACAGAGATTTGATTGGTCCAACATATTTTTGACAGAAAATTATCTTAAAATGTTTGTCGGAAGAATTAAAGCTTGGATGGATTATTACACAAACAACGAAGTCACTGGGGCTATGTAAGCTATTACACGTATTTTGTCTTGTTGGTAATATAAATGTAACGTATTAATTTTACCTTTAATATTCCAAATAATATAATTTTATGAAGGCACATACGTACGAAACACAATCAACAATTACACCACAGAAGGCACTGGACTTTTTGAAAGAAGGAAACCAGCGTTTTGTTAATAACCTGAAAGCTAACCGCGATCTACTCGAACAGGTGAACGCTACGCGTGAAGGGCAGTGGCCATTTGCGGTAGTGCTCAGCTGCATCGATAGCCGCACCTCAGCGGAGCTTATATTTGATCAGGGATTGGGTGATATCTTCAGCATCCGGATTGCCGGAAATTTTGTCAATCAGGATATTTTGGGTTCGATGGAGTTTGGTTGCAATGTAGCTGGTTCTAAGCTTGTTGTCGTTTTGGGGCATACCAAATGTGGGGCATTAAAAGGAGGATTGGATGCTGCGCAGATCGAAGGCATGGGAATGGACAACCTAAATCATTTGATTAATCATTTCGATCCGATCATCAATGAAGTGATCGAGCAGGGGGAAGAACGTTCTTCTAAAAATAGTGTACTGCTTGAAAAACTAAATCAACAGAATATTAAACATGCAATCCGTGACATTCGCAGACAGAGTTCAACGCTCCGTAAACTTGAGGAAGAGGGTAAAATTAAGATTGTCGGCGCGAACTATGACGTTGAAACTGGTAGCGTAAGTTGGTTGTAAGTTGTAGAAACTGACGCACATGTTTTTTCGGTTATAAAAGACTGAGGACCGTAGCTGACTTTAGGTAAGATGAGGTACAGAAGCGTCCTAAGATTCGTTGATCTCGAGCAGAAATGGAATGTGCATCCGCTTGTAAAAATAGAAAAAGTAAGCGCGGACCTAACCTAAATGGAAGTTAGATCCGCGCTTGTTTTATTTAGAGCTACTAGAGTTTAAAGCACGAAACATTTCCCGCGAAATCAGCCACATACATCAAATTTCCATCCACTGTGATGTCTGAAAATATAGGCGCACCCAAGTTGAATTTGGATAAGAGTTTGCCCGCTTTATTAAGGACATAGACATAGCCGTCTGAAGCACCAAACACTAACTTGTCTTTGACTTCAATAACTGCCGATTCAACTGTACCGACCAGCTTACGGTTATCAGGACTACTGTATGCAGAAGAATAGACCAGCGCTTCTCCAGTGGGAAAATGCCACTTCTCTTCCAAAGTCTGCAGATCATAGGCCTTGATTCCGTTGGTGGACGTTGGCATAACCAAAAGGTTGTCACCGATTTTTGGCGCAGTCATCACCTTAAAATCGTCGGTTTTAATGCTCTTTTGTATGATTTCTCCTGTTTTTAGATCAATCTTAAAGATGCCGTTGAGGCCAGTCGTGTAGATGTAATCATTTTGAGCGGTTACCCCACCAGTTCTAAAACGTAAACCATCTTCTTGACGCTTCCAAAGGAGTTTTCCGGTATGGATATCGTAAGCACAGAGTGCATTCCAGTTGTATCCAGCTAAAAGAACCTGACCGACAACCGATAGCTCTGCCGGAGTAGCTTCTCCCCCTGAAGGTTCTACACCTTCCCATAACGGTTTACCCGTATGGATATCAATCGCAGACATTCGTTTTCCTAGTCCGGTATAATAAATGTCCTTGTCAAGAGCGGCACCAGAAACAAAGGTCGGGAGACTTGGAGCCGAAGGTTTCTTTGTCCAGAGGACTTTGCCTGTATTTGCATCAATGGCATAAACATTAGTTTCAACATCCGTAGCCAATAATATGCCGTCGCTGAAACGCAATCTATGCTTAATAGAATTTATCGTTGGCAGAGACCACAATACTTTCCCGCTACGTTTATCCAGGGCTTTGATCGCGTGATTGGTTCCTAAAGCATCATCCATTGTGGCCATAAAAAGTTTGTCGCCAACAACCAGTGGGCTCGTTTTCCAGATATTTCCATTGACTGATGCGGACCACTGTAGTTTAATCTTATCATTTTCTGCTGGCGCAAGGTTAAACGTTTCTTTCTTTAAGGTCTGTTCACCATTCTCGTAGCGAACGGTGATAAGTGCATCGTATTGTCCCTTTTGATTTTGTTTTTTGAAAGGGACATTTGCTTGCCATGTCCAATCTCCGGCAGTTTTCAACGGAATCGAGCTTATGCGATTTCCGGTCTCATGCGCGTATACCGTGAGGTCTACACCCTGTATTTGTCGCTCACTATCATAGGCGTTGACCAGTATAGGCAGTGTTTGGTCTGCATTTAACGGCTGATTGCTCACGGGCCGTACCAACTGGATGTGGTCACGTAAGTTTGTGTAGATCGGCTTGATATTCTTGATTCCTTGTTTGTCAATATCGACGACAACAAACTGTGCGGCAGAATTATCGATACCACCTTTGTTGGGGGCATTGGAACAAACGACATAGACACCATTTTGTTTGAAGACAAAATTGTTGTGCCAGTGTCCATAGAACCAGGCCTTAAGGTTATATTGTTTTAAATCAATCTGTTCTTTTTCTCCTTTAAGTACAAAGTCAGGCCCTACAAAGAAGTCATGGTTTATAAAGATCAACGGCTTGGATTTATCCATGGCAGCTAGGTCTTTTTTGAGCCAGGCGATGATTTGATCAGCAGTGTAACTGGGTTTATAATCTCCATTTGGCATTGGCGTAACGACGAAGTGGGCTGGCCCGGCATCAAATGAGTAATAAGTCGGTCCAAAAAGATCTTCAAATAGCTTCTCACCATATTCACCTTTGACAAGGTCATGATTACCGACCGTATAATAAGTCGGTCTGCCCATGAGTTCACTGTTCACCTGTTTGGCATGAAAAAGCATGCCTGGTTCATAGCAAATATCCCCGGTATGCATAATCAGACTTGCACGCTGTTGTTTGGCGTAGTTTCTGACATTATCAATCCAAGGGCCGTATAGAGGTGTTTCTGTGTCGGTGATTTGGATAAACCGTAGAAAATCATTTTGTTGGACCGCATCTTTAACTAAAGCAAAGTCCAGATTTTTGACATCCGAGCGCAAAGGGATGTAATGTGTTTTGGTTGCCTTGTAGCCACTCGGTACAGTGACAGACAAAAAGCGGGCATTGGGGTTATTGGGCAGCGTATACGTTCCGTCGCTATTGGTTTTTACCACATCATAGCCATCGGATACAACTACTCCACCGATCAGCTTCTCGTTCTGCTCGAACAGGTTATTCGCATTCTGATCTTCAAAAACCCGACCGACGCGTTGTTGTGCAAAAAGGGCGGGAATCGGAAAAAGACAGCAGGCAAGTAATTGGAATAATTTCATGTTGTTTAAATAAAAAAGCTAGCTCCGGTTTCAGAGCTAGCAAAAAGTGAATAAGGTTATTAGCTATTTATCCCATCCAAAGACTTGTTTTAGATTAGGATTCAATGTTATTTGTCCCAATGGGATTGGTTTGTAATAGTATTTTGGCGAAACAAATGACCGCTTATTTTTTTGGTCAACAGTCATCATAATATATCCCGAAGTACCATTGTTGAGGTAAAATGCGCCTCCATCGAGGTAATATTTTACGAGTTTGGTTTTTACAGCATCTGGTAACTGGTCGATTGGACCTGTTGCTTTCTCATTTTCAAGAATGGCAATATCCGGATTTCCATCACCCGTAACGTCCATGGCACCTAATGCAGGTACGTAGATTCCATGCGGCGCAACCGCCAGCAGGTCGCCAGTTTTCCAACGGAGCACATCGTTGAAACGGAAACCTTCACAGGCAAGCTCTACACGACGCTCACGACGGATTTCTAACAAGGCTCCTTTATTGGCTCCTTGAGTGTTCGGATAGCGTGCCGCAAGAACAGGATCTACCTGTCCATTGGCTGTTGCTAACTGTAACGCTGGTACACCGACGCGCCCACGTAAAACATTCACGGTTGCATCCAAATCAGCTTGTGTAAGCGTGCCCAATTCGGCTTTAGCTTCGGCATTGATAAGCAATACTTCGGCATAACGCATAATAGGAAGATCGGTGTAGTTTGCTACCCAACCACCGCGAAGAGCAGGATCTCTAGGGTAGAACTTAATCTGTAGATATCCGCCAAAACTAGGTTTTATTAAATAAGGCGTAGGATTATTCGGATCGGTTTTAAATCCGGCAGGCATAATGGTTTCAGCCAGGCGAGGATCCCTGTTCTGAAATATTTGCGTAAAGGTTTTCGTTTTATAATCCGGAGTTGATGTAAAGGATTTCCCGTCAGCTGTTAGAAATTCTTCCATTAATTCTCCGCTTAATGCCCATTGCCAGTCCAATACGGTATGTGAATTGTTTGCAATACCCAGTGAACGGTCATTCTTTTGGATAAAAATCGCTTCTGTATTCGACGATAGATTGTTGCTGCTGAACAATGTTCTAAAGTCAACTTCTTTGGCACCGGTGTTATGAATTTTATATTTCCCAGAATTGATAACTTCTTGAGATGCTGAAACGGCTCTCTTTAGGAACTCATCTGCTGTAGCTTGTAAATTCAACTCCTCGTGGTATTTACGGAATGTTCCTTCGTGCAAGGCAATGCGAGCTAACAGTGTTAATGCCGCGCCTTGTGTTACACGTTCTTTGAAATTACCGGCCACTTTATCTTCTCTGATATAGGCTGCGGCAAATTCAAGATCCTCCATCATATGTTTAACAACAACCTCGCGCGAATCCTGGTCCTTGTACATCGCTTCGTCCTCAGCACCCAAAGCCGTGTCATACCAAGGAACATTGTTGTAATCGCGCACTAAATTAAAGTAGATGTAGGCACGAAAGAAACGGGCGATGCCAACATAATGGTCTATTTGTGCCTGATCGCCGGTTACAGTACCAAGGTGATCCATCATATAGTTGATGCGGCGTAAATTTTTCCATTCATCGGACCAACCAGATGCGTTGCCTTGTGTTAGCGTACCACGGAGCATATTGTTGGTTGAGCTGCTTCCTGAGAATCCACCGATATTATCTGAGAAGATGTCGTCATATGATGCGCCCATAAATCGATAAAAGCCATTGGTATAGGTTTTGAGATCTTCCGGCGTTTTAAAGAAATTTTGGTCTGTCACAGCAGTCTTGTTGCTACGATCCAAAAAGTCTTTATTACAGCTTATTGTCAGTAGTGACAAAGACAATGCTAGTGTAGTATAGTGAAATATTTTCATGAATATGCGTATTAAAACTTAACATTTAATCCAAATGCATAAGTGCGTTGGAAAGGATATACTCGTGTGCTTCCTAGAGCTTCTGGGTCTATGCTTACTTTAAGCCCTGAGCGTTCAAATAGATTCTCGCCACTTACATAGAAGCGCACGGCCTGTAATCCAATTCTTTTTGTAAAATTCTGCGAAAGGCTATAGCCGAAAGTGATGTTTTTTACCCTTAAATAAGCTGCATTCTGCAAGTAACGTGTATTCGGCATACCGAGTTCTTCCCCCGTATCTTCTGCACTGTACGATTTTATCCGTGGAAAATACCCATCTCTGTTGTCTGGAGTCCAGTGGTCTAAGTTTTGCTTGGTCACATTCGTCCAGGGTTGTGCATAAATTCCCCAGAAATAGATTTGGCTGCCCGGTGGATACCAGTCTCTTTTTCCGACACCTTGAAGGAATACACGTAGGTCAAAACCTTTCCATGAACCTGATAGGTCAAAGCTATATGGATATTGAACTTCCGAGTTACCTAGAATTTTGAGGTCACCATGGTCAGCAAGCGTTTGTTTTCCTTTCGTGATCTTTCCGTCAGGTCCTCCATCTGGCCCTCCAGCGATATCCTTGAACTTAATGTCTCCAACATAGAATTTATATTGTTGATCGTCCGTTCCTACGTCGGTTTGGTTCAGTTTAGCTAGCTCATCCTCATTTTGGAAGAAACCATCTGCTTGAAGGCCCCATATCTCACCGATGCGCTGTCCGGCATAATGTTGTCTGATATCACCCGTTGGATTATCAAATTTGGTAATGGTAGCTTTGCTGTTTGCCAGTGTAAATGTAGCGTTGTAATGGAATGGCGATCCAGCTAGGTCGAACTTATCTTTCCAGCTAATGCGTAAATCCCAACCATTTGTCTTCATGTCGGCCGCATTGAAGTTCGGCGCGTCAGCTCCAAAAGCCCCGGGAAGCGTTCTTCCTGGGATTAACATCCCCTCGTTGGTACGTTTGTAAATATCAAATGTCGTACTCAGGCGGTTGTTGAGTACATTCAGGTCAATACCGCCGTTGATTGTTGAAATACGTTCCCAGGTTAAGGACTTGGCCACGACTAATGGTGGGTAAAGGGATATCGGACGATTACCTTCAATAACGCGAGGAATACCATTATCGACTGCCATAGATGGCAAATAAGGGTAACTTAATGGATTCATCGCCTGGTCATAGACGGTTTGGTTACCCAATTGTCCATAAGAACCCCGAAGTTTTAAGAAGTTGATCGCAGATTTGAGCGGGTTAAAGAACTGCTCTTCAGAAAGTACCCATCCCGCAGATACCGATGGGAAAAATCCCCAGCGGTCACCCTTTGGAAAGCGCGAAGAACCGTCCAGACGGCCATTTGATTCAATGAGGTAACGCCCTTTATAATCATAGTTCAGACGATAAAATACACCTTGCAGTGCATAATCGTCGATACTATGGGTAACTGTTGTCGCTCCACTACCTAAACCGATGGATGGTATATCAGCCGAATAAAGACCATTTTTAAGGGCGTAATTTATTTCGGTATTCCGATATTCTTGATTATAACCGACCAAGGCGCTGACATGGTGGTCATTAAACTGTTGTGTATATTGTGTATACACGTTGATTACATCATATCGGGTGTTTTCCTGCTGCTTATATGCGGAGGGTACAGTTCCTCCTGCATATTGAGGCGTAGCATTTGGCCCGGTCTTGTACTGCACAGAACGATTATAACCATCAATTACACCAAAGGAACGACGGAAAGTAACATCTGCATTGGCTGTCCATATGTTTTTGATCAGATCTGCTTTGGCATTAAATGTCGTTTGGAACTCGTTGATGTTTTCTTTTCTTCGTCCTCCTTCTTGTAATAGTCCTAATAAACTAGCCCCTGATTGGGTCCAGCTGCCATCCGGATTTCTTGGAACATCTAAAGACGGGGTACGGTTTACATTCCAGAAGAAATCACCGCCCATGAAAACTGGAGCTTCATATTGTCGGCTTGTTAATATCGTATTATTTCCGAAGTTCAACCACGGAGTGACTTGCATATCCATTTTGTTGCGGACATTGTAACGGTTAAGTTTGTCATTCCCATATTTTAGGGCACCATCGAGCTTATAGTATTCACCGGAAAATAAATAGCTTAATTTGTACGTTCTTTTACCCAAGCTCAAGTTGAGCGTATTGGTTGGAGCCAATTTTTTATAGGCTTCCTTCATCCAGTCAGTTTGACCATAGTAAGCCCATTTCTCTGGGTTTGTAGGGTCTAGGATCGTGTTCGGTAAACTAGGGTCCTGCTGAAGCTTTTTCGCATATTCGCGTACGGCATCCGGATACAAATCATACAGCGGGTAAGCTGCATCGTGTTTATATTGCATCACGGTAAGCGGATCTGTGACAATCTCAGGCAATTTACCTGTGGTGCGCCATTGGGTGCTCATCCCCACGTTGACTTGAAGTTTTTCTGACTTGGCAGATTTGGTTGTTACAAGAACTACACCGAATGCGCCACGAGCGCCATAGATAGCAGCCGAGGCCGCATCTTTTAACACCGATACATTTTCAAAATCATTTGGATTGAGTCTTGCGAGCTCATCGCCAGTAACAGGAATGTTGTCTACTAATATAAGCGGCTCACCGCCATTGATTGAAGTAATACCCCGAATATTGAATTTTGCACTTTGCGAAGGATTACCGCTGGCATTGGTGATGTTCAAGTTGGGAATCAATCCCTGCAAGGCAGCACCTAAATTGGTAACAGGTCGATTTTCAATTTCTTTGGCAGAAATCTGGTCAACAGCGCCCGTTAAATTGATTTTTCGTTGTGTACCATAACCCACGACCACCACCTCATCTAATTGTGAGGTGCTCGTTTGTAAAGTCACATTCAATGTGCGTTGATTTCCCACCTGTATACGCTCTGTTGTGTAGCCCATATACTGAAATGTCAGCACCGCTTTCTCGGGTATACGGAGCGAAAAATGTCCGTTGGCATCTGTTTTTATAGATAATGCGGAATTTCCCTCCACAGATACCGTTACACCGGCAAGTGCTGATTGCGCATCGCGAACTGTACCTGTAATTTCGATATCTGTACGTTGTTTTTCGGAAATTACGATGGTGTTGTTGAGAATCTGAAAGCTTAGATTCTGTCCTTTCAGTGCTTTGGAAAGCACTTGCGAAATGGAAGCGTGATTTGCGTCCACACTGATGGGCTGCAGATTATCCAGCAGTTTTTCATCATAAAAAAATCGTAAGTCGGTTTGCTTAGAAATTTCTTGTAAGACTTTCTCAACCTTTACCTTCTTTAAGGAGAGATTGACTGTTTGTGCAGTTCCCGAGGCATGTGCTCCCAAAGCAAGGGAAAGCAAAGAAAGAGTGCTTAACTTTATCATACATAAAGTTTTAAAGGCTGGAGGGATCCGGAATTCCCGTGTTTTCTCCTGCCTTTTCATTGGAGAAAAAAAATTCATAAATTAGAATGATTTTTGAGGTTTTAAATTTCTGTTCGTAATCAGTAAAATAAGCCTTGGATTTAACTGGGGATGCGTCAACATCCCCTTCTTTTGTTATTGCCAGGCGATAAGTCGAGGTTTATGCCATAGATAAATTTTTAAGGTAGATAATCAATTTCATTGTACTATTACTTTCCTTCCGTTAATGTCGAATTTTCGCCCTGTCGCTAAAGCCAGGATTTCTAAAACTTCCGAAAGCTTACTGTTTCTGCTAATGGAGCCTCTGTACGTAGAAGGGGTATTGATGGCTTCGATATTTATAAATTCAACATTATACCATCGTGCAATTTGCTGCGTGATATCGTTGAAATTGTTGCCATCGAAATAAAATTCTTCGCGCTGCCATGCGGTATTTTTTGCTAGATCACTTACTTTGACCTGAATATCATTTGCCAATGTTGTCGCTTGCTCACCGGGTTTAATAATGGTCTGCTTACCCTCTTTAAGGACTTTTACACTTCCCTCTACGAGTGAGGTGGACACTTCATTTTGATAAGCGTTGACATTGAATGTGGTTCCCAGGACCTCGATCGTTGTGCCATTGGCATGGATGCGGAAAGGTCGGCTGGCATCCTTCGCGACTTTAAAATAAGCTTCTCCCGTTAATGTAACTTGACGTTGATCTGCTTCAAAATGTGTCGGGTAAGAAAGCTGTGTGAGCGAATTGAGCCATACTTTTGTACCATCTTCTAAAATGACCATATAGGTACCGGCCTTTGGCACATCAACCCGGAAGTTTTTACCCGC
This sequence comes from Sphingobacterium sp. 40-24, assembly GCF_001899705.1. Classification (NCBI taxonomy): domain Bacteria; kingdom Pseudomonadati; phylum Bacteroidota; class Sphingobacteriia; order Sphingobacteriales; family Sphingobacteriaceae; genus Sphingobacterium; species Sphingobacterium sp. 40-24. The sequence goes on along the minus strand of NZ_MKWH01000009.1, from coordinate 139,364 downwards.
TATTTCTGTCGTCGAATTATGCTGCTGAACAAATGGATCTGCCAGCTGCTGCTCTTTTCCTGTCGGTGTTATTAGTTTTGCATAATGCCCCCCTGGAAGGATATCATTGTGAAAAGTCTTATTGTGGGAACGCACCTCAGCCGCTAATGTAAGCGGTATCTCGGCTTTTGAAGATAATTTTTGATAGAACCAGAAGCTAAATCCCGAAATGGCGATAAGCATAGCAGCAACCATCCATTTGGATCGTATCCAGCTCAGTCGTTTGATAGGGGTTTGCTCATCAAATAGCCGGGCGTCTAATCTAGCATTGATGCGCGACGCTAGGTGGGGCGGAATTTCGTCCGCTGGCCGCTCTTCCTGAGATTGCTCTTTATCGGATTGATCCAATGTATAGAACCAACGGAGTACCTGTTGTTCTTCCGCAGCTGTACATTGGCCTTCCAAGTATTTTTTAAGCAAGGCTTTGGCTTGATCTGATGATTCTTGTTCCTTCATACAAACCTATAATCTCTTTATGCGAAGAGAAGTACCGAAGAAAAATCAAAAAAAAATATAAATTATTGTATTCCAGTTCATTTAAATGATGAGACTATTGGGAAATGAGACTACATGAGAGAAGTTCATATAGCGTTGCCACTATTTAAATCGAAGCTTGAGCCAGCCTAGAGCCAATGAGATATTGTTTTTCACGGTTTGTTCTGATAGGGCAAGCTCTGTAGCGATATCTTTAATAGACATGGATTCTTTTCTGCTAAGCGAGAAAGCAGACCGCATCGTTGAAGGCATCTTGTCAACTTCTTGCTCGATAAGTACAGCAAGTTCCTTTGCTAATAGTTCTTCTTCAGATGTCGTAGTTAAAACTTGTGTTTGGAAGGTCTGAGTGAGGTTTTCAGCACGGGCAACTTTCCTTTGTTCATGAATAGTCCAGTCAATGATTTTGTATTTGGCTGTTTTAAAAAGATACGGATAAAGCGAATATTCAATGCTGATTTTGTGTCTATTGTTCCAAAGGGCAACAAATACCTCCTGCAGGATATCTTCACAGTCTTCAACACAGGAAACACGGCGTTGTATAAATCGAAAAAGTATAGCAGAATAGCGATTGACTAATTCCGAAAAAGCATGACGGTCATTGGCTTGTATCCCAACGAATAGCACGGTGTCATCTAACTGTTCCATAATTACCGCAATTTGTGTACTCCCTTAGTTTAATTAGGCCAAATTTATAATTGTGGTGTTAAGTTAGTATTAAAAACAAAACATTTGATAATGTTTTTTTAAATCAAACGATTGCGCAAGATGCTAGGTAAAAAAAAATCTTGATCTACTTGCTGGGAATTTAAGTAGATCAAGATCTGAGAAAGTATTCAATATAATTAAAACCAATTCTATATAGCTGTAAATATACGTTCTTTGCGTTAATTTTAACCCCTTGTCAACCAACCTCTGCGTCCAGCGGTCGCTATAGCATACGGTGTAATCCAGAATAAGCTGAAAGCATAAAATATACTGTAACTATAAGCCCAGAAAGCTTCTTTGGCATCCGAGTTTTTGGAAGCAAAGAAATAGGCCTGGACGCTGGAAAATATTAAGATACCGACCAATGTTGAGCTTAAGAACATCAGTGGATAATGAAATACGGTCCATAACATCAGTAACATCATCGGATAAGACAATAACACTTTTTTCCATTGCATAAGCAATAAGATACGTGCTCCCCATTTAGGTCCCTGACGGAAATTCTTAAATGCAAATTGACTCATCGCAATGTTTTCACGCACGTTGCTTCGTTCCCAACGGATAAACATCTTGTACAGATTTTTGTAACGTACAGGTGTGTCGGTATAAACGTATGCGTTGGATTGAAATAAAACATGATACCCCTGTTTCAGGATCATATTGGTCATCGCGCGATCTTCACCGATATCAGACGGTTGTCCCATAAAAGTCTGGTTAATCCAATCTTCCAAACAGTTCATCACAGCCTCTTTACGATAGCCAGATAATGCTCCTGGTGTACACATTACCGTACCCAACATACTTTGTGCAGAACGTACAAACTCAAAGCTGAATACGAAGCTCACATTTAACATACGCGGTATAATCGCTTTTTTAGTATTCAATACACGCACATTACCCGCAACTGCCCCACATTCCTTGTTTGTTACAAAGGGACTCGCCATATTACGTATGGTATCCTTTTTAACAATAGAGTCACTATCAACCGTGATGAAAATCTCTCCCGTACCTAACTTAAATCCACGGTACAAGGCATGTCTCTTACCCATATTCTTGGGCTGCTGATAAATTTCAACACGATCGCCCAATTCCATTTTGGCACGTTGTATCCAAGCAAAGGTATTATCTTTACTACCGTCGTCGATTGCAATAATCTGCAATTTCTTCTCCGGATAATCGCTGCTAGCCAAACTATGTAAGGTATCATAAACTAATTGTCCTTCGTTATAAGCGGGAACGATAATCGTACAAGTCGGTAGCTCATCGTCCGATACTGAAGCGATGGGTTTATATTTACGATGCAGTACAATCAAAAAAATAAAAAAGCTGATAGCAACAACAGCTAGAAATATTCCCAACGCAATTAAAAATGTTCCGCCGATGCTGTCTAAACGTTGGAAACGTAATGCATCAAAATCTGGTTGAAGCATGTATACGCCAAAAACTGACGCAAATAGTATAAAAAAAGTTGCTCCAAAAATACCATATTCTTTTGGACCAAAGTTGCTTTCCTCGTTTTTGCTCACTGTATGATCAGATCGCTTTTCTCCTGCATTTACATCATATACCGCAGGCTTCCATTGTTTGGCCATCTGCTTGGATACGATCGAGTTGTCTTTCATGTAATTCATAACCGTTCTATTTTAGATATACATTCTTTCGTTCAGTGTTTAAAGAGATACCGCTGTCGGTATCTTTTGTAATGAAAATATTACGATTCCATAAACGCAAAAGACATGCCTTTATTTCGTGCCAAAAATAAGCAATCCTTTCTAATTGTAACGTTCTTGATACAAATAATAAGTAATTAATCTGTTGATTTGTAGTGTTTTGTGATTTTATTGTAACAGAATTATGCCAAAATATAACGACGATCGATTCAATAGACTTTTAAGGTTTTTTAACATTTGCATGCAGATTGTTAAAAGAAATTGACAGTTTTTGTGACAAACTGTGTAGGAAAGGGGGCAATGTGCAGGTTGAAGAAATTCAGCTTAAGCCAAATAAAAAAAGCAAAGGATAGTACAAAAAAAAAGACGCCTCCAAAGGGGGACGTCTTCAATATCATCAAGTTTCGGAATAGTCTTTATCCACCAAATTCCATTAGATAATTTTTTAGAAAATCATTTAGATCACCGTCCAGGACAGCTTGTGTATTGGAGGTTTCGTAATTGGTCCGTAAATCTTTAATTAACTTGTAAGGATGGAGGACATAATTTCGAATTTGGGATCCCCATTCGATTTTCTTTTTGTTTCCTTCAATAGCAGCGGTAGCTTCCTGGCGTTTACGCATTTCAATCTCATATAACTGTGATTTCAATAAGCGCATCGCATTTTCTTTGTTTTGTAATTGCGATCTGGATTCCTGATTTTTAATAATAATGCCAGTAGGTTTGTGGTGTAATCGAACAGCTGTTTCCACTTTATTGACATTCTGACCTCCTGCACCACCTGAGCGGAAAGTATCCCATTCGATTTCTGAATCCTTAACATCAATCTCAATATTATCATCAATCAAAGGATAGACATAAACAGAAGCAAACGAGGTATGGCGTTTTGCATTGGAATCAAATGGAGAAATCCGAACGAGCCTGTGTACACCATTTTCGCCCTTCAGGTAGCCATAAGCAAAATCTCCGGATATCTGTAACGTTACACTCTTGATACCTGCAACATCACCTTCCTGCGAATCTTGTTCGGTCACTCGATATCCATTTTTCTCGCCCCACATAATATACATCCGCATCAGCATGGCAGCCCAGTCACAGCTTTCAGTTCCTCCGGCGCCGGCTGTAATCTGTAAGATTGCATCCAGCTGATCTTCTTCGGCACTAAGCATGTTTTTGAACTCGAGCTCCTCGACTTTCTCTAAAGCTACTCTATATTGATCGTCCACTTCTTTTTCACTCGCGTCGCCAGATTGGAAGAACTCATACATGACATAGGCGTCTTCAACCGCCGCTGCAACTTCGTCGAAGTGGTCTGTCCATACCTTTTGGTTTTTTATGGCCAAGAGTATTTTTTCTGCAGCTTTGGAATCATCCCAAAAGCTTGCTTCAAGCGTAATAGCTTGATCTCTTTCTATTTCTTCTTTGCGTGCATCGATGTCAAAGATGCCTCCTCAGGGAAGTAACACGATCCCTCAAGTCTTGAATTTGTTCTTTTGTCATATCCGCTAAAGTAGAAATTTTAATTAATAAATTCGCGCTTCTATCTTAATAACTTCGCGTCCTATAGATGGTCAAATAGAGATAATTTGACCTTTTTTTTTTAGTTTTGGTATTGTCAACAGAATAAACCTTCATTTAAGGATCTACACGATGTGTAACAATGAAATACGGAAGGCTCTTATTGATGTTTAAAACAACTAATTTCAGTAAAAACAGTATGTTCCCAAAAATTAATTTTACAAAGACTGAGGCCTATAAGAATCTAGCACAGCATTTTGGTTCTTTATCAGGTCTATCTAACAATAGCGAAAAAAATGATCTACGCACACTTTTCGCCGCAGATCCCGCACGTTTTGAGAAGTTCTCGATCGCTTTCGAAGATATACTTTTGGATTACTCCAAAAATCGGATCACTGCAGAGACAAAAGCGCTCTTGGTACAGCTGGCTAAAGAATGTGGTCTTGAAGAAGCGATAGCGGCTATGTTCTCTGGCGAGCGGATCAACGTGACCGAGAATAGACCGGTGTTACATACTGCTTTGAGAAACCAATCCGATCAACCCGTGTATGTGGATGGAAAGGACGTCATGCCTGATGTTAAACGAGTGTTGGCACACATGAGAACTTTCACCGAAGAGATTCTATCTGGTCAGTGGAAAGGATATACAGGAAAAGAAATTACCGATGTGGTTAATATCGGTATCGGAGGTTCAGATCTCGGCCCTGTAATGGTAACAGAAGCATTAAAGGCTTATAAGACACGTTTAAATGTCCATTTTGTTTCCAATGTAGACGGTACGCACATTGCTGAAACATTGAAAGCTGTGGATCCTGAAACAACGTTGTTTTTGATTGCATCAAAAACTTTCACAACACAGGAAACGATGGCCAATGCCCATACCGCTAAAGATTGGTTTCTGGCCAGTGGTGCCCTTCAGGAAGATGTCGCTAAGCATTTTGCTGCATTGAGCACCAATACAGAAGCAGTACGTGCCTTTGGAATAGATACCCAGAATATGTTTGAGTTTTGGGACTGGGTGGGCGGACGTTATTCCCTGTGGTCTGCAATAGGTCTTTCAATCAGTTTGGCAATAGGCTTCGATAATTTCGAGGAACTGTTGAAAGGTGCCTATGAAGCGGATGTTCATTTTAAGGAAACCTCCTTTGAATCCAATATTCCCGTGATATTGGCTTTGCTTGGTGTATGGTACAATAATTTTTTCCAAGCGGAAAGTCACGCAATTCTTCCTTACGATCAATACCTACACCGTTTTGCCGCTTATTTCCAACAAGGGGATATGGAAAGTAACGGTAAGTATATTGATCGCAATGGTCAACAGGTGGATTATCAGACTGGACCGATTATCTGGGGTGAACCTGGTACGAACGGGCAGCACGCCTTCTATCAGTTGATTCACCAGGGCACCAAGTTGATTCCTTGTGATTTCATTGCACCTGCCAATAGTCTTAATCCGATCGGAAACCACCACCAATTGCTGTTGTCTAACTTTTTTGCGCAGACTGAGGCTTTGATGAATGGCAAAACGGAAGCCGAAGTGGTTGCTGAATTTAAGAAAGCCGGAAAGTCGGACCAGGAAATTGAAGCACTGAAAGCCTATAAAGTTTTTGAAGGTAATCGCCCAACGAATTCCATCCTGTTCAAAAAAATGACGCCACGCACTTTAGGACGACTTATCGCATTGTATGAGCATAAGATTTTTGTCCAGGGTGTGATCTGGAATATTTATAGTTTTGATCAATGGGGTGTCGAGCTCGGTAAACAATTGGCCAATCAAATCCTCCCGGAATTAAGCGACGCCAATCCGGTTACAAGTCATGATTCTTCGACAAATGGATTGATCAATGCGTACAAAGCTTGGCGGGATTAAAATTGCTCTTTGTGATCTAAATTAGATCGGGGATGAAAAATAAGAAACGGGGCTGTTCAACTTTTGGACAGCCCCGCTTTTATTCAATTTTAGGGATATTCTACTACTTTATTTCTGATATCCGATTTTTACAGGTGTTGGCCAGATTTCTTGGGTATCTTCTATTTTAGACTTTTTTCTGCTGGATTCGAATGGCATTTAAAATAGCCAAAAGTGCTACCCCAACATCGGCGATAACTGCTTCCCAGAGCGTTGCAACACCACCGGCACCAAGAACCAAGACAATGATTTTGATCCCCATTGCGAGAATGACGTTCTGCCAAACAATGCTTCGGGTAATTTTACCGATTTTGATGGCAGACAGGATCTTGTGGGGTTCATCGTTCTGGATCACCACATCAGCCGTTTCGATGGTTGCATCGGCTCCGAGTCCACCCATGGCGATGCCGACCTGCGCCAAAGCTACTACCGGTGCGTCATTTACGCCATCACCTGCAAAGGCAACACGGCGACCTTGATCGATCAGTTGTTGTACATGATTTACCTTATCTTCCGGAAGGAGATCCCCATAAGCTTTGTCTAGCCCAAGTTCTTTGGCAACTTCATTTACTACCGCTGTTTTATCCCCAGATAGCATGACGGTATATAGACCTTGAGCACGCATGGTTTGGATCACTTCCTTGGCATCGGGCTTAATCCGATCCGCCACAGTGATATAACCCGCATATTGATCTTCGATGGCAAGCAATACAATGGAGTAGGCCACTTGCCTTAGCTCTGCAGGATAGCTGATATTGAATTTGTCCAGTAACTTGCTGTTGCCTGCGAGTGTACGTTTTCCATTAACAGTGGCGAGGAGTCCGTGGCCTGCTATTTCCTGGGTTTTCTCAGCTTGCAATGCGGGCCTGCCGGGATGATAACTGGCGATCGCCTTTGCGATGGGATGTGTTGAATGTGCCTCGACAGCCTTAGCGTAACTCAGTAATTCCGTTGGATCTCCATGGACAGCAAAAACTTCCGTTACTTCAAATACACCCGCTGTAAGTGTACCCGTTTTATCCATGACAATGGTATCGACTGCGGTGATGGCATCGAGGAAGTTCCCGCCCTTAAATAGTATGCCATTTCGGGAGGCTAAACCTATACCACCAAAATAGCCCAAGGGAATCGAAACAACCAGGGCACAGGGACAGCTGATCACCAAGAAGACCAAACTCCGGTAGAACCATTCTTTAAAACTATAGTCCTGAACAAAAAACAGGGGTAAAATAAGAACCAAAAGCGCGAGGCCGAAAATAATAGGAACATATATTTTGGCAAATCTGGCAATAAACAATTGTGTTTTGGACTTCCGTGCGGTAGCATCCTGTACCATTTCGAGAATTTTGCTCAATTTGCTATCCTCAAATGTACTGGAAACGTCGATCTCAACAACCGTTTCCAGATTAATCATGCCTGCAAAAACAGCTTCGCCCCTATATTTTGTATCGGGTTTACTCTCTCCAGTCAATGCTGCGGTATTAAATGCGGCTTTCTCCGTTTTCAATTTACCATCCAGCGCCACTTTTTCTCCTGCTTTTACAAGGATAATTTCACCGATTGTGACGGTTTTTGGATTTACCTGCTGCTGTTGCCCGTTGCGCAGCACCGTTACTTTATCGGGACGGATATCCAATAGCGATTTGATTGATTTCTTGGCGTTATCGACGGCAGTATCCTGAAACCACTCTCCGATTTGGTAGAATACCATTACCGCGACACCCTCTTCAAATTCTCCAATGGCGAAAGCACCCAAGGTTGCAACGGTCATTAAAAAAAATTCATTAAAAATATCACCGCGGCTTGCCTTGCGAAATGCCATTTGAATAACGGGGATTCCCGCGAGAAGGTAGGCAACGCTATTTAAGGTCAAGCTGATGCCAAAGGGAAGGCTGATCTTAAACGCATATTTCAATAGGAGTAAAGTAAGTAAGATGACGAGAGCCATTACGAGCTTACGCTGGGTAATCCACCAAGGCTGTTCCTTTGTTATAAGACCGTGCTCCGGTGTGGCATGGCTATGCTCGTGGTTTTGTTCGCACATATATCAGCGGTTCTTTATGAGAATTAAATTTAGCGAATTCTGCTGTAAAAAGCCAGGGAAATGGAGATAAACTCATCCATAAAGACGACTATTTTAAAGGAATCGGACCGGTAAAAAATATATTTCAACTGATAGGTGATATCAGTGGAGGAATGTGAAAAAGGGCTATCCAATTTTTTGGATAGCCCCTTATGCTATGTAATGAATGTACTCTTAATCTTTTGACATACTGCCAATAATCATTTCCAATATGGCAACGACAATGGCAAACAGCGCTGCGGTCCAAAATCCATGTACATCAAATTTGGAACCAAGTAGTGAATCGGTCAACAAGACCATTAATACGGTAATAATAAAGGAAACTAGACCTAAGGTAAGCCAATTCAATGGGAAAGTAAATAACCTTAAAATCGATCCCACAGTGGCGTTGACAAATCCAATGACAAGTCCCGTAACGATAGCCCAACCGAAACCAGCAACTTCAGCACCAGGAACAACCCAGCAAGCAATTGCGACTACCAGACCAGTAAGTAAAAGACTAATAATAAATTTCATAATATGTGCTAATTTATAAAGAGTAAATAAAGTAATAATATAATACTTATCGTACAAACCCGATGCCAAACTTTTTTTAGATCATCGCTTTTAAATCTTTGAGGTATATGGATGGATGGATGGATGGATGGATGGATGGATGGATGGATGGATGGATGGATGGATGGATGGATGGATGGATGGATGGATGGATGGATGGATGGATGGATGGATGGATGGATGGATGGATGGATGGATGGATGGATGGATGGATCGTTAACTTGTGTTAATAACTGGGGCTGATTGATAAATAGCAATACTGGAATAAAAAATATATGCAAGCATAGTAAATATTTTGTATATTTATTCAGAAGCTATGCATGCTATAGCCGTATGGTCATCAACGATTATGCGTGTTATGTATGACGATTGCCGATGGTGGAAAAGAATTGAACGACGTACTTACGTCGTTTAAACAAGCGATCGGATCGCCAATAGCGGGGAAAATTGAAAGAATTAAGTTCATAAAATAATAGACCCATGAAGAAAATTATGATGTCATTCATAATGCTGCTTACTACAGTGGCATTATTTGCGCAGACCGATCCCATTATCGGAAAGTGGGAAAACCCAAGCGGCGAAGGTCGTGTTGAAATTTACAAGAAAGGCGATAAGTTTTTTGGAAAACTCTATTGGCTGAAATTTCCAAATAATGAAGCCGGTCAGCCCAAGAAAGATATAAAAAACCCAGATAAAGCATTGCAGGGCAGAAATGTGCAAGGACTCGAAATCTTGACCAATTTTGATAAAGATGGCAATACCTATGTTGACGGCAAGATCTACGATCCGAAATCGGGCAAAACGTATAGCTGCAAGATGACCTTAAAAGGAGATAAGCTTGATATCAGGGGCTATGTTGGTGTGAGCTTGCTTGGACGCACCGAGACATGGAAAAGAATTAATTAAGGCAGAAAATGGCCACAAAATCAACGTAATCCGCTTGCATGGATAGGTCAGATTCCATCCAAAAGGCAATTTATTTCTTGGAAGTAAATTGCCTTTTTGGTTTTGTGCTGGAATTACAGTATTTTCATCCCTACAAATTATAAATACCAGCTCTATGGCCGTAAAAATGTCTTATGTTGAAAATGTCAAGCTTGCACTACAGTCCATTGTAGGGAATAAGCTGCGGACATTTTTAACAGCACTGATCATTGCCATAGGGATGATGGCATTAATAGGAGTATTGACCTCGATCGATGCCATGAAAAACTCGCTAACAGATTCCTTTTCATCCATGGGATCAAATTCCTTCAACATACGCAACCGGGGATTAAATGTCCGGATCGGTAATGAAGGGACTCGCTCAAAAGTCTTTGCTAATATTACCTATGCACAATCTGCAAGATTCAGACAGGATTTTCACTTTAATGCGCTGACATCGATCAGTGCTAATGTAAGCTGGAATACGACCGCAAAATATCAATCCAAAAAAACAAACCCCAATATCGGCCTGATCGGGACAGATGAAAATTATCTGCAGACATCAGGGTATGTTGTTAGCGAAGGCCGTAATTTTTCTACGCGGGAGGTTGAAACAGGTAGTGGCGTGATTATCATCGGTAGTGAAGTGAGTAAAATGCTATTCAACGAAATTATTGATCCAATAGGGCAGTTTATTACGGTTAACAATATCCGCTATCTGGTGATAGGAGTCTTAAAAAGTAAAGGTTCTTCTGCCGGGATGGGCGGGGATAGGGCCTGCTTTATTCCACTGATCAAGGCCCGGGCAGTGATGCAGGGTACCGAGCCCTCCTATGTGATAACTGTTTCTTCCAATGATCCCATGCGATTGGAAGCCGCAATCGGCGAAGCTACCATCGTCTTTAGAAATATCCGCGGATTGACATCACGGCAGTCCAATGATTTTGAAATCACCAAATCAGATGCGGTTGCCCAGATGCTGATGCAAAATATGGCTATGGTTACTTTGGGAGCCGTGGTGATTGCTTTTATAACCCTTGTGGGTGCTTCAATCGGATTGATGAACATTATGCTAGTCTCGGTTACTGAACGTACCCGGGAGATCGGCATACGCAAGGCGATCGGTGCAACACCGAGTGTTATACGGAAACAATTTTTGATGGAAGCCATCGTGATCTGTATGATCGGAGGTGTGGCCGGAATCTTTATTGGTATCCTGATCGGTAATATCCTGGCGCTACAGCTCGGCACATCCTTTATTATACCTTGGGGAGCGATAATTTTAGGTTTTGCGGTATGTGGACTCGTTGGTATGCTATCGGGCTATTACCCCGCCTCAAAAGCGTCTAAACTGGATCCCGTCGACGCGCTTCGTTACGAGTAATTCACATTGGCCCCCCTATCGCTCTATTTTTACATTCACCCTGCTTGCAGCCCGAAGATGTCTCGCGGTTGTCTCCCTGTTGGTCGCTATCAAAGCAAGAGGAAAAGTAGGGCGATTGAAAAAAGGAATTTTATGCAATCGGTTTAATGTTACCAAATCATTGATTTGGGGTGAATTCTCCGTGAATAGCCCTTTTCTCGAAAGGTAAAGCAACTTATTCCAATGAAAAAACTGTAATATTGTATAAAAAAATAAAATCGAATTATGTACAATACATTACAACCAGTTTTAGAAAAGGAATTGGAAGCAATCAAAGAAGCGGGATTGTATAAACAAGAGCGTGTAATCGTTACGCCTCAAGGAGCAGACATCAAAGTGAGTACAGGACAGGAAGTTGTCAATTTTTGTGCGAACAATTATTTGGGTCTGTCTTCGCACCCCAAAGTAATCGAAGCAGCAAAGAAAGCGATTGATACACATGGTTATGGAATGTCATCCGTACGTTTCATCTGTGGAACCCAAGATGTGCATAAAGAATTAGAAGCAAAAATTTCAAAGTTCCTCGGAACAGAAGATACTATTTTATATGCGGCAGCATTCGACGCGAATGGTGGTGTATTCGAACCCTTATTTGGTGCTGAAGATGCCATAATTTCTGACGAATTGAATCACGCCTCTATCATTGACGGTGTTCGTTTGTGTAAAGCACAACGTTTCCGTTATAAAAATGCAGATATGGCTGATTTGGAAGCACAATTGCAGGCTGCATCTGGTGCTAGACATAAAATCATTGTTACAGATGGCGCATTTTCGATGGATGGATCTGTAGCTCCATTGGATCAGATCTGTGATCTAGCAGACAAATACCAGGCGCTAGTGATGATCGATGAGTCGCACTGTACTGGATTTATCGGTGCAACGGGACGTGGTACACACGAGCTTTTCAATGTTATCGATCGTGTAGACATTATTACGGGCACTTTGGGCAAAGCCTTAGGCGGTGCTTCTGGTGGTTTCACTTCCGGTAAAAAAGAAATCATCGATTTGTTACGTCAGCGTTCACGTCCATACCTATTTTCTAATACCCTGGCACCAGCAATTGCAGGAGCTTCTGTAGCGGTTTTAGATATGCTGAGTGAGACAACTGCATTGCGCGATAAATTGGAGTCAAATACAACTTATTTCCGTGAAAAAATGACAGCTGCTGGATTTGATATCAAACCAGGTTTCCACCCAATCGTGCCTGTAATGCTTTATGACGCGAAATTAGCGCAAGAATTCGCATCCAAGATGTTGGACGAGGGAATTTATGTGATTGGTTTCTACTATCCTGTTGTACCTCAGGGAAAAGCCCGTATCCGTGTGCAGATTTCGGCAGGACACGAAGTTGCTCACCTGGATAAAGCAATCGCCGCCTTTACCAAAGTAGGTAAAGAATTAGGTGTAATTAAATAAAATACACATAGTTATAAATTTTATGGTGCAAAATGTTTATCTTTGCACCCTAAAATTTTATAAAAATATTCTTGCTCAATGCAAAACATTAGAAACATTGCGATCATCGCTCACGTCGACCACGGTAAAACTACGCTTGTAGACAAAATTTTATATTTTACCAATCAATTCAGAGAAAATGAAAATGCTGGTGAATTAATCCTAGACAATAATGATTTAGAGCGTGAGCGCGGGATCACTATTGTATCTAAGAACGTATCAGTAACATATAAAGGTGTTAAAATCAACATCATCGATACCCCAGGTCACGCCGATTTCGGTGGTGAAGTAGAGCGTGTATTGAAGATGGCTGATGGAGTAGTGCTATTGGTCGATGCTTTCGAAGGACCAATGCCTCAAACACGTTTCGTTACAGGTAAAGCTTTGGGATTAGGTATCAAACCTATCGTCGTTGTCAATAAAGTCGATAAAGAAAACTGTCGTCCTGAAGAAGTATACGAACATGTTTTTGACCTATTCTTCAACTTAGGTGCTACTGAAGAGCAATTGGACTTCCCAGTATTGTACGGTTCTTCAAAACAAGGATGGATGTCTACAGATTGGAAAAATCGTACTGAAGACTTCACGGACTTGTTGGAAGCCATCATCAAATATATCCCTGCACCAGAAGTATCTGAAGGTACTTTGCAAATGCAGGTAACATCATTGGATTATTCGACGTTCGTAGGACGTATCGCTATCGGTCGTGTTGCGCGTGGTACGATCAAGGAAAACCAACCGGTTTCTTTGGTGAAACGCGATGGAAAAGTTGTGAAATCACGTGTAAAAGAACTACAGGTATTTGAAGGCCTTGGCCGCATCAAAGTGCCTGAAGTAAGTGCCGGTGATATCTGTGCCGTAGTTGGTATCGAAGGTTTCGATATCGGTGATACCATTGCAGATTTTGAAAATCCAGAGCAATTGGAAGTTATCAGCATTGATGAACCAACAATGAACATGTTGTTTACCATCAATAACTCTCCTTTCTTCGGTAAAGAAGGTAAATTGGTAACATCACGTAACATCTACGATCGTTTACAAAAAGAGTTGGAGAAAAACTTAGCACTACGTGTCGTTCCTACAGAGTCTCCAGATGCTTGGTTGGTATACGGACGTGGTATCCTTCACTTGTCGGTATTGATCGAAACAATGCGTCGTGAAGGTTATGAATTGCAAGTAGGCCAGCCACAAGTTATCATCAAAGAAATTGATGGTCAAAAATGTGAGCCAATCGAAGAACTTGTTGTTGACGTTCCTTCTGATGTGTCAGGAAAAGTAATTGAGTTGGTGACCCAACGTAAAGGTGAGTTGTTAATTATGGAAGCTAGAGGAGATATGCAACATCTTGAGTTCTCTATCCCTTCTCGCGGTATCATCGGTTTACGTAACAACGTGTTGACAGCAACAGCTGGTGAAGCTGTTATGGCACACCGTTTGAAAGGTTACGAGCCTTGGAAAGGTACAATTCCTGGTCGTTTGGCTGGTGTATTGATCTCTTTGGATACAGGTTCAACAACAGCATACTCCATCGATAAGTTACAAGACCGTGGTCGTTTCTTCGTAGATCCAGGTGTGGATGTATATGAAGGACAAATCCTAGGTGAACACATCCGTGACAATGATTTAACGATCAACGTTACCAAAGGAAAACAGTTGACAAATATGCGTGCTTCTGGTTCTGACGACAACGTACGTATTGCACCAGCAATCAAATTCTCCTTGGAAGAATGTATGGAGTATATTCAAGCTGACGAGTATATTGAGGTGACACCGCAATCAATGCGTCTGCGTAAAATCTATTTGACTGAAAACGAGCGTAAAGTAAACGCGAAGAAATTTCAATAGTCCATAGCGAAAAGCGATAATAAAAAAGCCTTCGAACAACGTTCGAAGGCTTTTTTATTTGCCTGTTATTTGTTTTCTGCGCCAAATAGCGCTTACAATTTTACTTTTTTGTTCTTACCTCTGCTGCACGGTACGTGTCACCGTCCGTTGTGTAGATTTTGAACTGCACATCATAAGCTTCCGGTACATAAATCACAATCGGCATTCTGCCATTGTAACGTACAGTCTCCGGTTGTGCCGAAACAAAAAGGTTTCTTTTTTCTTTGTCTGGACAAGCCATCATGGTGCTGGCAACATTGCCATTTGTTTTGAATACATAATAGTCATAACCCCAGCCTTGAAGATCCTTTTTCTCCAACGTGCCCGATAGGTTAAAGGAGTTACATCCATCTACTTCCATCCATTTACCTACCGAAAATTCTATTTTTTTGTTTTTATCGCTTTTTGAATAGGGAACTTCAATCACCATTTTCTTATATCCTTTTTCGGGGCTCGGAAAAATGCTTAAGTCTATTTTGTCGATAACCATTTGCGCTTTACTAATAGTTGTTGAGGATACTAATGCAATTACTAATAGCATCATTACTTGAAATACATTTTTTTTCATATCACTGTTATTTGATTTTTAAAGACATATTTGCTATTCATCTGTTTTGTGTTTTTCAATCAATAATATCAAATATGCCTTAATTAATTTGTTGTTTAAACGCTGTGTCTATAAAAAATGCTACATTTTATAGAAGATTAACACCTATAGGACTATATTGTTTTCGAAAGGATTAATTGTAAATCGAAAAATAATTGTCTGGGAAACTAAATGAAATATCATATTTTCCTTTATAACAGATTTTAATATTAGTGATTCGCTAGGATGAATCCTTTTGTTGAATTTTAGCCAAGTTTAGAACAGCAGCTCTTTTTTTGAAATTCAGGTGATAGAAAACCGAATAGCTTTTTAATTCGCAGGAATATAATCAGCCAAGAATACGTAACTTTGTGTGAGATAAGGATTATTATGAGTAAACAGGTGGAGCACACTCCAAAAGAATATATTCAGATAAAGGGTGCAAGAGTTAATAACTTAAAGAATATTGACGTTGATATCCCAAAAAATAAATTAGTTGTTATCACTGGAATGTCGGGCTCAGGAAAATCATCCTTAGCTTTTGATACGCTCTACGCCGAAGGACAACGACGTTATGTCGAGAGTCTTTCTTCGTACGCAAGACAGTTTATGGGACGGATGAATAAACCGGAGGTGGATTACATCAAAGGTATTGCTCCTGCGATTGCCATAGAACAACGCGTCATTACGTCCAACCCTCGTTCGACGGTGGGGACATCCACTGAGATCTATGATTATCTGAAATTGTTGTATGCCCGGATCGGCAAGACAATTTCTCCTGTATCAGGCCGCGAGGTGACCAAAGACAGTGTGAGTTCAGTGGTGGATTTTGCGTTGAATTTAGAAGAGGGGACAACGGTGACACTTCTTGCTCCGCTTATACCTTCCCATGGGCGTAAACTTAAGGAAGAACTGTCGCTCCTGTTACAGAAAGGTTTTGTGCGTGTCTTCTATGGTGATAGTATGCAGAAAATCGAAACTATTATCGATGATAAGTCCATCGCTAACAAAGACCTCCAGGATGGTGAAGTACTTATTGTCGTCGACCGGGTTCGCATTGAACAGGACGATGATACTGTCAATCGACTTTCTGACTCGGTCCAAACAGGTTTTTTCGAGGGTAAAGGCGAGCTCTATATGGAGGAAAATGGTCAGCGACATTATTTCTCCCATAAATTTGAACTTGATGGCATAACCTTTGAAGAACCTACACCAAATTTCTTCAGCTTCAATAACCCGTATGGTGCCTGTCGTCGATGTGAAGGTTACGGGAAGATCATTGGTATTGATCCCGATCTTGTTATTCCAGACAAGAGCCGATCGGTTTACGATGGCGCGATTGCACCCTGGCGAGGAGAGAAGATGGGCGAGTGGCTACAGAAACTTGTTAAAAGTTCACTGAAATTTGATTTCCCGATACATCGTGCATACATGGACCTGACGACCGCGCAGAAAGAGCTGCTGTGGACGGGAAATCAATATTTTGAAGGCCTTACCCAGTTCTTCGAAGAACTTGAAGCCCAAACCTATAAAATTCAATACCGTGTGATGTTATCGCGCTACCGAGGGAAAACAGATTGCCCGGATTGCCGCGGTACCCGATTGCGAAAAGATGCTACCTATGTGAAAGTTGGGGGCAAGTCTATCACCGATATCGTATTGATGCCACTTGAAGAAGCCTTGGAGTTTTTTAAAACTTTACCGCTGGTCGGTAATGAGTTGGTCATTGCCAAAAGACTTCTTGCTGAAATTAATAACAGGTTGCAATTTTTGTGCGATGTTGGATTAAGTTATCTGACGCTGAACCGGCTGTCGAATACCCTTTCAGGCGGTGAGTCGCAGCGGATCAACCTGGCTACTTCATTAGGGAGTTCGCTCGTAGGTTCTATCTATGTGTTGGACGAACCAAGTATCGGGCTCCATCCACGTGATACACAGCGCCTGATTTCTGTGCTGAAATCCCTCCGCGATGTTGGCAATACGGTTGTAGTGGTCGAGCATGAGCAGGAAATGATGGAAGCTGCCGATTACCTGATCGATATCGGACCGGAAGCGGGAATCAATGGCGGCGAGATGGTCTTTGCGGGTACATATCAGCAGATTCTGAAAGACACAAAAAGTCTTACGGGTCAATACCTCAGCGGCAAAAGCCAGATTGAGGTACCCCAAAAACGCCGTCCATGGTCCAATAGTGTGACCATTAAAGGGGCACATGAGAATAACCTCAAAGGGATTGATGTACAATTCCCATTGAATACCTTTACGGTGGTAACGGGTGTTTCGGGATCAGGTAAGACTTCGTTGGTCAAACGTATCCTTTACCCAGCACTGCAGAAGTCGATCGGCAATTACTCCGGCGAGCAGACCGGCGTCTATGATGCGATTGAGGGGGATATTACCCAGGTTGAACAGGTTGAAATGGTCGATCAAAATCCGATCGGTCGTTCTTCGCGATCCAACCCTGTGACTTACGTGAAAGCCTGGGATGAAATCAGGGCCTTGTATGCCAATCAGGGGCCAGCCAAAGCTGCTGGATTGAAACCTGCTGCATTTTCATTTAATGTTGAAGGTGGACGTTGTGATGTTTGTCAGGGCGAAGGAGAAGTTAAAATTGAAATGCAATTTATGGCCGATATCGTTTTACCATGTGAGGCCTGCGGAGGGAAACGATTTAAACAATTTGTGCTTGATGTACATTACAAGAACAAGTCTGTCGCAGATGTTCTCGAGCTGAGTGTTGATGAAGCGATTGTATTCTTTGAAGACCAGCCTAAAATATTGGCTAAATTGCAGCCTTTACAGGACGTTGGATTAGGCTACGTTAAGCTCGGGCAATCGTCAAGTACATTGTCTGGCGGTGAAGCACAGCGGATTAAACTGGCCTCTTTCCTCATTAAGGGTAATAACAGCAAGAAAACACTTTTTATCTTTGATGAGCCAACAACAGGCTTACACTTTCAGGATATTAAAAAGTTATTGAAATCATTTGATGCACTGATTGCCCTAGGCAACAGTATATTGGTGATCGAGCACAATATGGATATGATCAAATCGGCAGATTGGGTGATCGATATTGGTCCTGAGGGTGGAAATAAAGGCGGACAGCTAGTCTTTGCGGGTCTTCCGGAAGAACTTATCCATTGTAAAGATTCTTATACAGGTCAATTTTTAAAAGCACATTTAAAAGATTAAACCCTACTTTAGCGAAGTGAAGTAATCGATATCAGGAGACCTGGGCTGCCAATATGTTACGATTTATTGTTCCTTTTTTAAGGCCTGATGGAATACTTTACACTAAATAAAAAACTAATATTTTAATACTTAATACAATTATGATTAAAAGATTTTTTTTAAGTGTCGTCCTTGGAATAGCAGCGCTTTCATCCATGGCGCAGCAACCGGAAAGACCAAAATTGGTTGTCGGCCTGATGGTGGACCAAATGCGTTGGGATTATTTATATCGTTTTGCGGATCGATATGGAAATGATGGTTTCAAACGACTTTTGAAAGAAGGATTTTCCTGTGAAAATACATTGATTAACTATATTCCGACATACACAGCCATTGGGCACAGTTCGGTATATACAGGCTCAGTTCCCTCCATACATGGTATTGCAGGTAATGACTGGATCGAAGAACAGACGGGTAAGAATATGTACTGTACGCAGGACGATAATGTTGTTGGTGTAGGGACTACCGCCAAGGAAGGGCAGCAGTCTCCACGTAATTTGCTTGCGTCGACTGTAACGGATCAATTGAAACTCGCTTCTAACTTTAAATCCAAAGTGATCGGTATCGCGATTAAAGACCGTGGTGGTATTCTGCCTGCGGGACATTTCGCTGATGCGGCGTATTGGTTCGAAGCAAAATCAGGTGATTGGATCACCTCTAATTTCTACATGGATAAACTGCCAAAATGGGTCGTAGACTTCAACAAGAAAAAATTGGCTGAAAAATACCTGAAAGGCGACTGGAAACCCATGTATGATATTAGTACCTATGCTGCCAACAGTATTGCAGATGATAATATCTACGAAGGTAAATACCCTGGCGAAGAAAAACCGACTTTGCCGCGCGCAACTTCTAAGCTGATGAAAGACGAAGGCTATGAGCTGATCAAAACCACACCAATGGGAAATCAGTTTACCTTGGATCTGGCAATGGAAGCAATCAAAAATGAACAGATGGGAAATAACCCGACTAAAAATACCGACTTCCTTTGTGTGAGCCTTTCAGCAACAGACTACGTCGGACACCGTTATTCATTGACAGCAGTGGAGATTGAAGATATTTATCTTCAGCTTGATAAACAACTTGCCGATTTCTTCAACTACCTGGATAAGACCGTGGGTAAGGGAAACTATACCTTCTTCCTGACTGCAGATCATGGTGCTTCTTATAACTCTCGGTTCTTTATGGATATGAAAGGAAATGGTGGTTATTTCTATTCACGTCAGATTATCACAGGACTTAACAAAACCCTTAAAGAGAAATTTGGGCAAGAGAAGCTAGTGAAAAGCATGATGAACTATCAGGTACATTTAAACAATCAATTGATTGATTCGTTGAATTTGGATCGCGATAAAATAAAAGAGACTATCATTCGTGAGCTTCGCCATACAGAAGGTGTCGCATATGTGGCTGATATGGAAAAAGGCGAAAGTCTGATGATTCCGGCGCCTATTCGCGAAAAAATGATCAATGGTTACAACTTTAAACGTAGTGGTGCAATTCAGATTGTTTGTGAACCACAATGGTATGACGGTACGCCGCGCTCGACCGGTACAACACATGGTACCTGGTCTGGCTATGATTCCCATATTCCGCTGGTATTTATGGGCTGGGGAATTAAACCAGGTGTATCTAATACAGAGGTGCATATTGTGGATATTGCACCGACAATCTCTTCGTTATTGCATATTACTGAGCCCAATGGTAGCATCGGCAAACCGATCAGAGCGGTATTGGGTCAATAAGGAGACTGTTGGTACCTGCTAAATCTGGCAGGTTTTATTCTATTGAATAAAAAACGTAAATTTGCAATTCAACAGGGGGTAAATAAACTATGCTTTCCAAAAAAACAAAATATGCAATAAAAGCACTGATGGTGCTTGGTCGTAATTACGGTAATGAGCCTATGCAAATCGTGAAGATTGCGCAGGAGGAGAATATTCCAAAAAAATTCTTGGAACAAATTCTGCTTGAAATGCGAAATGCCGGAATTCTCTATAGCAAAAAAGGAGCTGGTGGCGGTTACAGCCTCAATAAGGCTCCTGAAGATGTTTTCTTATCCCAGGTGATGCGCCTGATCGATGGACCCATAGCCTTGCTACCCTGCGTGAGCTTAAACTTCTACCGCTCGTGCGAAGAGTGTACCCAAGAGCATGCCTGTGGCATACGCGATACGTTTGTAGAAGTGAGAAATGCCATGTTGCAGATTTTAAACGATACAAGTATTGCCCATTTAATCAATAAGGAAAAAGAATTAAACCTGAATGTAGATTAAAGGAAGTAAAATATATTTTTCTATTTATACTGGAGGCGTAACAAATAAGTTACGCCTCTTTTTTTTGTATGGTAGATT
This sequence comes from Sphingobacterium sp. 40-24, assembly GCF_001899705.1. Classification (NCBI taxonomy): domain Bacteria; kingdom Pseudomonadati; phylum Bacteroidota; class Sphingobacteriia; order Sphingobacteriales; family Sphingobacteriaceae; genus Sphingobacterium; species Sphingobacterium sp. 40-24. The sequence goes on along the minus strand of NZ_MKWH01000009.1, from coordinate 118,534 downwards.
AATTGGTATAGAGTGAATTAGCCTATTTTTTTTGAAGGATCAAGGTTTAGTTTATTAATTATACAATTATTTAACATTATTTTACGAATTTTCCGTAGCAACATTTATATATTTACCCCGACAATATATAAACGAAAATTTATGAAACTAACCTATTCCCTAGTTTTGTTTCTTTTATTTTCTGTCCTGGGTTCCAAGTCCTATGCACAACATAAACTTGTGGGATCAGTGGCAGATATCAAAGATCTCGCAAAACTACATCAAGCTTCAATCGCGCTGCTCAGTCCCAAAGATTCAATTTTGGTTAAATTTGGCCGGACGAAGGAAAATGGAACATTCCAAATTGCTAATCTCGACACAGGTACTTATAAAATGGTGGTTTCCTATCCACAGTATGCTGACTTGGTAAAGGATATCCATGTGGCTGCGGAAGACTTAGATATCGGTATTGTAAAGCTATCCAAAGCAGCTCTACTGCTGGAAGAGGTTCAGGTAAATGGTAAAATTCCGGTGGTAATCAAAGGCGATACAATTGAATATGATGCAGGTAGTTTTAAAGTAGAGAAGGATGCTAAAGTGGAAGACCTGCTGAAGGTATTACCGGGTATTACAATGGATGGATCAGGCAAGATCATCGCGCAGGGAAAGGAAGTAAAAAAGGTATTGCTTGACGGTGAAGAGTTTTTTGGCGATGACCCAACGCTGATTACCAAAAATATCCGGTCAGATATGGTCAGCAAAGTACAGGTCTATGAAAAGAAATCAGATCTCGCCGTACGTACCGGCGTGGATGACGGAGAACGTACACAGACAATTGATATCAAGCTCAAAGAAGATAAGAAAAAGGGAATGTTCGGTCAGGCTGTTGCGGGAGCTGGTACAGACAACTATTATGGCGGAAAAGTCATGCTCAATAAGTTTAAGGGCTCGCAGAAAATTGCTGCTTATGGAATTCTCGCCAATGATGGAATGGTCGGGTTAGGATTTGAAGATAGCCAAAAATATGGCGTGGGTGGAAGCAGCAATGTACAGATGATGGAGGGCGGAGGCATTATGATTTCCTCTGGTGGTGATGGTTCTGATGGGGGATGGGACGGTAAATACTATGGTGGTGGCGTACCTAAGGCTGTCAACATGGGAGCAAGCTATTCGGATAAGTCCAAAGATGATAAGCATAAGATCAATGTCAACTTCAAGCGGAATCAGATCAATGTCAACAATACAAGTACATACAACGCACAGAATAACCTTCCTGAACGCGCACAGGTAGATAATAATGTGACCACATCTGAAACAGAAACACAGGCAAATATTGCAAATCTACGGTATGACTATAAGCTTGATTCGCTTGCTGACCTTACTGTCACCATGGGCTTTACCAAATCTAGCCGTGACAATTTATCCAATTCCGAAGCAGATCAACGTAAATTGGATGGCACATTGATTACACGGACTTCATCCAGGACAGATTTAAATAACGATCAGGATCGATTTAATATAAATGCGATGCTTACACGTCGTTTCAAAAAGGACCGCCGTTCCATTACTTTCAATGTCAATGCGAATGCAGACCAAAATCGCAACAAAACACAGTATTTTTCGGAAAACTTCTTCCAAAGTTCCGGAGATACAACCTTGATCGATCAATATAAAAATGATAAACTGGCGAATAATAACTACGGTGCTTCAGTAACCTATTCGGAGCCGCTTTCTAAAAGGCTGACCGCTGCAATAGGTTATGCATTCAATCAAAATAAATCGGAAACACTCAATCAGTCATTTGATAAAGATCCGGCTACAGGAAAATATACGGTATTGGACCAAAACCTGCTCAACGATTTTGATTTTAACAGTTTAAAAAATGGTGTCAACGCCTCCTTGAATTACAAGTCGAATACATTAACAGTAAATTTGAGCAATAGAGTTGATTTTGAACAGGTCAAGAGAACCTATAACAACCTGAATACAATACTGCAGCGGAACCAGACATCTGTTGCTCCAAATCTTTCCATCAACTACAAAATCTCGAAAAGCAAAAATGTAAGCTTCCGCTACAGCGGCCGCACGAGCCAGCCTTCCTTGACGCAAATAGAGCCGTTGAAACAAAATTCCCAGCCACTCGTCGAGTATTTGGATAATCCAGACCTGAAAGCGGGCTTTGATAACTCCTATTCAGTTAATTTCAATAACTACAAGCAGTTAAAGGATCAGAGTATCTATTTTTATGTGAGTGCAGATCAAGGAAAGAAAAGTATCAACAATAGCGTGCGCTATGATCTAGATAAAGGTACGCAGCAAATTTCCTACGTCAATATTGATAAAGACAATTGGCGTATGTATGGTGGTGGAGGATACAGTTTTGTATTGAAGAAAAAATGGGGATTAAAAATGAATCTTGGCATGAATGCGCAGTATAACAGCCAGTTTAGCTATTTATCCTCCTTCAATGAAGAGCCAAAGCTCAATAGAAATCAAACATGGAGTGTAGCACCAAGTATTGGTTTTAGCCGATATAAAGCAAACAAAATGGATTTTTACATTTCCATGAGCCCTGGTGCGGAGCAGATGAATTCCTATTTGCAGCCTGAGTTGAACCGGACGACTTTTAAATTCAGGACGTTCTCGGAGATTACCTATTATTTACCAAAAGACTTTAAAATTTCCCTGTCGACAAACCAGAATTATCAGGCCGCTACAAAAACGCTTGAATCCATTAATATCATTAATATGAATGGTTATGTTTCCAAGAAATTATTGAAAGATAAGTCCTTGGAGGTACAGGTATTTGTCAATGATATTTTGAACAAAAATAATGGAGTGTATCGTTATCAGAATGGAACTTCATTTATTCAGACCAGCAACGACGTATTACGTCGGTATGGAATGCTAAAAGTAATCTACAATTTTACAACAATGAAAGGAGATGCCAAATGAGTAAGTATATCAAGTTGATGGTTTGGGTATTATTGCTGTGCGCGGGTACAGCCCATGCACAACATGCTTATTTTCCGAGCAGCGGAACGGTCACCTATGAACGGAAGTTCCATGTGCAGAATTTCTTAAAGCGTAATTATCTCAGCAAGCCCGATTTAGATACCTGGGATAAGCTGATGGTCGACAATGCCGTGAAAAATGGGCCTGCCGAGGTAGTGACCCACCATATTTTGAAATTTTACGATAATGAAACCCTGTTTGAAACCGTGCAGGAGGATTATCCTGCGAATTATCGTAATGTGACTTACTATAATTCTATTCTTCCCGATTCAAAAACCTATATTAATTTCCAGAATCAGGAGTTTTTAAAGTTGCTCCCTTTTGGAGATGAGCAGTTGTTGCTCAAAGATTCTTTGCCTGCAGTTAAATGGAAGTATACGGATGAATACCGAAATATTGCGGGATATGATTGTCGGAGAGCGAATGGTGTTATTCAAGATTCGGTCTATGTAGTAGCCTTTTTTGCTGGACAAATACCAATCTCTGGTGGGCCTGAGCTTATCCATGGGCTCCCAGGTCTGGTAATGGGCATATCTATACCGAGCATGAATGTCAATATGTTTGCCACAAAGGTGGAGATTACCAATACAGCATTTTCCAATGTGCTGACCAAAAAGAAAAAGGTGGTTGCGGAATCCAGAACGGAGATCATAAAGAAGCTGAAAGATACCGTCTATGACTATATGGATGAGAAGGCCTTTAAAAAACGACTGCAGAGTATACTCTTTTAGGGGATAATCTTATACCGTTCTTGTCCCGTCGAGATGAAAAAAAAGCCTGTTCATACGAACAGGCTTTTTGTATAAAAGAAATACCGGTTTTATATTAACGTACCGTACTTCCTACTTTAATTGTTGTATCCGGTTTGACAAAATCCAATCGACCGTCAGCATCTTCTGCCATCAGGATCATTCCTTGTGACATAATTCCTTTGATTTCACGAGGTTCAAGGTTAACCAAAATAGATACCTGACGGCCTACGATTTCCTCAGGACTGAAGAACTCTGCGATACCCGAAACGACTGTGCGTGTATCTAAGCCGGTGTCTATCGTCAGTTTTAACAATTTCTTGGTTTTGGCAACTTTTTCAGCGGCTGCAATAGTTCCAACGCGGATATCCATTTTAACAAAATCATCGAAGCTGATGTTTTCTTTCGCAGGAGCAACTTTTGCATTATCAGCTAGATTTTTTGCTTTTGCTTCAGCAAGTTTGTTTAGTTGGAAGTCGACTTGTTCATCGGTTATTTTGTCAAATAACAATTGCACTTCACCCAGTTGGTGTCCAGTTTTGATCAAAGCATCCGAACCTGCGTCGTTCCAGTTTCCTTGAGGGAAATTAAGCATTTCAAATAATTTGATAGCTGTTTTCGGTAAAAACGGTTGTGCAAGAACGGCAAGATTGGCAACGATTTGAGCCGCAACATTTAGGATTGTTTTGACACGCTCCTCATCTGTTTTAATGATTTTCCATGGTTCCTCATCGGCAAGATATTTGTTGCCCAGACGCGCTACATTCATAAATTCTGCCAATGCCTCACGGAAGCGGAATTGCTCCAAAGACGATTTGATAGAAGTAGGGTATGCTTTTAGTTCATCCAGTACCGCTTGATCTACAGCTGTTAGTGGCGAGCCGTTCAATACTTTGCCATCGAAATATTTGTGGGAAAGTACCAAGACGCGGTTGACAAAGTTTCCAAAAATGGCAACCAGCTCATTGTTGATCCGAGCTTGGAAATCTTTCCAGGTAAACTCCGCATCTGAAGTTTCCGGTAAGATGGATGTCAATACATAACGCAATTCATCCTGTTTATCCGGGAATTCCTGTAGGTATTCATGTAACCAAACCGCATGGTTTCGAGAAGTGGACAGCTTATCGCCCTCCAGGTTCAGGAATTCGTTGGCTGGAATATTTTCTGGTAAAATATAGTCGCCGTGTGCATGAAGAATCGCCGGGAAAATAATGCAGTGGAAAACAATATTATCTTTTCCAATAAAATGGATCAGCGTAGAATCGTCTGCTGGGTTTTCATGGGTTTTCCAATAGTCTTCCCAGTTTTTACCATGATCCAAAGCCCATTGTTTTGTTGCTGAGATATAACCGATAGGCGCATCTAACCAAACATAGAGTTTTTTACCCTCTGCTTCAGCCAAAGGCACATCAACGCCCCAATCCAGATCTCTTGTCATTGAACGCGGCTGTAAACCGGATTTAAGCCACGATTGACATTGGCCAAAAACGTTGGACTTCAGGATATTTTTCTTTCCTTCGATCAGCCACTTTTCAAGCCAAGGCTGGTATTTGTCCAATGGAAGGTACCAATGTTTTGTTTCTTTCAAAACCGGTGTCTTTCCGCTCAATGTTGAAATCGGGTTGATCAGATCTGTAGGGCTAAGTGATGTCCCACATTTCTCACATTGATCACCATAGGCGCCTTCAGATTTACAATTTGGACAAGTTCCCGTAATGTAGCGGTCAGCCAAAAACTGATGGTATTCCTCATCGTAATACTGCTCCGAAAATTTCTCGACAAATTCACCTTTATTGTAAAGGTTCAAGAAGAAATCCTGCGATAACTGGTGATGTATAGGCTCCGATGTACGGTGATAGATATCGAAAGAGATACCAAACTCTTCAAAGCTTTCTTTGATTTGTTTATTGTATTTGTCAATGATCTGCTGTGGGGTGATGCCCTCTTTTTTTGCACGGATGGTAATCGCCGCACCATGCTCATCTGAACCACATACATAGACTACATCTTTTTGATTTAGACGCAGATAACGGACAAAGATATCCCCTGGGATATAAGCTCCGGCAAGGTGTCCAATATGTAAAGGACCATTGGCATAAGGTAATGCCGATGTGATGGTATAACGTTTTTTATCTAGAATACTCAATGCTTGAAAGTATATTTAAGTGTGTACTTGTTTCCTTTGGCAAACTTAGATAAATTGCTGTTTATATGCAATATAAATGCATGTCATATCGAACAATTTATTCTTGAATTCTTGTTTTGGCTGATTTCTACGATTACGGCAACTTGATTAAAATACGCTGCTATTTAACCTCTTGTTATCGTAGAAATATTATTCAACATAGCGGTAGAAAACTTAGATAAATTTACGTTTATTTGTACATATAAGCACCATATATCAAGTATATTTCTAATCGGACTTTGCAATGTAGAGGTCCTTTTTTTCGAAAGTGTTTGATGTTATTGGCCAGAAAGATTCTTCAGTTCGCTTGCATAGCTGTTGGTGTCTTCGAAGCCATGAAGGTTTTGTTTGATCATTAGCGATAAAAAAATATGTCCAAAATTCCTGATTTTCTGAAAGAAGGCGATAAAGTTGCTATTGTTTGTCCTGCGAGTTTTATACGTGGATCTATTGATGTTGGCATAAAAACATTAGAGAGTTGGGGGCTGGAGGTTGTCATTGGGAAGACTGTTGGGGCATCGTTTCATCAGTTTGCCGGAGATGACAATTTACGCACCGCTGATCTGCAGTGGGCGCTGGATGACCCGTCGATTAAAGCTGTTTTTGCGGCGCGCGGCGGTTACGGCTGTGTTCGTATTGTCGACGAAATCGATTTTTCAAACTTTGAAAAAAATCCCAAGTGGTTGGTGGGTTTTAGCGATATAACCGTATTGCATAGCCATATCCAACGCAATTATAAAATTGCTACAATACATGGACAGATGCCCAAGTCTTTTGAAACGGGGACAACAGCTTCTTTGGAAACCTTGAGAAATGCATTGTTTGGTCATAATATGGACTTTGCCTACGAACAGACGTTTTTCCCCAATCGTGCGGGTACAGGCGAAGGCAAATTGATCGGTGGAAATTTAGCCATCTTACTTTCGGTACTTGCTTCCGATTCGGACGTCAATTACAAGAATAAAATTTTATTTATAGAGGACGTAGGGGAAGCCTATTACTCCATCGACAGAATGCTATGGGCATTGAAGCGTGCTGGGAAACTCAAAAAATTGAATGGTCTCCTAATAGGTGGCTTTTCTGCCATGAAAGACAACGATCCTGCTTTTGGGCAAAGTGTAGAGGAAATTGTCTGGGATAAAGTGAAAGAATATGATTTTCCGGTAGCATTCGGCTACCCTGCAGGGCATATTGATGACAATCACGCCCTCATGTTTGGGCGAAAAGTAACATTGGAGACGACAGAAAATTCTGTTCAGTTAACCTATTTGTAGGGATAACCGAACAGAATCTGGCTGCATCATTTATCTGCAGATTATCCCGAATGTACAGGGATGACCATCATGGCAGCCTGACTCTTCCAGGCCATTTTTTGCGCAATACTCGTATTGAAAATTCGGCTTAATAGACCCTTGTCCCGATGGAAAGTGACCATCATGTCGATATGGTTTTCGTTGATGTATTGGTTGATCCCTGAAGCAATGTCCGCATGGAGGATATAGCTATAGATGGGATGATAAGGAGCCAATAAGTCCTGCATGGTCGTTATTTCGGCATTTACCGCTTTATTTGCAGGATCTTCTTTGGTCACATGGACGACATAGACCTCACTTTTACGTAATACTTCCGACGCATTCACCAGGAGACGGTTTAATTTTAGTTTGACTTCTTTGAGATTGGTGGCGATCAACATCTTTTTGGGTACCCTAAACTCTGCCCGTGCGGGGACAACCAGTAATGGCGTGTGACAATTTTCGATCAGCTTGAGGGTATTACTTCCAAGAAGCAGTTTCTTTAAGCCACTTTTACCTGCAGTTCCGACGATGACAAGGTCAATGTCCTCCTCAGCACAGGTCCGGTTTACACCATAGCTAAGTTCATATTCTTCAAGAACTGATTTCCAGGCAATCCCCTCAGGGAAAAGCAACATCAGTTCCTGCTGCCAGGTATTGAGGTCCTTTTGTTTTTCTTCCAGAATTTCTGAATTGCTTATGACAACAGGTTCTGTACCTACGGTGGGGATTACTTCGTATGTATGGTATAGGACAACCTTTTCAATACCCCAGAGTGGAGCTAATTGTGCGGCATAGCGGGCAGCAGCATAGGCATTGTCCGAAAAGTCTGTTAACAAGAGTAGGTTTTTCATCCTTATTAGTTATTTGTTTATCCGTAATCCGTGGCTAAGGATTTTTACGCTGTCTTAGACATTCCAAAGCATCATAATCGGGTCTATAGCTATTAAATTACGCATTAAGTATTATAAATGCAATAGCTTTATTTATAGGATGGGTGCTGGGAGGCGTTCAATCTAAATAATTTCACTAATTTAGAGTGATTGGTAATTTAAGTTTTAATAATTTAACCGTTTTTTATGGCAATTTGGAATTCATTGGGTAAATATCGCGATACAGGACTGTTGATATTACGAGTCGGACTGGGAGTGATGATGATCATGCACGGTCTTCCTAAGTTACAGGGCGGCCCTGAGCTCTGGGCAGGGGTTGGTAAATCAATGGGTAATATCGGTATTCATTTTATGCCTACTTTTTGGGGCTTTATGGCTGCTGCGACCGAAACTGTTGGTGGCCTATTTTTACTGCTGGGACTCTTTTTCAGACCAGCGGCATTATTGCTCGCATTTACGATGGTCATTGCTGGATTAATGCATCTTTCTAAAGGAGATGGTATCTCTGGTGCTTCACATGCGATTGAGCTTTGCTTTGTGTTTTTAGGACTTATCCTTATTGGACCGGGTAAACATTCGGTTGATAAGAAATAAGAGAATCCCGGAGGAAAGACTTCCCGGAGGAAGAACTATACAAAAAAAGCCGCAATTTATTTAGATTGCGGCTTTGTTATTTTTTCTCCTACGACCTATCCATGGGGATAACCAGCAAGTTGGCGGCGCCATTCCAGGCAATCTTTTTAGATATGCTTGTTTTGAATAGGCTCGCTAATAGGCCTTGCTTTTTATGAAATGACAGTATGAGGTCTATGTGTTTCTCTTTGGCATATTCTTCAATACCTAGTGTAATATCATCATGGCTGATATAGTCGTAAATCGGATGATATTTGTCTAAGCGCTCATGGAGATGCTTTAACTCCTGTGCCAAGTCGGCGGCCGAACCTTCTTTTTTAGCAACATTCAACACATACAATTGTGCATTGAAGGTATCTAAAACCTGATCTAAGTTGAATAAATCCAATTTTCGGTCTACCTCTTTCAGGTCGGTGGTCGCCAACACATTTTTTGGGACGGCCGGATTTACTTTATGGGAAACAATAAGCATGGGCTTATTGCAGATGTCCATCAGCGTAATGGCATTACTTCCGACCAGGATCTTAGCAAAACCCGTTTGTCCGGTGATACCCAATGCTACAAGGTCAATGTCGTGCGATTTGCACATGTCGTTGACTCCCATCGGCAAATCAACATCTTCCATCTGATGGGATAATTCCACTTGTGGGGGGAACAACAGTCTGATTTGGTCAAACCATGCTGTCAGTTCTTTCTCTTTGGTTTCTTTAACCTCATCATTGACAATGACAATAGGTTCGTTATTGACAATGGTAACACTATTGTAAGTATGGTAGACAATAACCTTTTGCGTTTTCCAGGCTTCTGTACACAGCGCAACTTGTTGTGCTGCCAGAAGAGCATTTTCTGAAAAGTCAGTTAACAGGAGGATACGTTTCATGATGTTCTTTTTTATACGTTTAACTTCTATAACCTGGTTGGTGCATTCTGTCCTGCCAAATCTTTAGCGTATGAGCTAAGCGAATCATTCGGACTTCAAGCAGTACCGGTATATTACTAAAACAATGAATGTAGCGATAAGTTACAAAGAAAACGTGAATTTAATGTTAAACTCTCCCTATTGTGATGAGGGTCATAAAAAAAGGCAACCGCAGTTACGGTTGCCTTTCATTTTCTAGCTTTTGAAACGTTGAAATTACAACGGTTTTTTTGTTCCAAAGTTGATGATATAATCGGTCATCACTTTGGCACTTTCATCTTTCACAAAGTCAAGATCAATTTTCGGTTGGGATTTTCCTTCTTCCCACGCCGGTTTGCCCTGCAATTTCAATAAAGCGTTGATGCGGTCTCTATTTTTCTTGAGGTTGTCATCTTTCTCTTTCTTGAATTTGTTCAGCTCCAATGGAATTTTCACATCCTCATCTTTTTGAGCCTCTTCAATATCCTCTTTCAGATACTTATATTCCAGTGAGTTTTTAATGCGTGCCTCGTGCATTGTTTCTAATTTCTTGTCAACGCCACTTAGGTCAGCTACTTTTTTGAAGTTGCTCGATTGGATTTGATCCCAAGGAAGTGCTGATTTTTCGGAGCTCTCGCCAAATTTCTCTGCAGAAAATTGAGAAGGGAATACGATATCCGGTGTAACCCCTTTATGTTGCGTACTGCTACCGTTTACACGATAGAATTTACCCAATGTGATATTGATTTGTCCATATTGAGGAGCACCTTCTGGGGTATCCGGATCTTTTTCACCGGAGGCCTTTAGGAGTAAGCGGCTAGTCGGGCTGATGACACGTGACATATCGATTGCCGATTGTACCGTTCCTTTACCATAACTTTGAGATCCTAAGATAATACCTCTTCCATAATCCTGGATAGCTCCGGCAAAGATTTCAGAAGCCGAAGCCGAGAAACGGTTGATCATGATGCCCAATGGACCATCCCAGGATACGCCTGCGTTTTTATCTTCTTCGACGTCGATGTTATTCTTTGTGTCTCTTACTTGTACAACAGGACCTTTATCGATAAATAAACCGGTTAAATCAATGGCTTCCGGTAAGGATCCACCACCATTGAATCGCAAGTCGATAACCACAGCATCTACTTTTTCTTGTTTCAACGTGTCTAAGATTAACCTAACGTCTCTGGTTGTGCTCTTATAGTTTGGATCGCGTCTTCTGTAAGCTTCAAAATCCATGTAGAACTTCGGAATATTGATGATACCCACTTTGTACATTTTTCCATCGGCACCTTTGACGTTCATGATCTCTTTCTTCGCAGATTCTTCTTCAACGACGATTTTCTCACGTACTAGAGATACAATGCGCGGATGAGAGTTCATGGGCTGACCAGCAGGTATAATTTTCAGGCGGACAATCGTTCCTTTTGGACCTTTGATTTTTGCTACAGCAGCATCAAGTCTCCAACCAATAATGTCTTCAAATTCACCATCTTTACCTTGGGCTACAGCAATAATCTTATCATTGACGTGAATGCTCTTGTCTTTGAATATCGGTCCACCCGGGATAATTTCGAAGATGCTTACAGCCTCATTGTCGACGACAAGTCTTGCTCCGATACCTTCAAACGTATTAGCCATTCCTTCATTGAAGGCCTGTGCAAAGGATGGGTTAAAATAAGATGTATGTGGATCAACAGCATCTGTCAATGCTTGCATGACCACCTGAAAAGCATCATTGGCATTGGTTTTCTTTGCCTGCGAGATCAAATTAACATAGCGTTTTTTTAGCGTTTCCACCTGTTTGGTCCTCGCGCTATCAGTAGATTTACCACTCGCGGTTTCCAAGTTAAGCAGATCGTATTTTACACGCTTACGCCATTGGTCGTTGGCTTCATCTGCTGTTTTGAACCAGCCTAATTTTTCGCGGTTAGGTTGGTAATACTCATCCTTTGTATAATCCTGTTTCTTGTCTATTTCTGAAAGCGCATATTGCATTCTGTCCAGGTATCTCTTGGAATAGACATTAAAAATATGGAATGCGGCAGAAAGATCTCCATTTTTGATATCCTGCGCAAGATTGTTTCTGTACGCTTGAAATTCATCGATATCCGATTGAAGTAAGTAATTTTTTCCTTGATCCAAAGTTTTGATCAGATTATCGTATATGATACCCGATATCGAATCATTCATTTTGACCTTTTTGTAGCTCGCATTTTCCAATAATCCAGAGACTTCTTTAGCGATAATTTGATGTTGTGTGCTTGGTTTAAGCCCTCCATCATCAGGAAGCGCTACCCGTGGTTTTGAACCACAAGAAACAATGGATACAACAAAAAGTGCAAATATGAGTTTCCTAAACATATTTTCGACGGTTTTAATAATCATTCTTTTTAAAAAATATTCAGCTCCTATTGATGAGCGTGCTAAATTTAGTGAAATTCATAGCACATTACCGCAGAATCTAAAAATTTATTTGATTTATCCTTTAATATTTACAAAAAGCTTAAAATCTCTTTGTAGACTGTCCTTACAACAGACCACGCGAAGAGGTAGATTGTTTTAAATATCAATTGTACAGCTCATTTTTTAACTGCGTATAGGCCTTGTAGGTCTGATCAGCAGATGGATAATCTTTTAGCACAAGATACACCTCACCGAGTTTGTCCAATATCGCGAGTGAGAGCTGTTTGTTATTTTCATCAGAAGCCAGTTCAGCAGCCTGCACAAATTCTTTGATCGCTACCTTATAATTACCATCTTTTTGCTTGGATGAGGCCAACAGGTATTCAATCTCAGCGAGCTCGCTACTTAGTTTTTTGGCATTGGCCAAATCGCGGGCCTGTAGCAGAAACCACTGTGCCTCGGTAAATTTATTTTGCTTAAAATAAATCTCGGCAAGCATTTCCCAGGCAAAAATTTTCCCTTCATAGGCTTTGGCCTTATTGAATAGGGGGATTGCACTGCGGATAATATTATTTTCGGCCGCTTTATAATTTCCCTGACCGGCTCGAGCCATGGCAATTAACAGCCAGGCATTGGCTTGTTCCGCATAGCTTTTGCTCGTCATGGCATAGGTATGATAATTTTGTGCACTTTCTTCTGCACGGACAAAGTCGCCACGATACAACTGGAAATTACTGATGTTCATATTGATGGTGGCTATGTCATCCTTGTTATCGGTACGATTTGCCAAAGAAAGTGCTTGATATAAAAACTTTGACGCATTGCTGCTATCGTTATTTTTAATTGAAAATAAGGCGGCTTCATTCGATAAGGCATAGCTTGAGATCCAATTTTGAGCGTTCTTTTGTGCCTCAATCGCGTCATTCCAGACATTCGCTGTAGCTGGCATCGGATTCATTAAATATTGAAAATGCCCCAGGTTATTGGTGCTCCGCAGTTGCAATAACAGTCGCTGTAGCAGGAGCTGTCTTGCAATTTCTTTGCTGAAAGGCTTCTTGTCCGCATAGTTCTCTGCTAGTATTTCATTGGCCGTTTTTGGAGGTGGTAAAAAATAGACCTCAGGACCGATACCCTTAAAGGAAGCATCGTATTGTTTGATCGCGCCCGTATAATCTTTGGCGGCATCCTGTGCGATTACCTGACATGGTATATTCATGAATGCAGTCAAAGCGGTAAATATAGAAATCCAGTATTTTGTCATTCTCATAAAATATTACGTTATCATTAACGTCTACATAAATTTAGCTAAAGGGCATATTTGAGCAATCTACTCCTTGATTCGATAAACCTGTACGTTCGGTTATGCTCTGCCAAAAGCAATTTACATATATAATAGAGCAAATATGACGAAAAATTGTGTGAAAAAATGTTAAAGTACTATCGGGCGGTGAATGCTGACCATTAGAATTATGCTGATGAAAGCTTGAAGCTTATCGCTTTACTGTACTCTTCGTCGAAAGAGCCTGGATGATTAAAGCTAAAATATTTAGTCGCTGTGCCGTTTAATTTTTAACTTTGTGTTATGGCGACACGAATTCCATTAGCAGAACGACTTAGACCGCGGCAATTGAGCGATTATGTGGGACAACAACATATTGTGGGCCCAGATGCAGTACTCTACCATGCGATCCAGCAAAAAAATATACCATCCATGATTCTGTGGGGCCCTCCGGGGGTCGGAAAAACAAGTTTGGCCTTGCTGATCGCAAGAGAACTCGACAGGCCGTTCTTTTCATTAAGTGCAATTCAGGCCGGGGTGAAAGATATTCGTGAAGTGATTGAAAAAGCTGAACGGCTGATGAATTTCAATCAAGATCAACCCATTTTGTTTATTGATGAGATTCACCGTTTTTCCAAGTCGCAGCAAGATTCACTTTTAGGGGCTGTTGAACGTGGGCTGGTGACACTTATTGGAGCAACAACAGAAAACCCCTCGTTTGAAGTTATCTCTGCATTGCTCTCGCGTTGCCAGGTGTATGTATTGGAACATCTTTCGGAAGAAGATCTTATTGGATTGATCCAAAAAGCATTACATGAAGATGAATATTTACAGAAACAGGCAATTGTTGTCGAAGAATATGAGGCCTTGTTGCGGCTGTCTGGTGGCGACGCACGTAAATTGTTAAATGTACTCGAGCTGGTTGTCAATGCTGCAGTATTGCATAAAGAGCCAATTACAAATGCCTTTGTCCTGAAACAGGTACAGCAAAATATGGCCATTTATGACAAAGCGGGTGAACAGCATTACGATATTATTTCGGCTTTTATTAAATCCATCCGTGGGTCTGATCCGAATGCCGCAGTCTATTGGCTTGCACGGATGATCGAAGGGGGGGAGGATCCGTCCTTTATTGCCCGAAGGTTGTTGATTTTGGCTTCTGAGGATATTGGCAATGCCAACCCCAATGCCCTGTTATTGGCGAACAATTGTTTTCAGGCAGTCAATGTTATTGGATGGCCCGAATCACGTATCATTCTGTCGCAAACGGTGATCTATCTGGCGACTTCGGTTAAAAGCAATGCTTCCTATGAAGCGATCAATAAGGCGCAGGCCTTGGTGAAACAAACCGGAGATCTGTCTGTACCGTTGCATATCCGTAATGCGCCGACCAAATTGATGAAGGACTTAAATTATGGCGCCGAATACAAATATGCACACGCCTATCCTGGGAATTTTGTTGTTCAGGAATTTCTTCCCAAAGAAATCAGTGGCGTCAAATTGTATGAGCCCGGACAAAATTCGCAGGAGGAAAAACTAAGACAAAGTTTACGGGACAAATGGAAGGAAAAATATAAGTATTAAATCAATATGTCATAAAAAATAGGCTTGGCGGGTATTTTTTGATTTTGTTAAAACTATCTTATGCCTTTGCTTGTTCTCCTAACGTTTTTCAATAGGTAGTAAACACGCTGGCACTCCCCATGGTCAGCGTGTTTTTTTTATTGCGGATCAACTTAAATTATTTATGTTTGTTTTACAAATGTTTCAACTATGAACTTAGAGCCTTTAAAACAAACAGGACGTTTGGCCACCATAGCACTGACTGGACTTTTTGTCTTTTCTTGCAAAAAGGATACCCCTAAACCTGAACCCGAGCCCGAACCAGTCGAGCGCACCGAAGCGCAGTTGATTAAGGATGACATCTATAAGTATTATAAGCTATATTCACTTTGGGACAAATCCATCCCTGATTATACCAGTGATCCTTCTCAATTCACGGATAAATATGGTTCAGCAGATATGGTGCTCGATGCGCTGAAGAAGCTGACACCGGTACATGCGGCTTATCCAAACGGGGTCTTTGACCGATTTTCCTATATGCTGGGACTAGATGGTTATAATACCGGAACAACGGCTTCAGGCAGGCTTAAAATGGATACGAACGATGGGTACGGCATCTATGTTCAATTGGGGACAGAAGACGAAAAAACGGCACAGCCCATTATCTATTTTGTAGAAGGTGGATCACCGGCGCAAAAGGCGGGTTTTAAGCGTTCCGATTTTATTACGGCAGTCAACGGTGATTCCGATTATTCGATCGCCGTCACCTGTACGACGACAGGTTGTACGATTAATGATGCAAGTGCGCGGGATAAAATGATGAATAAACTGAATGCTGCCCTGGACGCTGGTACACTTAAGTTGCAGGTGAAACATCAGGACGGGACAACAACGACTAAAGATCTTACTTATGCGAATGGTTATACCATTGATCCCATTTATAAAGATTCCGTCTATACCTATAATGGAAACAACGTAGGTTATCTTGCCTTATCATCTTTTGAAGAAATCGAAAATAATAATGTCAATCAACAAAAGATCGATGCCGCTTTTGAAAAATTCCAGACTCAGCAGATTAAAAGTTTAATTGTTGATTTACGCTACAATGGAGGGGGATATGTAGATGCGTCTGCTTATGTCGCCGATAAAATTGGTGGAGCCATTACCAAAGGAAAGCTGATGCTCACCTATGAGGTGAACGATTATATCAAAGCGACGCCGAGCATCAATAAGATGTTTCAGGATACAAAATTTGAAGGCAAGAGCAATTTGAACTTGAGTAAAGTCTATTTTCTGGTGAGTGACCGTACAGCATCGGCAGCAGAAATGATAATTAATGTACTCAAGCCCTATCTGCAGGTGCAGATCATCGCCTCTGGTACACGTACATACGGTAAACCTGTAGGTTTCTTTGAGCAGGTTGTCCAAAAGAAGGTATCTTTCTGGCCAGTTTCCTTTCTTTTGAAGAATTCTGCGAATTTTTCAGACTATTGGGATGGCTTGGTTCCCGATAAAAGCAATATAACAGATTATGTATTTGTTGATGTGGGTGACAAGAAAGAAACGATGTTGGCGACAGCCTTGAACGATGCTGCACCGGGTATTACCACCAAAGCTTCTATCAATGCCATAAGCCGGAAGGGGTATCGTACGCTTAATCAAGGCGAGGTCAATATACGGCCTGATCGGGGTATGATCAAGAAACGTTAGTTTCGCCTTGTGTTCGTACCTTATTCGCACAGCGTTCGGGCGCGAACAAAGGCTGTACAGTCTTTGTACAGATCCTGACCAGATAATATCTGTTAGGGATCTGGTCAAGGCCTGTTGCATATTGGGTCAACATCTGTCCGCGGTCGAAGCAATTCCGAAGCAGGTACGAATCAGGTCCCTTTTATTCGTTCGAAAAAAGATAAGAATGGCATAGTTCTGCCGCGGCAGCATCCGGTAGGCATTTTAAGTAGCCGACAGGAACCTGAGCGATGATCTTTTCCAAAATGGTATTCATGTTGGAAAATAATTCCTTGTTCCACCGGATAGAAGTACAGCTGGGCAATACCGCAATAAAGCCTTTTAAGCCTTTCTGCCATTCAAATTCATTCATTGGTGCCTGTTGTAAGCGAACAAACCCCTGCAAGGGCAGTTGTTCATTTTTATAACAAGGCGTCTTTCCGCTCCATGGTGTTCCATAAATTAATACGCCTTCATCGGTTATTCGAATGGCTGGATTATCGTCGTTGAGTAAAACGGTGTTTGGAATATGTTGTAGCCAAAGTCGACTATGTGTGCTCTTACCGGTGCCGCTCTTGCCTAAGAAAGCGACACCTCTGCCGTTATGGTTCGCTACAGAAGCATGGATCATGATTGTATTGTGTAAAAGACTCGCCTGCCCAAAGATCATCATGGCCATCCAGGTAATAACACCGCCCTGTTCATCCGCTGAGCTTGTTGGGACATAAAGTGTTGAATGTTCAAAATTGCGGTCGCTTTGGAGGTACCAAAGCCCGTTGCCCTGTTCGTTGCTGATTGTTGTAATGAACGTATCTTCTTTTTCATAAAAGCGAAATCGATCTCCCCATGCAATAGATTCGTCTGTCCGAAGTGTGCCCATATCCTCAGGTATTGGTGCTGTTGCTAAACTGACCGTGATGCTGATATCTGTTTTGTCGCTGGAGTCTAGCCACTGAAAGTCCCGAAACGAAGGAAGGAGCTGTGCTAGCGGATAATTTACGGGATGATTAAACTCCAGTATTAATTCCGCGATGCGGTAGCGTGTCTGGGATAGTTCGGATGATGTCGTCAAATTCATGTTAAATATTATTTCGTGGGTGCGCAATGCCCGTTTTGTCTCTTAAAAATATGTTCGAAAATCAGGCTTAAGTATTTGCCGATCATTTCTTTTTATCTCATAGCTGTTGTCAGTTACTTCTGTTCATTTGTCTATTTTGCCGATATGCGTCTTATTGATCCGCTACGTTGCTCGAATAATGTTTAGTCGAGATAAATACGTTGCTGGCATTTTTCGGCCAGGTGCAGGTCATGGGTTACAAACAAGCATATTTTGTGCTTTCCATGTTCCAATAGTCGTTGAATTAACGTATCCGATGTCGTCTTATCCAATGCGGAAGTAACCTCATCGAAGAGCCATATGTCACCGTCGTGCATGAGTGCGCGGGCAATCGCAACGCGCTGTGCCTGCCCTTCCGATAGGCCGATGCCAGATTCACCGACGACAGTATCGATGCCGTCGGGTAGGTCAAATACAAATTCCGCACAAGCAAGCCAAAGCGCTTTTTGCATATCCATTGTTCCTTCTTCTTTGACATGAAGCAGTAAATTCTCACGAATGGTACCGCTGAACAGCGAATTTCCCTGCGGAATATAAGCGAGGTTGATCCGATGGCTGGCGGTTAGCGGCCTTTCACCATCCCTGTCTATGAGTGAAATTTCTCCTTTTTCAGCTTTTAGCAGTGCTAGCAGCAAACGGATCAAAGTTGTCTTTCCTTTTCCGCTGGGTCCGATGATTGCGGTTGGCTCACCCACCTTTAAAGAAAGGTTTAGATTTTGTAACACCCATTTATCTTCATAGCGGAAGGAGAGATCATTGATACGAAGTTCCTGTGTCTCATGGAGACGTTGCTGTGTTACTTGTGGCTCGATTTCTCCAGCTTGTAGTTCAAGTAGACGGTCTGCGGATACCCGGAAACGCACAAAGCCGGGGATATAAGCAATCAATGCGAGGATGGGCGATTGTATTCTTGCTACCAATTGTAAGAAAGCGGTCATGGTACCAAATGAAATCTGACCGGATTGCAACCGGTAAATGCCCCAGATAAAAGCAATTAAATATCCGGCGTTCATGGCCACTTTCATGGCGCCTTGCGTATAGGTGGAAAAGTTGAGCTGGCGTATTTTCAACAAAAGCAGTTGATGCTGGCTCGCTAATAGTTTCTCTCTTCTCTTGGGGAAGATGCCCATTGCCCGAATGAGCAGACGAAAACGTAGATTTTCCTGTAGCACCTTTGAAAAATTGCTTTCCTCCTCCTTGACTTCCTTGCTGAGCTTACGCATCTTGCGGAAATACAATTTTGAAAATACAAAAAGGGGCGAGATGGCCAGTATCATCAGCGCCAGCATGGGATCCATGTACCATAGGAAGCCTACCGATGCCAATAGCTGGATCGTGGTCAATATAAAAGACAGGAATGTATTGGCGATGGTATTGGCGACTTCCTCACAGTCCGTCTGGATGCGGATCTGAATATCACCCGTATGCCAGTTCTTGACTAATTGCCATATGGAGAGCATCTGTGCGTCGAGCATCGTCCGTTGGAGCTGGAGCGTAAGTTTCAATTTGATCTGCTCCATCATACGACCCGAATAGCCCTTGATTCCTACATTTAGAGCAATACTTCCAACGATACCAATCAGTAGCCATTTCAATGGTAGATCTCCATGGGATGTGGCGGTGTCAACAGCTTTTTTGGATAAAAACACAAAAGCGAGGGAAAGGCCAATGCATATCAGTTCCAGTATGAAATAGAGGAACAGTTTGCTTCGGTATCCCTGGGTGATTGACCAAGCCCAACGCAGGTGTTGCTTCAAGCTATTGTTGTTCATTTCATTTTTCCAACAAACCCTGTTTTTGGAAGTCCTGAAGGAGGATTTCAGCATCAGATTTTGCCTGATCAATGTCTACGTCATAGTTTTCACAGAGTAAGTCGACAATCGTGTCACTTGTGAATTCTTTTCCCTTGAGTTCTTCCCAAAGCCAGGCCGCCGAGCTGTTGAGCGTATATACTGTTGACAGGTCGACCATATCTTGGCTGGGGTCTACAATCAAATGATCTGAACCGATGGTTCTCAAAATTAAATCCGATCTTAACTTCATAAGGTTTAAAATATAATAATAAGTGATAGCTTGATACAGGCTATGTTATCAAACATAAATAAATTGTGCCTTAAATACAATATAAAAGACTCGTATTTAAGGCACAATTTTAATTTTTATTTCAGCGGTTGTCTATTGCTCTGCTTTGCGGTTCAAATATGTTTTACTGTTGCCTTAATGATCTAATGGTGTCACGCAGACCCTCCTTAGCTGTTTTAGGCAAACGCTCGATTGCCAGAGCAACTTTTATTTTTTTATTTGAAACAACGAGGTTGCTGGTCAGCTTTTTTAAACGCCAAGTATTTAGTGGGAAAACCGTACTGTGATCACCGATTTTCGACAGAAAGGAAACTATACGCTTCGGCAATGGAAAGCAAGGAATTTTTAAGCCTGTTTCCTGTTTCATGATATTTACGATTTCATTGGACGATAAAGTTTCATCGTCGGATAAGTGATAAATTCCTGAATTTATCTTTTCATTTTGTAAAAGAATCTGTTCAACGAAGAAGCAAAAGTTATCAACGGACAGAAAAGAGCGTTTATTCTTAAAACGAACCAATGGATAAGGAATTCCTTTGCTTACGATAGAAAACAACTGTTTTAGATTTCCTTTGTCGCCGGAACCATGTACCATGGGGGGACGTAAGATAATTAATTTCTTATCTGTAGGCAGTTGTTGACTCATCAGCCACTCTTCTGCTGCTTGTTTAGATTTACCATAAGGTGAAACGGAGTTATAAGAAGCATTTTCCGAAAGAGATTTTACAGACTCTACTTCTTCAATGGCCGCGAGGGAGCTGATATGGACAAATAAATTCGCTTGGGAGGAAATAAAAAGGTTAAACGCTTTTTTTGCTAACTCAAAGTTTGCAAAAAAGAAATCCTCTTCCGTTGCCTTACCCGTAAAATCGTGGGCTTTTCCTACCAAATTGATCATGCAATCTGTTGGAAAATTGTCTTTCGACCAGCTTAAATCTCTCATCGAAACAAATTCACATTGAATTGGTTCCTTTAGCTTCTTCTTCAAATGACTCCCTAAGAATCCGCTACTTCCCCCTAAAACTAATACTTTCATCTTATTACCCTTAACGCTTTCTCTTCAATATTTATATAGCTAAATAAATATGTTTAATTATTTTAGAATTCTGAATCTTTTAATCCATTATTAAATAGTTTTAAAATGGATAATTAAAAGCGATAGTTTGAAGGATATTTAACATTGTAAAAAACTTTCTTCATAATTCGAGCTAAAATAATTAATGCAAATATACATATATTTACTTATTTTTATTTACCCAACGTTAATTCTATCTAAATTGCTACAGTTCAATGTTAATTTTTTTTAAAGTCTAGCGTTTTTTTTCACTACTCCAGCACAAAAGAAGACTTTATCCGAAAGCGAGGGCTTTGGAATGAAAATTTTTATCCGATTGTTTTTAAATAGCTATTTATTTCCCGTGAAATTTTAGATACTTCTCATCGAAGGCAAGTTATTTGATGAATGTATTTGTGTAGGAATCAATCAATTTTAATTTGGTAAGTATACGACGTACTAACCGGATGTGATACCAGCCTAGTCCTCGTAATCTTGCCCAGTTGCGGTCAATGTTGATTGCCCTTCCCGCGGCTTGCGGATAATGCATATAGGCAATGGCGATGATGTCTGTTGCTCCCACATATTCACGAAGTACAAGATTCCCATCTCCCGCTAATATATATTGATCATTATTCTTGCCCACAAAACGATGGAAAACAAATTTATTCTTGTCTTTGGCCAATATATTGGAGCCTAAGGCTAAGCGTTCACCCTCATAAGCCCGTAGAAGCACGGTGTCTCCATCCTTGATAAATGGAAGCATACTGTTCCCTTTGATTCTGATGCGGACTTCCTTGCCCTCACGAAGGATACGTTGTACCTCGGCAAAATAGTCTTCATTTGAAATAACCCTTGCTTTGCTGTCGTTTGTGTTTTCAGGCATCGGTTAGGGATTAGTTTTAACAAAATAGGCAATGACTTGCTGCAAATAGCTGTCTTTTAATAATACCTTTTTATTTTCATCCAGGAGATAAATTGTTGGTGAAGCTTTGAGATCGTATAAATTGAAAGACAATATTTTGCTCTCAGCATCAAAACCGTTGATCCATTGTTCGGACAGTTGTGACTGGTAGTTTTTCCATTTCGTGCGGTCACCCCATGGATCGATAGCCAGTACCTGTACCTGTAATTGCGTAAAGAGCTGCACCAATTGCGGTGTATCACGAAGCTGTTGGATGGTTTCTTTGCAATGCGAGCAGTCCGGATCGTAGAAAATCAAGAAGGTATATTTAGCTTTAGTATTCGATAGTTTTTGTTTTTTGCCATTTGCCAATTCATATGTAAAGTCTTCGGCAGTTTTTCCCTCTTTATTTCGAAGGACCAATTTGTACGTAGGTCTGTAGGCTTCTTTTTCAAGGTCTGAAAGCAAATCTGTTTTAATCAAATAACGTAATACCGATTCGTATACGATGTCATTCCGCATGGGCGAATTACCATCGTATAGGTAATGCTCGTATTGCTTAATAAAATAATCGAAGCTTGTGCGGTTGACTTTTGCTTTCTTCAGCATGAGATCTACAGCTTTATCTCTTGTTGCGGAATCTGGCGTCTGTGCCAATAGCTGAATAAAGTCGGCAAGCTGCTGTTCACCTTTCTCCGGGTTTTTCACTTGGGCAGCATCCTGCATGTTAAATTTGTCCCAAAAATGGAATAAGGTACTGTCTGCAGTACTCACCGGTTTTTCATTTTGTTGTGCAATGTCTTTTTGTTGCTTACTTTTTGTACTATCCTTACAAGAACAACAAAACAAGATTACTACACATATGGGTAGCCGAAAGCTAAAGATTAGACTTTTCATTTAATTTATGCTTAACTTTACGAAGTTAATAAAACTTTCAGGATTCTACTTGAACGAAGGTAATCCCATTCTGTAAGATTTTATTGACCATATCTAGTCTCTCTATCTAATTTAAATTAGTAAGTAGCGAATGTTGTTATAAATACGTTATGAAAATTTGATGAATCCTCCAGCTAATAGGTTAAATGAAATAAAAGATGGGAAATAGGTCCTTCATTGAGTAAATTTTCAAACCATTTAATTAAATAGTTTTACTAATTTTGCGGCAAAATGCTGAAGTATCGAATGAAAAGAATAATATTATGGTTATGTATAGCAGGATTTGTGGGAACAGTACATGCCCAAACTAACCCTGCTAATATAAAAGTAGACAATCTAAGTGACGCCCAAGTCGAGCAGTATGTGAAGCAGGCCGCTTTAATGGGGTATAACGAAAACCAGTTAGATTCTTTTGGGCGTGCTCAAGGTGTTTCAGCTGTGGAAGTCCAAAAATTAAAAGAACGTCTGGCGAAAATAAAACGCAAAAAACAACAACCCGATCAATTACAAGGCTCTTCAAACCAATCGCGTAACAGCCGTTTAAATGGTCGTCAGGTAGATGGTTATTCCAACGCAGATTCATTGCAAAATAAGCAGAAGAATATAAGGGATTCGATTGATAATGAAGAAGGCAAGCTCAAGATTTTTGGCTCAGACCTTTTTAAGAATAATGCCATCACTTTTGAACCCAATCTGCGTATGGCTACACCTAGCTCCTACATTATTGGTCCAGACGATGAAATCTTGTTAGATATTACAGGAGACAATGAAGCATCTTATCAACTTCCCGTAAGCCCCGACGGAACGATTAAAGTGGAATATGTGGGGCAGATCAATGTGGCTGGTTTGTCCATTGCTGCAGCAAAAAGTAAAATAGAGCAACGTTTGAGTGGTACTTATCCAGCGTTACGCTCGGGAAAAACCCAAGTGAGTGTTAATATTGGCAATATCCGTACGATTCGGGTGACATTGACAGGTGCTGTTACTAAGCCTGGAACTTACAGCTTGCCTTCCTTGGCGACTGTCTTCAATGCATTGTATGCCGCAGGAGGGCCGAATAAAAACGGAACTTATCGTAAAATTCAGGTGATTCGTGGTAATCGTGTGGTGAGCACGATTGATGTATATGACTTCTTGGCGAATGGCATACAACAAGGAAATATCCGTCTGCAGGATCAGGATATTATTCATATACCCGTTTATGGAGCCAGAGTGCAGTTTGAAGGCGAAGTTAAGCGTCCCGCAATTTTTGAAACGGTGCCTGGAGAGTCGCTATCGGATATCTTACGTTATGCCGGAGACTTTACGGAGAACGCCTATAGTGCCAAAATTAAAGTTCTTCAAACAACAGGTCGCGAACGTAGTGTTCAGGATATCTATGCTGATCAGTTTGCAAACTATACACCCAAAGGTGGCGATCAGTATATTGTAGAACCGATATTGGAACGTTTCGCCAATCGTATTAGTGTATTAGGAGCGGTATTCCGTCCCGGTATTTTCGGTTTGGAGCCAGGCATGACGTTAAAACAGGTTCTGGAGATGGCCGATGGCGTGCGTGAAGATGCCTTCTTGGAGCGCGGTATCATTAATCGTCTTAAAGCAGATAATACTTCGGAATTAATTAGTTTTAATGTACGCGATATCCTAGCCGGTACAGCTGCGGATATCCCCCTAAAAAGAGAAGATAAGATTGAGATTTCTTCCATTTTTGATTTAAGGGACGAATATAAATTCACTGTTCAAGGGGAGGTCCGTTTTCCGGGTGATTTTCCATTTGCCAGCAATGCAACGTTGGGCGATATCATTCAGAAAGCCGGGGGGCTGACTGAGGGCGCGAAGAATGCCCGCGTAGAAATCGCTCGCCGTATCAAAAACTTAGATGTGATAGACCATCGCTCCTCGCAAACTGTTTTGGTGGATATTAAAGACGGTGTGATTACCGATCCAAACATGACATTGGAACCTTACGATGTTATCTCTGTTTTGGGCGATGCCGGTTTCCGTACACAACGTCAGGTCAAAATTGAAGGCGAAGTGCTATATCCGGGTTATTATACGATTTCACGTGAGGATGAGCGTATTTCAGATATTATCAAGCGTGCAGGCGGTTTGACCACTTATGCTTATACAGAAGGAGCGTCATTAAAACGCACCGGTATGTCTAAATTAAAAGTAGCGGAGAAAAAGGAGCAGGAGCGATTGAAGAAAGAACTGGAAAAGGATGGATTGGATGAAGATGGCAATCAAAAAGATACAAGCTCCGACCAGGATAACGAAACAAACAATAACGGTACGAAAGCAAAAAGTGCAGCTTTGGCAAAAGTATCACAACAAGGAACTTCAGCATCTGATATTGAGCCGAGTGACCTGGTGGGTATTGAATTAAATAAAATATTAGAAAAACCATATGAAAAGGGAGACCTCCTGGTTTTGGATGGCGATATTATCAATGTTCCAAAAGAACTGGAGACCGTTAAAGTTATGGGTGAGGTTTTGAATCCAAACAATGTGGTATATGTGAAAGGTAAGAATTTAAAATACTATGTGAACCAAGCAGGGGGATTTACGGACAACGCTTTAAAGAAACGTGTTTTCGTTCAGTATGCCAATGGTGCAGTGAAAGGAAAAGATGGCGGCTATCCCGAGGTTAAACCCGGGGCTGAAATTATTGTTCCTAAACGTGCTCCTAGAGAAAAATTGAGTTCACAAGCATGGGTAGGAATTGGTACTGGGATTGCTTCAACTTTAGCTATTATTGTTAGTTTATTTAGGAAATAAAAAATGATGGACACTAGTAGTGCGAAAAGAGATATAACTTTGAAAGAGTTTATATTAAAGGCTCGGGGTTTACTGAAATATTTGTGGATAAAATGGTATTACATTCTATTAGCAGGGATTCTCGGTGCAATTTTTGGCTTCTTTTATGCTCAAAGCCAGAAGCAAATTTTTACAGCCACAACAACATTTGTTTTGGAATCAGGAGATAATAGCACCGGGGGTATGAGCCAAATGGTGGGTTTAGCAGCTCTTGCAGGCGTAAATTTAAACCAGTCTGGTGGAGGTATTTTTCAGGGCGAAAATCTATTTGAACTGTACAGATCTAGAAAAATGATTGAAAGGACATTATTATTATCTTCACCGTCTGATAGTTCTTTATTGTTATTAGATCGTTATTTTATGCTCCATAACGATAAAAAGAGATGGAAAGAGCAGAATCCAAAATTATTGCAAATCGATTTTAGACAGCGTGGAAAAGGTGATCTTTTACGTGCTAGAGATAGTATTCTACAAACAGTTATTAAAGATATTAATCTGAATAACTTGAATGTTGGCAAATTGGATAAGAAGTCAGGTCTTATAAAAATAGATGTCCATTCTATCAATGAAACATTTTCTAAAGAATTCAATGAATCACTAGTCTCTGAGGTAAATCGTTTTTATATAAATACAAAAACTAAAAAATCTCTTGAAAATATTCGTATTCTTCAATACAAAACTGATTCTGTTAGAGCAATAATGAATGGGGATATTAGTATTGCTGCCTCTGTAGGTGATGCAACTCCTAATTTAAATCCCACTAGGCTTGCGCAGAGACTTATTCCGACTCAACGATCTCAGTTCTCTGCAGAAACAAATAAGGCAATTTTAGCACAACTCGTTCAGAACTTGGAGATGTCCAAAATGAGTTTGTTAAGAGAGTCACCCCTAATTGAAGTTGTAGATGAGCCGATTTATCCCCTTCCATTTATTAAATTGAGTAGACTAAAAATTGCTCTATTAGTTGGTATTGGAGCAGCTTTTCTTTGTGTAGGTGTATTATTGGGAAAAAAATTGTTTAGGCATATATTGTCCTAATAGCACTACGAATGGATTTAAGAAGATTTATCATCAATTTGATTTCAAATGGTTTAAGCGCTCTTTCTGGAATTGGCCTCTCATTCTTTTTAACACCATATATTGTTGAAACTTTAGGTAAGGAGGGATATGGCTTTTATCCCCTTTCGAGCAATTTTGTGATGTACGCAGGCATTTTAACGACGGCATTAAATTCTATGTCTTCTCGCTTTATTACAATTAGTTTAGAAAAAAGAGATATTAAACAAGTCAATACATATTTCAATTCAGTATTGTTTGGAAATCTTTTGGTTTCGCTATTTTTTTTAGTTGTAGGCGGATTATTTATTTTTTTTGCAGATACTATATTGGATATTCCAATAGATTTAAAACTGGATGTTAAGTTTTTATTTGCTTTTGTTTTTTTGGGGTTAATAATTAACGTTTCTTCTTCTATTTTTTCTGTAAGTGCCTTTGCGCTAAATAGATTTGATCGGCTTGCGATGATTAATATTGGTGTAAACATTATTCGTTTACTTACCATCATTATTTTATTTTATATTTTCACACCTCGGTTGTATTTTCTTGGGTTGGCGTCAGTTTTTTCTGCACTGTACTTCCTATTTGCCAGTTATAGAGTGACAAAAAAACTACTTCCAGAAGTCCACTTTTCTTTAAATGATTTTTCTTGGAACGCACTATCTATATTGGTCGGGGCTGGAGTTTGGAATTCTATATTAGCTCTTTCTAATGTAATAAATACACAAGTTGACTTGATATTGGCCAATAGATTTTTCGGAGCAAGCGAAATGGGGTTGTTGTCGCTGACAAAAATTGTCCCCACTGCTTTACAAATGCTACTGGGCATAGTCGTACCTCTTTTTCTTCCAGACTTGTTAAAAGCTTACGCGAATGGTGAGATTAGTAAAATGAAAACGAACTTAGATTTCTCTTTTAAAGCTATATTTATTATTGTACTCTTTCCAGTAGCTATATTTTTTGTCTATGGTGAGGACTTTTTTAAACTTTGGTTACCTAACGAGGATTATACACAACTCTATCGTCTTTCTATTATTACGCTAACGCCCTTGTTAATTCACGGGACAATAGAGACAATACACCATGTATTTGTGATTACAAATAAGTTGAAGGCAGCATCCTTCTGGGGGATTTTTATTTCTTTGACGAGCTTTATTTTAGTTATATTACTTTGTCGTTATTCCAATTTAGGAATTTATGCAATCCCAATGGCGGGCTTAATTACAGGTACAATAAGTCATCTTACATTTACACCTCTATATGCAGCTAAATGTTTGGATGAGAATGCAGTATATTTTTACAAAAGAATCTTGAAAGGAACTTTTAGTTTTCTGTTATTATTTGCCTTAGCATGTATTTGGAAGGAGGCAAACCTAGTAATAACTACCACATGGCTTGGTTTATTTTCTAATCTTTTTATTTTGGGGGGTGTGTTATTTATAATTTGTTTGTTTCTGATGTTTGACATCGCAATTTTGCATAGATTTTATTTGAAAATTATAAAAAAAATTAAAATATGATACCAAAGATTATTCACTATTGTTGGTTCGGAAGGGGCGAGTTGCCAGATTTGGCAAAAAAATGTATTAATTCTTGGCAATTATATTTACCAGAATATAAATTACAATTATGGAACGAAGATAATTTTGATTTAACAATCTATCCCTATGCAATTGAAGCCTACAATGCGCGCAAATTTGCATTTGTGACGGATGTATGTAGACTTCACGCTTTAAAAGAATATGGGGGAATCTATTTGGATACTGATGTAGAAATATTGAAGCCGATTGATAATTTTTTGGATAGACATGAGGCATTCTCTGGGTTTGAAGATAACAATTACGTACCCACCGGGATGATGGCGAGTGTTAAGAATGGTGATTGGGTGACTGATCTTCTGTCTATGTATAATGGCAGAAGTTTTTATCTTTCTGACGGCAGTTTGGATTTGACTCCCAATACCGAAACAATCACTGCTTTTATGGAAAATAAAGGTATTGTAATGAACAATTCATTTCAAGAAGTTGATGGATATTGCGCATTTTATCCAAGTGAGTATTTCTGTCCTAAAAGTTGGAAAACTATGGAAACAATAATTACAAACAATACATATTGCATTCATCATTTTGCCGGATCTTGGTTGCCAAGTAAAAGAAAACAACGACTATATGATTTATTATGTAAATTCATTGGACTAGCGAATGTAAAGAAGTTAGCTGGACTTTATCGTAAATTAAAGAAATAGCGTATTAAAAATGATAGTTGAAAATAGCATTTCATCCGTATTGGTTTCTGTTATAGTTCCAGTTTATAATGTAGAACTATATTTAGTGGATTGTCTTGAATCTATTTGTAAACAAAGTTATAGAAATTTGGAAATAATTGTTGTTAACGATGGTTCTATTGATAATTCCCTACATATCTGTTATGAGTTCGCTCGGAAAGATTCGAGAATCCAAGTAATTGATAAACCAAATGGTGGGCTATCGGATGCTCGAAATTCCGGATTAACAGTCTGTAAAGGTGAATACATCTGTTTTATCGATAGCGATGATGTTATTCACAAGGATTTTGTAAGCATTCTGTTCAATTCCATAGCTGACGGAGATATATGTATGTGTTATTTCACAAGATTTTATAATGATGTAATACCAGACGACCAAAGTATAGCAGAGGTTTCAGCAGAAGAGTTTAGTGGTGATTTTGTCAACCAAAATTTATATGATGAAAAGTTTGATGTCAATGCAATTACTGTTTGGAATAAATTGTACAGAAAGAGTATTTGGAAGGATTTAAGATTTCCGGTAAATAGATTGCATGAAGATGAGTTTGTAGTGCATCAGGTTTTGGACCTTTCAAAATCTTTTCGTTTGGTTGACGAATCTTTATATTATTACCGGGTTCGGGAAGGTAGTATTACGAAGGTTAAGAATCAAAAAAACATATTAGATTCTATAGAAGCTTTAAGAAATCGTCGTGATTATTACAGAAATCGCGGTTGGAATCAGCAGGTAATTAAAACGAGGAGTTTGGAGCGCTCACTGATGTTGAGTCCATCTGTAGATTCAAAAACTTTTCCTCAATGGAAGTCGTATGGTGTAATTGATATTTTGCGAGATGAAATATCATTAAAAATGAAACTTCTAATGTTGTTGAAAAAGATGTCGGCTCGTTTGTATATGAGATTTGCAAAAAGAAAAGGATGGGAGTAATTTGATATGAAGTTTTCAATAGTCATTCCTTTATTTAATAAATCTGCTTATATCCTTCGTTCTGTAAAAAGCGTATTGGCTCAGAGCTTTCAGGATTTTGAGCTGCTTTTGGTCGATGATGGATCAACAGATGATGGTGTGGAGGTGTTGGAGAGAGAAATCAAGGATTTGCGGCTAAGAATTATTCGAAAAGAAAATGGTGGAGTGTCATCTGCGCGAAATATAGGAATTGTAGAAGCAAAGTGTGATTATATTTGTTTTTTGGATGCTGATGATGTTTGGCACCCTGAATTTTTAAACTGCGTAGCACATACAATTAAAATTCACCCTGATTTGGAAATAGTTGGGGTTAGATTCGAAGAAGTGTTAGAAGGTACTTCGGTTAATTTTAATAGAGATCCTTTCGAGATTAAGCAAGATGCTGTCAAATTGAAAGATTATTTCAAGCAAGCTTCGAAGTCTGCGCTATTTAATTCTTCCTCTACTGTGGTTCGGAGAGACGTTTTCAATAAAGTTGGAAAATTTGACGAGCTTCTTAGTCATGGAGAAGATATTGACATGTGGTTCCGAATCATGCTTAGCGTCTCTGAAGCTTATTACATTCCAACTTATCTATCATACTATTTTGTGGGTAATTCAGATCAGGCTACTGGTAAGCTTCCTGAATTGGATAGACATTTGGTAGGAAGTTTTTTCTCAAAATATAAGGATCAATATTTAGATTCTAATGTTCCTTACTTTAAGGAATTCTTCAATAATTATTTATTAGTCAATCTGAGACCATTTTATATACGAGATCACGAACAAAAACACGTTGAAGATATACTGTCGGATTTAATGACTCAGGGGGGGAAGATCAACTGGTTTTATCGTATTCCACGTTGTCTAGTAAAAAAAATTTATTATTTCAAAAAGCGATTTATTTAGGCTTATGAGTCTATTGTTAGGAAGGATGTCACGTATAGGTTGGGTACTTATAAATATTATTTTTATGGTATTAGGTACTTATTATCCTGATTTTATGACAACCGTCCTCGTGTTGGCAACGCTCACAAACTTTTTTTTAATAATATGTCTGAAGAATATACAGCCTGCTATGATTATGGCGTTATTCTTTCTTTCATATTTATTGTTTTTGTTTCCCTACTATTTTTTAGGGTATAGAATGGTCGTCTATACTGAGTACTATGAGCCAGCTCTTTTTGATAAAGCGCTCATTATTCATTCAATATTTTTAAATTCATTCTTTTTATTCTTAAAGCCAAATATTAACATTCAACGGTTTAAATTAATAGATTTAGTGCCTACAAGATCAAATAAATATTTTTTTTGGGGACTGGCAATTCTTTTGATATTCATTGTCATTACGATGAAAGGTCAGAGCGTTGTTGGTGACGGCGAGAATTCTTATGAAGCCTATATGGAAAATCTTGAAGGTCAGGGGGGGATTTTGGAGTATTTTTATTTACTATTTATCGTTGGATTCTTTTTTGCCGTAAATAACCGACACAGAAAAATTTTGATGGGTATTGCAATTGCATATTGCTTACAATGTATTGTTAGAGGCTACCGTATTCAAATGGTTCAAATGGGGTTATTAACTTTCCTGTTATTTTTTGACAATTATTTTAAGCTATGGAAAATAATTGGTTTGTGTATTCTTGGAGTTCTTATTTCAGAGGTCATTAGCGCCTTGAAGATGACGGGAGGAATAGATTATGACACATTAGTAAAAGGTGTGGATTTCGCAAAAGAAGGAGAAGTTTTAATTGTCAATCAAACAGATGTCTTCTATTCTTCTGTGACTTTTTTAGGGCTGATACAGGATGGAATTTTAGATTTTTGGACTAGATTCTATTCTATGCTTGGTTTCCTACTGAATTGGTTTGTTCCATCTTCATTTGTGTGGCAGGAAGCTAGGTTACCAAGTTTTAGCAAAAACTATACTAATCTGGGAGGGGGGGGATTGGTTTCGCTATATATTTATGTATGGTTTGGTTACCTAGGTGTTGTGGCTTTGGGCTATATTTTAGCAAAAGGAATAAACTATACATTTAAAGATAGAGGAAAAAGTATTCTGAAAATTGTACCCATTATTATTTTCTCCGTTTATCCACGTTGGTTTGCATATGATCCTGGGAATTTCCTGTTCCGTTTCAGCATTTATTTACTAGGATTGTATTTCGTATTATATGAGATCGTTAATTATTTAAAAAAAGATGTTGAAGGAGAAAGTATTAATAGTTGATTTAACGTCTTTTTTTGGTGGAGGGCAGCGCTTTGTACTTTCTTTGGCAACTGCGTTTCATCAAACTGACGTAGAGTTGTATTCTATCGTTAAATGCAAGCAGCTTTACGATATACTCCCTGAAAATACGAGTTATTTTTTGGAGGCCGAGGGTAAACTTGGTACGATTAGAATAATTAATGAACAAATAAAGTTAAAACGTATCGATAAGATTATTCTTAATGGTAATGCCGTGATTTATCTCGCTCCATTTATTAGATGTAAAAACAAAATAGCTTATAAGCATACTTCAAATAATGCGTTTTCAGGAATGAGACGGATCTTAGGCCCTCTTCTTCTTAATTTTTCTTATTTATTCTGTCGTCATATTGTTCTTCTTTATAACAAATCTCGACATGAGGTCTTTTCTTTTAATCGTAGTAAAGTAAACATTATCTATAACGGAATTTCTATCAAAAAGAAACCAGCCCGCGTCATTAGAAATATGTCTACGGAAAAGATAATTTTTGGAGTTGTATCGCGGGTTGAAGCGAATAAAGGATTGGAATGGCTTATAAAAGTTTTTATTGAAAAATTTAATAACAATAAACTTGAGTTGCATATTGCTGGAGATGGTCCACATATGGGGATATTAAAAGAAATGTTAGCTCGCTCAAATGTAAAGAATATTGTATTGAAAGGATTTATCCATGAAGTGGATCGGTTTTTAGAACAACTTGATGTTTTTATTCTTCCCTCGCGATTTGAATCTTTTCCTCTTTCGATTTTAGAAGCCATGTCTGTTGGCTTACCAATTATAGCAACAGATAGTGGAGGTGTAAGTGAAATGGTGAAGACTAATTACAACGGATTTTTGATAAATTATAATGATGATTGTTCTCTTTTTCAAGCTATAGAATCGCTATTCGAGGATACAGAGGCACGATTGGTGTTCGGCCAAAATTCTATGAAATTGGTTCAGGATAAATTTGATATAGCGATACAGATATCTAAAATAAAGCAGTTGTAGAATATGGTTACAAAAGTTTATTATGACGCAAATTTCTCCAAGGGTGAATTTAGGGGGATGGGAAAATATATCAATTATATCGATCATGTTTTGTCCAATGAAGGATTTCATGTGAATCCAATAGTGCGAGGTGGTGAGACAGATCTTGGCTACAATTCGATCGGACTAAGAAATTATATACTTTGGGAACAAATTAGTGTTCCAATTTTTCAAAAACGAAATAAGGGGATGTATATATTTCCTTATAACACGGCACCACTGTTTATGGTGGATGAGGGAAATCTTAATGTTTTGGTTGTACATGACCTCATCTTTATGGAAAACCTAGGTGATTCGAAATCTGTACGTCAAAAAATAGGTAAAGCCTATCGGAGGTTCATCGTCCCTAGAATCATTCATCGATTTGATCATATAATTACTGTGTCGGAATATTCAAAGAGTAAGATAATTAATAGATTTAATATTTCGGAAGATAAAATTACGGTAATTCCTAATTCAATTGAATTAAAGTCTTTACATAGTGATATTCCTCGAGAGAATTATATTTTTCATTTGGGAGGAGAACCTGATTATAAAAATACAAAAGTATTATTGAGAGGTTTTGCTTTGCTTCCTGACGAAATACGCGAAAAATACTCACTTAAGATATTAGGTATAAGAGATAGTTCAGTCGTACGCTCTTACTTAAAAATATGTGCTGACATGGGGATTTCGAATCGTGTTGAGTTTTTAGGCTATCAAACGGATGCAGAAGTTGAGGATTTATACAAGAAAGCTTCACTTTTTGTTTTTACTTCAATAGAAGAAGGATTTGGTATTCCACTGATTGAAGCGATGACTTATAAGACACCGTTATTAAGTAGCGCTTCATCATGTCTCCCTGAAATTGCTGGTGACGCTGCGATTTACTTCAATCCTTATGATGAACAAGATTTAGCCACTAAGATGCAAAGTGTTTTGCTTAATCCATCTCAAATGGATAGTCGAATTTATCAAGGGGAGATGCAACTAAAGCGTTTCTCAAAAGAAGTTGTTAAACAGAAAATAATAAAATATTTCAGTAATCTATGAGAATATTATTAATACTGCCTAGTTTTCCGTATCCTGCGGATAGTGGATACAGAATCAAGACATTCAATTTAATTCGTATTCTTCAGAAACACTTTGAGGTTGAAATGATGATTTTACAGTTAACACCTGAAGATCACGATATGTCATATTTCGAAGAGAATAAAATTGTCAGTAGTTTTTTTTCGATAGGTTTAATTGAAAAAGCTGTAAACTTAATCGCCGCAATCTTTACTCGCCGTCCTTTTCAATCTGCTGTGTATAGCTGTAAAAAGGCCCGCAAAAAGTTGATAAGTAGCATTGATAAATATGATTATGTCGTTTGCAGTATGATCAGAACGAGTAGTTATATAGACTTGATTCCGAAAAATAAACTAATTGTTGATATGGTAGATCTATTATCAAAAAGCTATTCGAAATCAAAAGAAAATACAAATTCCCAATTTTTTAAATTGATTTATAAACTCGAAGCTGGGCGTTTGGCATCGATGGAGAGATATGTTTCCGAGCATGCTAGGTGTGTTCTGCTGGTCAATAAAGAAGAAGCAGAGGAATTGAACCGATTTCAAAATAATGCCAAGTGGATCCCGAACGGTGTAAATAGCTCGTTATTCAACTACGATAAAATTAATTTAAGTTTTTCATACGATATTGTTTTTTTAGGAACAATGAATTATCAACCTAATATTGATGCTATTTTATGGTTAGATAAGTATGTCCTCGATTATTTGGACCCTAAAATTCGGCTTACTATTATTGGAAGAAACCCTGCTACACCAATATTAGATTTACAAAAAAGACGTAAGAATGTTTTGATCACAGGTTATGTACAAGATCCATATGTTATTTTGAATTCTAGTTTGGCAGTGGTTGCGCCCATGCAAAATGGTGGCGGAATCCAAAATAAACTGCTAGAGAGTATGGCTTTAGGGACAATTAATGTTGTTACGAGTTACGCGGCAAATCCTATCGTTGGAGCGAAAGACGGTGAGCATTTTCTTGTTAAAGATGATCCTCAGGAGTTTGCTCGTGCAGTAAATGCCATTCTCTTGGATCACGACCAATACATTTATTTAAAAAAGAGCGCGAAAGATTTTATTTGTAGTAAATATACCTGGCAACAATATGAAGATTCTTTGATGCAATGTTTTCGGTAAAATAATAGAGTTGTATAGATGTAATTTTCAAATAAGCCTGTATTTTTTTAAGGTAGGCTTTGTTTAGCAGATTTTTATGAAAAAAAATTTAATTATATTCGGAACAAGGCCCGAGGCCATAAAGATGGCACCATTGGTAAAGGCGTTTGCGGCGGAAAACCTGTTTCAGACTAAGGTTTGTGTTACTGCCCAACATCGTGAGATGCTTGATCAAGTATTAGCCTTTTTTGATATTCACCCAGATTTTGATTTAAACCTAATGAGAAAAGATCAAAATCTCTATACACTTACTGCCGAAATCATAATGGGCTTAAAGAGTGTCATGGAAGAATTTAAACCTGATTACGTGTATGTGCATGGCGACACAACTACTACTATGGCCGCTAGTATTGCCGCTTTCTATTCTGGAGCTAAAATATGTCATGTCGAGGCGGGATTAAGAACCCACGACAAGCGTTCTCCGTTCCCAGAGGAACTTAATCGCCAATTAACTGGCCGTATGGCTGATTTTCACTTTGCTCCAACTGAAGCATCACGTACAAATTTATTATCAGAGAATATAAAAGAAGATACTATCGTCGTTACTGGTAATACAGTGATTGATGCCTTACTTTATAGTACTAAAGAAGTCGAATATGTTAATGATAAAGAAATTACGTTTCTGAAGACTATTGTGGATCATTCAAAGAAATTAATCCTCGTAACGGGGCATCGTAGAGAGAATCATGGACAAGGATTTATCAATATATGTGAGGCTTTAAAAGATATTGCTAAGATAAATCCAGAAGTTCAGATTATTTACCCAGTACATTTAAATCCAAATGTATCCAAGCCCGTATACCAAATTTTATCTAATATATCTAACATACATTTAATCGATCCACTATCTTATCCTGCATTCGTTTGGTTGATGAATTGCTCTTATTTAATTATTACTGATTCCGGAGGAGTTCAGGAGGAAGCCCCAAGTCTAGGCAAGCCAGTCTTAGTTTTGCGTGATACTACGGAGCGTCCTGAAGCGGTTGAGGCCGGCACAGTTATATTAGTCGGAACCGATAAAGCAAAAATAGTAGAGGAAACACAAAATCTATTAGAAAACAGTGTATTATATAATAGGATGAGGGAATTACACAATCCATATGGGAGCGGCGACGCATGCCATAAAATTATTTCTTTCATTAAAAATATCAGTTAAGCTAATGGAATTTGAATTGCTAAAAATTCTTTAAAAGTTTATATTTATTAAATTAGCAGCTTCAAGGTATTAAGAGATTACGGAGCAAGCCTAAGGTTTAAGTGCAAAAAAAAATACTAATTTTGCCTAAAATATTAAGATAAGTTTAGATGCAATCAGAATTAAGTTTTACAGCAATAGATTTTGAAACAGCTACGGCTAATCAAAATTCGGCCTGCGCGGTAGGTTTGGTCGTCGTAGAGCAGGGAATTATTGTTGAGGAATTCTATTCATTAATACAACCTCCCAACAACCAGTATATGTGGCAGACGACACGTGTGCATGGTATTCGGCCTAAGGATACTGCGCAGGCTCCCACATTCAAGGAGTTGTTTCCGCGAATTTATCCTCTTATTAATAATCGAATTATGGTGGCCCATAATGAATTATTTGATCGTGGTGTACTTCGCAAAACGATGAGTTACTATAATTTATCCTATGATCACCTTGGATTAATGGACAGATGGGAATGCACATTTAAGATTTATCAAGGGAAAGGATTTAAACCTGCTCGTTTAAATGCCTGCTGTGAAGTTTTGGGTATTGAATTGAATCATCATGAAGCTCTTTCGGATGCGCGTGCTTGTGCGCAATTATTTATTCGACATCACGATGTAGGTTTGACTATATAGTAATCCTATTTTTATCGAACCAAATATTACCTCCAATTGTTATTAGATATATCTTATCTTTGGTATATGAATACAATAAAATTTCTATTCTATTAAAATCAATGCGACTATGATAAAAATTCCAGAAAAAGGAATGCGAATTGGTATTACTTTCAGTGCATTCGACCTGCTGCATGCTGGGCATATTAAAATGTTGGAAGATGCAAAAAGACAATGTGATTATTTGATCTGTGGCCTACAGACAGATCCAACTATTGACCGTCCTGAAAAAAACAAACCTGTTCAGACCGTTGTAGAACGTTATATACAGCTCAAGGGTTGTAAATATGTCGATCAGATTGTTCCTTATGCGACTGAGCAAGACCTAGAAGATATCTTACGCTCATTCAATATTGATGTGCGAATTGTTGGCGATGAATACCGCGAGAAAAGCTTTACTGGAAGAACCTATTGTGAGGAAAAAGGTATTGAACTCTATTTCAATAGCAGAGATCACCGCTTCTCAAGCTCGGGCTTGCGAAGAATTGTTGCAGATGCCAATTCGCAAGATGGAACAGCTCTAGAAATAGTCTAATCATTATAGATAGTACGAAGCTAAACGATCTAATCAACCACTAGAGAAAAGATTATAAGATGAAAATTGGAATTACCTTCGGCGTGTTCGATTTATTACACGCTGGCCATATTATGATGCTTGAAGAAGCGAAGAGAAATTGTGATTACCTGATTGTTGGATTAAATACTGATCCCTCAGAAGTATTTCCTGAGAAAGCTAAACCGACGCAAACAATTGTCGAACGATATGTACAATTGGAAGGTTGTCGTTATGTCGATGAAATTATCCCTTATGAGACGGAGCAAGATTTGATTGATATGATCAAAGCACTTCCTATTCATATCCGTATTATTGGCGAGGAGTATCGGGATAAAGATTTTTCGGGCCGTATGTACTGCGTAGAAGAGAATATTGAAATCTATTATAATAAGCGAACACATCGTTTTTCGAGCGCGGGTCTGCGTCGTGTTGTCGCTGCAAAAGAGGAAGAGCAAAAATAAAGATTATGAGCAAAATAATTCATGTTGTTTTAACAGGTGGAGTAGGTAGCCGTTTGTGGCCTCTTTCACGCAAAAGTTATCCCAAACAATACCTTGATTTATTTAAGGATGGCTCATTGTTTGAAATGACCGTTAAGCGTAATCAATCCCTTTGTGGGCAAGTGATTGTTGTGGGCAACTGTGATAACCATAGTTTGAGCCGTGAAGTCATGGAAAACAATAAGATAGACTATATTGACATTGTAGAGGCTACACCCCGTAATACTGCCGCAGCGATTGCTTTCGCTGCCTTTGCGGCCCAGCCCGATGATATTTTAATTGTCACACCTTCCGATCATGTGATTGTGGGTGAGGAGGCGTATGCTGA
This sequence comes from Sphingobacterium sp. 40-24, assembly GCF_001899705.1. Taxonomy (NCBI): domain Bacteria; kingdom Pseudomonadati; phylum Bacteroidota; class Sphingobacteriia; order Sphingobacteriales; family Sphingobacteriaceae; genus Sphingobacterium; species Sphingobacterium sp. 40-24. The sequence goes on along the minus strand of NZ_MKWH01000009.1, from coordinate 79,965 downwards.
AGCAATCAAAGCTGGAATAGAAAAGGCTAATAAAGGTTATATTGTTACGTTTGGTATTCAGCCGACACGTCCTGAAACGGGGTACGGCTATATCGAATATAAGGATGATAAAGTTTTGTCCTTCCGCGAGAAGCCTAATCAAGATACCGCAGAAGATTTTATTGAACGCGGCAATTTCTTATGGAATTCTGGGATGTTCTGTTTTAGAGCGGATACGTTTTTGGCCGAGTTACAGACTTTTGAGCCTAAAGTGTATGCAACAGCATTCAACGCATGGCAGCATCGCAAGGATGGTGAGCTGGATTTGGCCCTATCTAAGGAGATTCCATCAATCTCCATTGATTATGCTGTGATGGAACGCTCCAAGAAAATTCGCGTTGTTGCGACGAGTTTCCAATGGTCTGATCTTGGCTCCTTTGAATCCATGTACGATTATTTAAAACAGACGGGTCATCCGGTTGATGAGAATGGCAATATGGTTATCGGTACGGATATCTATACAGCATTTGTGGGGATGCGCGATAGTATTCTTGTGCATACAAAAGATGCGATATTGGTGTTACAAAAAGATAAATCCCAGGATGTCAAGAAAATATATAATACATTGGAACGTCATCAGTCCAAACTGATCGACTAATTTCAATCTAGCTACAAGTTAAACTATTTCCTTGTATGCTTAGATCGCGCTAATCAGCTACACGGTTTTATGGAGCGTGTAGCTGATTTTCTCTTTCAGAAGGGAAAGTAAACCTCGAATTCGTATAGTCCTTGAGTAACTGTTCATTAAAATCTATATAAAAATACATTATACGGTTGATTTTAGCTAAATATGTGATTGTCCCCAATTTGTCCCCTGTCAATTTTAGTCATCAATTGCCTATTACCCTAATTTTGAGATATAGTTAAATGCAATCATAAGATTGTATAACACCTAGTCCTATTATCTATTTTATTATGGTACTTATTTTAGCAGTTTCAGTTATCGTTTTATTTATTATGTATTTTATGCTGCAATCAAAGCAACGGGAAAAGCAATTTAACCAAGCTGTTTCGATGCAGGTCAACTACCTGTTTCAGGATAGGCCGGGGCAATACAGTGGCGACTATCGAACAAAAAGTGGTGTTTTTGTATTTCGGACAAAATCTAAAGATGAAGAGCTTAAAAATATGGTGATCAAACAGGTCAAGCCCGACCACCCTGCTTTGGTTGTCAATTTAGAACAGATTGTGGTTGTGCCATTCGAAAGCAAAAAAGGCGATTCAGATGTATCGGTGCGATTTAAATTACAGCGAAAGAAAGGTGAAATAGCAACATTGGAAGGCAAAGGGATACGCATTGCCGGTGTGTTGAATTATGCCAACCGAAAGCCGAAAGCGTTTAGTACAGTATTGAAGATAGGGGAGCTTTATCAATCGAACGAACACTCGAATCAGCCGACATAATTTGCATTAATTCTTATTTTATGGGAAAGGGTTTGTAATGGACAAACCCTTATTTTTTTGACTTAGAATTTCAGCAAATGCTGATGTTCAATAGCCCAGGACAAGAGCGCATTGTTTTCTTCCTGGAGATCAAGCTTCCTACAGATGCGGTGCCTCGTATTTTTGATGGTATGGGGACTCAGGAACAGGCTATCCGCAATATATTTTGTCGTATGCCGGAGTGCAATCAACTTAAGGATATTCAATTCCGCAGGCGTCAATGTTTTTAGTTTTTCCACCGTTTGGTTTTTATCTCTTTGTTGTTGCAGGCGCTGGATAACCATGTGCGTACCTGCATAGAGGCGGTTTTCTCCAAGGGGTTTGATAATGTAATTTTCAGGATTTAATGCTGCAGCCCGGTCAATGCTGCTTTTTGACTGATACGAAGTAATAAAAATAAGGCTAAAAAGCTTGGTTGCGGCATATTTTTCCATTAACTCAATGCCATCTAATCGATCATTGAGCTGAATATCACAGAGTACCAGATCGGGCGAATTTTGCGCCATGTATTGATCTGCCTCGTCAACGGTGAGCGCAATATGTAACGCCAAGTCTGTATAGAGGGAATTAAGCTGATATTCAATAAATCGGGCAATAATCATTTCGTCTTCTACAATTAATACTTTTAGGCTCATATCATGTTGTTAAATTCAAATATATACTGAAATCCTCGCTCTTGCTGGATGGTCACGGTCCCTTTGATCTGCCTGGTGAGATCTTTCACGAGGCCGATTCCGAAAGAAGTTGATAAAACTGCTTCGGATGCCCCCACGCCGTTATCTTCAAAGTGCATAGTTGTCACAAACATTTTCTTAATGATACGCAGGTTAATGACTGGAGTGTTTATAATTCCTTTTGGAAAAGCATATTTATAACTATTTGTCAATAGCTCTGTGATGATCAATGCTAAAGGGATCGACGTGTTTGTGGATATCAACCAGTCTTGTTCAATGTCGACGTTAATCCAGACCTTTTTTTCCGGATCATGCATCTGTCTGAGATAATTGACCGTTTCAATAACCAACGTTTTTAATTTCAGCTGGCTGTTTTGATTATATACCAGGAGCTGATTGACCAGCATCATGGCGTGAATGCGGTCTTGCATCGATTGGATGGCCTGATTATATTGAGCACCATGGTTTTCTCCTGTTTTGTATAGGCTGCCGAGGCTATATAAAAGTTGAAGATTGTTTTTTACCCGATGATTAACTTCATCGATCAATGTCTCAATATAGCGATTCTTTTGAAGCAGCTGGATCTGCTGTTCATAAAGGGCGTTATTTGCTTTCTTTAGTTCGTTTGTCCTTTCCAGCACAATTGACTCGGTCGACTGATGATAGTCCAGTTCATTTTTACGCAATTTTAAGCGTATACCGATCAATAGCAACATGGTAATGCACAAAGCAAAAAACTGGGTCAGCATAGATACATATTGTATGGCCTGTTCTTGTAAAGTCAGTGCGCAGTATACCATAGCCGTAATACCGGTTACAAAAAACACACTTCCATACGCTAAGAAGCGCTGCATGAGGTCTATCTTTTTCCAGAGCGAAATAAAAAGGTTGGAAAAATAGAGCATATGAATAATGCCGAGCGTAATATTTACCCAGTTGCTTTGTTTATAATTGACAAAATAAAAATTATTGACAAATGTAACTACTGCCGTGAGACCGATGGTGGCAATAATATAACAGGCTACTTTATAATAACGGGTGTGCAGCCTCCTTAGTTGAAGAAAATCTATGGTCAGCAGATAGAAACTAATGGCGGCAAATCTACTGAAGAGCGATACCATGCTCCAACCCAGTTGGGGACTGTCATAAAAGATAAAATCGACAAAGAAGTTTTGGAGCGCAACGCTATACATTCCAATAGATAGCAAGAACAGAAAAATCCAGATATAAGGTCGGTAGCGTGATACCATCCATGCCAATGCCATATACAGCAGGAGTACAATAATAGCACCTTCCATAAATGCATGGACAGTTCGGCTACGCTGTTTCTTTTTAATATAATCCAGTTCTGTCTGTAAATGAAAATTATACAGCGGCGTGTAGCCTTTGCTGTGTTTTACCCGGGGCAAAATTGTGTAAGGATTTCCCGCCTCCAGATTTAAAACAAAATGATCACGGCCATCTCGCGGATCCAGTTCCTTGCGTTTACGGAACAAGCCTGCTTTCTTTTTATATACGATTTCACCTTTTGCGTCGATTAGAGTGAGATTGACATACGTTAAATTGTCGAAGGATAAGACATAATTGCCTGTTGTTAAGCTGTCTGTTAGATTTATTTCCTTTTTGAGCCAGAAAATGCCTTTTTCTTGATCAACATCCCTTTTAATTTGGCTGAGGGGAAGAAATAGGCCGGAATGATGATAGTAATACATCGGATTAGTATACTCAGTATATTCCTTTGCAATGAGTAGAGGGGAATTATTGGCGACACACGTCTTTGCTGCAACCTGATTATTGGCCATCGTCGCGTCTCTTCCGAAACGGATGATTGCTATGCAGAGCAACATTAAGATGGTTACAATAATATTTGGCTTCATAAGGCAAACAAAAATGCATTATTTTCAGTAAACCTAATAAGCTTTTATTTTCCTAATTGTAAATAAGACCCTAGGGTCTCTGTTATCGTCTATAATTACTTTTTACTTTTGTTACACGCATTTAGAGGAATATCTACGAACGCAAGGATATTGACATTCAGATGGAATGATGAGTTGATTATGATGTATTTATATATATTTCTGTTTAGTGCACTAGTGTATGCTTTATTTCGGTTTTTTTCTTCTAGGAAGATAAAACCTACTGATGTATCGATGAATGTTTACTACCGTTATCAGGAGCACCCTGGACAATATAGCGGCAGTTTGCGAGCAACCCATGGGGCGCTGGTATTTCGGGGCGAGCGATTTCGGGACGATGTCAGTAATGTTGTTGTGAAAGACGTCCGATCGTCAGATTCCAAAGTGGAAATAAAGCTGCAGCAGATACTGGTTCTGCCATTTAAAAACAATGAAAATACTTCTGTGGAAGTATCCGTGCGATTTCGGATTGGATCAGACAAGGCGAAAGAAGTTGATCTGACTAATTATAAAGTCAGAATAAAGGCTGTAGTTAACTATCAAAATGGGGATAAGAAAGCATTCAGTACCGTCCTTCCCATGATGGGGGTATATCATAATCATTCCGAGAAGCCGGGTGATTTTATCAATAAGTAATTTACGTGTTTTTATTCCATATTACATACCTATTTAACTTGAAGGAACCCTGCTTGCCGGGGTTTCTTTATTCTTATTCATGGAGATGTTCCACGTGGATTTACGTCAAGCTAATTGTAGTCACTTTCTTTTGATCGCAAATTCGGGGCATATTCCTATCTTTAGCAGAATAATGGCTTATTGATTAAAAGAGAATTGACTTATAGAAATTAGGCATATATAAAAATGAAAGAAATAAAGAAGATTGCTTGTATTGGAGCTGGATATGTTGGGGGGCCGACGATGTCTGTTATTGCACAGAAAAATCCCGGTATCCAAGTTACTGTAGTTGATCTCAATCAACAACGTATTGACTCCTGGAATAACAAAGATCTTAGTCAGCTTCCAATTTATGAACCTGGGCTTGATACGGTGGTAGGGGAAGCTCGTGGGCGCAATCTGTTTTTTTCGACAGATGTTGAAGGGGCTATCGATGAAGCGGATATGATTTTTATATCCGTCAATACCCCGACAAAAACCTATGGTAAAGGGAAGGGGCAGGCTGCAGATTTAAAATATATCGAATTGTGCGCGCGTCAGATTGCCCGGGTTGCGCAGGGTGATAAAATAGTTGTCGAGAAATCGACCTTGCCGGTCCGCACGGCTGCAGCATTAAAAAGTATCTTGGATGATACAGGGAATGGTGTCAATTTCTCAATACTTTCCAATCCGGAGTTTTTGGCTGAAGGAACAGCCGTTGCGGATTTACACCATCCAGACAGAGTGCTTATCGGTGGTGAAGATGAAGACGCTATTCAGTCGCTGGTGCAGATTTATGCTGCCTGGGTTCCACAAGAACGTATACTTACAACCAATTTATGGTCATCTGAACTATCTAAATTGGTTGCAAATGCTTTTTTGGCCCAACGTGTTTCGTCTATCAATGCGATTTCGGAGTTGTGTGAAGTGACGGGTGCGAATGTGGATGAAGTATCTCGAGCCATTGGCCATGATAGCCGCATTGGACCCAAATTTCTGAAGGCATCGGTAGGTTTTGGAGGTTCTTGTTTCCAGAAAGATATTCTCAATCTTGTTTATATCGCACGTAGTTACAACCTGACTGCTGTAGCTGATTACTGGGAGCAGGTAATAATTTTAAACGACCATCAAAAATCGCGATTTGCAGAACGGATTATCCAGACCATGTATAATACGGTAAACGGGAAGAAAATTGCCTTTTTAGGCTGGGCTTTTAAAAAAGACACGAACGATACACGGGAATCTGCTGCCATTTACGTGGCCGATCATCTATTGGATGAGGAGGCACATCTGGTGGTTTACGATCCAAAAGTGACGGCAGAACAAATTTATAAAGATCTGGATTATTTAAAAACACGTTCAGCGGAGGAGAATCGCCGTTTGGTAACGGTCGTTCATGATCCTTATGAAGCTTTAAAGGAGGCGCATGCTGCTACGATATTAACAGAATGGGATGAGTTTAAGGGATATGATTGGGCGCTGATTAAGAAAGAAATGAAGAAGCCTTCCTTTGTATTTGATGGGCGGAAGTTATTGGATAGCGCTAGTCTGAAAAAAATGGGCTTTGACTATTATGCGATTGGGGAGTAAACAATTGACTATTGTTTAACAATAATTTAATTTGATAAATAAAATCAGATTGAGTACTTTTGTTACTCAATCTGAACTATACCATGCTAGACTCTTTAATTACATCCAAGACGCGGCTAAAGCTACTGATCAAATTTTTTGTATCGGCTAGTAATCAATCACATTTAAGAGGCCTTGCAGATGAGTTTCAAGAATCTACCAATGCCATACGAAAAGAACTGAACCAACTGTCAGAAGCAGGGTATTTAGAAAAAAGTACAGAAAAAAATAAAATCCTATACCGAGCCAACACAAAGCATTCTTTATTTGCACCTCTTCAAAAATTAATTCATACCTATTTGGGAATTGATGAAATTGTAGATAATATACTACAGCAAGCAGGAGATATTCAAGAAGTTAGTTTGGTTGGAGATTATGCCGAAGGCGTAGATTCAGGAAAAATCGACGTACTAGTTTTGGGTGAAAATATAAATCAGGCATACTTATTGCGGTTAGCGGGCAAGGTTGAAAAAAAATTGGGAAAGCAAGTCAATCTTTCTTTTAAGAAGACTATTGAAGAACAACGTTATATTATTTTATATACAAATCATTCTACCATATAATTACTTCAAAAGATGAGTAAAATATTAATCACCGGCGGGGCCGGCTTTATAGGTTCAAATCTCGTAGAGCATTTTTTAGGTAAAAACCATCAAGTTGTGGTATTAGACAATTTTGCTACAGGTCACCGTCACAATATAGCACAACACGAAGGCAATCCGAATTTTGCTTTAATTGAAGGCGATATCCGTAATAATGCCGATTGTCAGAAAGCAGTAGAAGGTGTAGACTATGTGCTCCACCAGGCTGCGTTAGGTTCAGTGCCACGTTCGATCAAAGATCCACAAACTTCCAATGAAGTAAATGTAACCGGATTTTTAAATATGTTAGTTGCTGCTCGTGACGCTGGAGTGAAACGTTTTATCTATGCAGCCTCATCATCTACTTATGGCGATTCTGCAAGTCTTCCGAAAGTGGAAGATGTGATTGGGAAGCCACTATCTCCCTATGCAATTACAAAATACGTCAATGAATTATATGCAGATATTTTTTCAAAGACTTATGGTTTAGAGACTATTGGCCTTCGTTATTTTAATGTGTTTGGCCGTCGTCAGGATCCTAATGGTGCTTATGCAGCAGTTATCCCATTGTTTGTTAAGAAATTTATGAACCACGAGAGTCCTGTGATAAACGGTGCAGGTGATTATTCTCGTGATTTTACTTATGTAGATAATGTAATTCAGATGAACGAGCGTGCGATGACTACAGATAATCCAGATGCCGTTAACACGGTGTATAATACAGCTGTTGGTGACCGTACGACATTGAATCAATTGGTTGGTTACCTCAAAGAGTTTCTGACAGAATATGATGCTGAAATTGCGAAGGTGGAGATCATTCATGGCCCCAATAGACAAGGTGACATTCCGCATTCCCTGGCTTCCATTGACAAAGCACGCCAGTTGTTGGGCTATGAGCCGACACATGTTATCCGTGAAGGACTGAAGGAAGCTGTAAAATGGTATTGGGATAATTTAAAATAATAATTTAATCATCATAAACTCGTAAATAAATGAAAAAAATAGCTGTAATTGGATTAGGATATGTTGGTCTTCCCTTGGCCAGGTTATTTGCTACGAAGTTTCCTGTAGTCGGCTTTGATATTAATCAAAAACGCATAGACGAACTACGTGCTGGAAAAGATTTAACGTTGGAGGTGGAAGATGAAGTTCTTCAGGCTGTTTTATCAAATGATAACCCATTTTTAACTGATAGCAAAGGATTGTATTGTTCCAATCAGCTAAATGATATTGAGTCAGCAAATTTTTATGTAGTTACAGTACCTACACCGGTTGATAAAAATAACCGTCCAGATTTGACACCGTTATATAAAGCGTCGGAAACGGTAGGTAAAGTATTGAAGAAAGGTGATATTGTCGTATACGAATCTACTGTTTACCCTGGTGTTACAGAAGAAGAGTGTATTCCAGTTTTAGAAAAGATTTCAGGCTTAAAATTCAATCAAGATTTCTTTGCAGGTTATTCCCCAGAGCGTATCAATCCGGGGGATAAACAACATACCGTTGAGAAAATATTAAAAGTTACATCTGGTTCAACACCTGAGATCGGGGCTGAAGTGGACGCTGTTTATAAGGAAGTGATTACCGCAGGTACACACTTAGCACCATGTATCAAAGTTGCCGAAGCAGCTAAGGTGATTGAGAATTCACAGCGTGACATTAATATCGCTTTTGTGAATGAATTGGCAAAAATCTTTAATATTTTGAATATTGATACTCACGCAGTATTGGAAGCAGCAGGTACCAAATGGAACTTTTTACCATTTAAACCAGGATTGGTTGGTGGCCACTGTATTGGTGTAGATCCTTATTATTTGGCACAAAAGGCACAGGAGCATGGCTACCACCCGGAAATTATTTTGGCTGGACGTCGTTTAAATGATTCTATGGGCGAATATGTAGCTTCTCAGGTTGTTAAAACAATGATCAAAAAGGGAATTAATGTAAATGGTGCCGAAGTATTAATGTTAGGCGTAACATTTAAAGAGAATTGTCCAGATGTTCGCAATACCAAGATTGTAGATGTGATCCGTGCTCTAGAAGATTATGGAATTAAAATAACTACATATGATCATTGGGCAAATCCTGCTGAAGTACATCATGAATATGGTATCGAAAGTACAACTGAATTACCAATGGCTAAATTCGATGCCATTGTTTTAGGGGTAGCTCACAATGAATTTTTAAATATTGATTTTGAAAATTTAAAAAAGGAAAACTCAATTATTTACGACGTAAAAGGGGTAGTTTCAGAATTGGCTGATTCTCGTCTGTAAGCTTGTGCATATGAAAAAAACAATAATTATTACAGGCGGAGCTGGTTTTATAGGCTCACATGTTGTCAGGGAATTTGTACTTAAATATCCTGACTATCATATTGTTAATCTCGACGCATTAACATATGCAGGCAATTTGGCTAATTTAAGGGATATCGAGCATTTACCGAATTATACTTTTGTAAAAGTGGATATTACGGACGCAGAGAAAGTTTTAGCTACGTTTGAGGAATATAAACCTGATGGAGTTATTCATTTGGCAGCTGAATCACATGTAGATCGATCAATTACGGATCCATTGGCATTTGTAATGACTAATGTTATTGGCACCGTCAATTTATTAAACGCGGTCAATGTAATTTGGGGGGGTAATTTCGAGGGGAAACGTTTTCATCATGTCTCTACAGACGAGGTTTATGGTACATTGGGCGAAACCGGGTTATTCACTGAAGAAACGTCTTATGATCCACATTCACCATATTCTGCTTCAAAGGCTTCTTCAGATCATTTTGTCCGTGCCTACCATGATACCTATGGGTTACCCGTCGTTTTAACGAACTGTTCAAATAATTATGGACCAAACCATTTTCCGGAAAAGTTGATCCCACTATGTATTCACAATATCCTAAATAATAAACCGTTGCCGATCTATGGTGATGGAAAATTTACCCGAGATTGGTTATTTGTGATTGACCATGCGCGAGCGATCGATTTGGTATTTCATAATGGCAATAATGGAGAGTCTTATAATGTTGGTGGCTTTAATGAATGGAAGAATATTGATCTTGTGGAAGAACTTTGTAAGCAAGTGGATGAAAAGCTTGGAAGAGCACAGGGTACTGCTGCGCAACTGATTACTTTTGTTAAAGATCGTCCGGGTCATGATTTGCGCTACGCTATTGATGCATCGAAGATCAATCGAGAGTTGGGTTACCAACCATCTGTAACGTTTGAGGAGGGACTTTCCAAGACCATTGACTGGTACCTAAATAATCAGGAATGGTTGGATCAGGTTACTTCTGGTGAATATCAAAATTATTACCAACAACAATACCAAGGCTAATATGAAAGCTACAGAAACAAAATTGAAAGGCTGTTTTATTTTGGAGCCGGTAAAATATGGAGATAGCCGAGGGTACTTTTTCGAGAGCTTTAATGATAAAACCTTTCGTTCGCTTACTGGTGCAAATACCACATTTGTGCAAGACAATCAGTCTTTTTCTTCAAAAGGTGTTTTGAGAGGACTTCACGCGCAAAGTGGAGAACATGCACAAGCAAAATTGGTTCGCGTACTTAACGGTAAAGTATTGGACGTCGCGGTTGACGTCCGTCCCAATTCACCTACATTCGGTGAATATATTACCGTAGAGCTTTCGGAAGAAAATAATCTTCAGCTTTTTATTCCTCGCGGTTTTTTACATGGATTTGTTGTCTTGAGTGATACTGCTACGTTTTTTTATAAATGCGATAACTTTTACAACAAGGATTCTGAGTGTGGTATTCACCCTTTAGATTCTACTGTTGGCGTTGATTGGCAGCTTCCTGAGAAAGAATTGATCCTTTCAGATAAAGATAAAGAAGCGCCAAGTTTCAATGAAATATTTGGTGCTAAAATATAAAATATGAAAATACTTGTTACAGGTGCATCTGGTCAATTAGGATCGGAAATTAAAGAGCTCAGCATCAACTATACAGATGGTACTTTTATCTTCGTAGATCGCGAAGAGATGGCTTTAGATAATTTGACGCAAGTTTTGAGTGTTATTGAAACTATTGATCCAGATTTAATTATTAGCGGCGGAGCGTATACTGCTGTCGATAAAGCCGAGTCGGAAGCTGAATTGGTGGATGTTATTAACCATCGAGCTGTGGCAACAATGGCTCAATGGGCCAAGCAAAATAATAGAAAGCTTATTCATATCTCTACAGATTATGTATTTCAAGGGACGAGTAGCACCGCTTTAAAAGAAGATGAGCCAACAAATCCAATTAATGTATATGGTCTAAGTAAACAAAAAGGCGAGGAAGCTATAATTACTTCTGACGCTGATGCTATTATCATTCGTACCGCTTGGGTTTACTCTAGCTATGGCGCTAATTTTGTAAAGACAATGATCCGCTTAATGACCGATCGAGAGGAAATTTCGGTCATTGGAGATCAGATAGGATCGCCCACTTATGCGCATGATTTAGCACAGGTTATTTTGAAGATTGCACACAGTGAAAAATGGGCTAAAGGGATATACCATTTTTCTAACGAAGGAGAAATTTCTTGGTATGATTTTGCAGTTGCTATCAAGGAGTTAAAAAATTTGGCCTGTCATATTAGACCAATAACTACGGCGGAGTATCCTACTGCTGCAAAGCGCCCTAGTTATTCATTATTGGATAAAACAAAAATTAAACAAACTTTTGGAGTCACTGTTCCAGAATGGAAGCAGAGTCTATCCAATATGTTAGCGAAAATATAAATTACAACAAGCATAAAGAAACATGAAAGGAATAATTCTAGCAGGGGGATCAGGTACAAGACTACACCCATTGACATTGGCTGTTTCGAAGCAATTGATGCCGGTGTATGATAAACCAATGATTTATTATCCATTATCTACCCTTATGCTTGCAGGAATAAATGAAATCCTTATTATTTCTACCCCGCAAGATTTACCAAATTTTCAAAAATTACTTGGTAATGGGTCTCAAATTGGTTGTAAGTTTTCATACAAGGAGCAACCAAGTCCAGATGGTTTAGCACAGGCTTTTATTTTGGGAGAAGAATTTATTGGACAAGATAAAGTTGCGTTAATCTTAGGAGATAATATATTTTATGGTTCTGGTATGTCCAAGTTGCTTCAATCGTGCGCTGACCCTGAAGGGGGTGTCGTATTTGCTTATCCGGTGCATGACCCGGAGCGATATGGTGTAGTAGAATTTGATCAGGATAAGAATGTAGTTTCTATTGAGGAGAAACCGAAAGAACCTAAATCGAGTTATGCTGTACCCGGTATATATTTTTATGACAACGATGTAGTCGAGATTGCGAAAAATATTGAACCATCCCCAAGAGGAGAGCTTGAAATTACGGACGTGAACAAAGAATATTTGAAACGTGGTAAGTTGAAAGTTGGGGTTTTTGATCGAGGAACAGCTTGGTTAGATACCGGTACAATACAATCTTTGATGCAGGCGGGGCAATTTGTTCAAGTTATTGAAGAGCGACAAGGGATGAAGATTGGAGCTATTGAGGAGGTTGCTTACCGCATGGGGTATATCGATGCTCAGCAATTAAGGAAGATCGCTGAACCATTGCAGAAGAGTGGCTATGGTAATTACTTGTCTAAAATATTGTAACTATAATATAAGCATTTATAGAAATGGATAAGGATAAAACCATAGTAATATATAATTCCGTAAAGTACTTTTTACCTTTTTTTAATGCGAAAGGTATTAAAACCTATATGGTTTATAAGGATGTTGGATTAATTTCTAGGATTTTCAGAAAATTATTTGGCTATTTGCAATTAAACCGTTCTTATTGGTATGGAGATTGGTATAAAGAGCTGAAAAATAATGATATAAAGCATGTCGTTCTCTTTGCCAATGACGAAATTGATATATGGTCAAGTATAAGAAAATTTGGCGTGTCCGTATTTTTTTGGTATTGGAATCCGACAAAAATTTATTCTAAAGGTTTGCCAACCAATTTGCCTAGTGATTTTAAGCCTTATTCTTTTGATCCTGTGGATTGTAAGGCATTTAATATGGATTTCAATACAACATTGTATTTTGATAACATTGTTTTGCCCGATAAAGTTCTAAAATATGATGTTCTGTTTGTGGGAATGGATAAAGGACGAAAAAGCCAATTGGAAGATTTAGAGGCTTTATTCAAAAAAATGGGTATTAGTAGTTTGATATATATTGTTGGTAACAGAACTTTATTTGGTGATCATTCGGGAAATAAACCTATAGGTTACAACGATTATTTAGGTCATATTGCTGAATCAAATGTTATTTTAGATTTATTACAGGAAAGGCAAAGTGGTTTAACGCTTAGAGCGATGGAGTCGCTTTTTTTTAGTAAAAAATTGATAACCAATGATCATACAATCGTTGAGCAACCGTTTTATAAAGAGCAAAATATATTTATAATAGGGAGAGATAGTCTCGATAATTTGAAGTCTTTTATTCAAACACCTTTTGTGCCTGTAGATACTGAGATTATGAGATATTATGATGTAACAGAATGGTTGAAAAGATTCAAATGATGTACTAGTATGAAGGATCTTCTAAAAAATTTCGTTTCATTTGGACTTGCTACGACAATCGAGAAATTGTTGTTGTTTCTCTTTATACCCATATATTCAAAGTATCTTTTGCAGGATGAACTAGGCGCAGTTGATTTATTGCAGGTTTTAGCGGAAGGCGGTACGATCCTTGCGCTGCTTCAGATTGAATCTTCTTTTCAGAGATACTATTTGGATTTTAAAGGGCGTTTGAGAAAAGTATTTATTTCTTCGACGTTTGTCTTTGTAGGTATAACGTCAGTTTTGGTGACAATCATTTTGATGCTATTCTCTAAGCAACTTTGTTTGTTATTATTTAATGATTATAAATATATTGAAGCATTTAATTGGTCTGTAGCTAAGATTCCATTTTCTAACTTTAGTGTGTTACTTTTTGTAATGCTACGATTTGAGAATAAAACAAAGCTTTTCTTTTTTTATGTACTTTTTCGTGTAGTATCATTGCTGTTATTCACATTTACGTTTTTGAAATTTATTGATAATAGTGTAATCGCAATATCATCAAGTCAATTTGCAAGTGTTGTCCTAACTTTTATTGCAGCAATATTTTTTTTAAGAAATTATTTGACAAAAGCTTTATCACTTCGTCTCGTAAAACGTTCCTTGAAATTTTCGTTGCCAATGGTTCCTGCAAGAATAGGGAGTTTCACCGTAACCTATGCTAATCGATTTTTCTTAATTTCACTTCTTTCTTTGTCAGCTATCGGAATTTATTCACTTTCTTTGAAATTTGCTTCTTCAGTTCAGATAGTTTATACAGCATTTATAATGGCGTGGCCACCATTTTTATTTAGCAATGTAAAAAAGGAAAATTCCAAAGATATATTTAAAAATATATTGCCTTTAATAGCTTGTCCAGTATTTCTTATTGTGTGTGGATTAACTATTTTTTCAACTGAACTTGTTAAGTATTTCTCAACGCCGATTTATGCTGAATCTTCGAAATATATTGGGGGCTTATCTTTGTTTTTTTGTCTGCTGATTTTTAAGGAAGTAGTTGATATAGGTCCTAAAGTTAAAGAGAAAACCAAATTTATCACTTATAGTTTTTTTGTATCTGTAATTGTTAATATTGTCTCTCTGCTTATGCTTACACGTTATTTAGGTATTCAAGGTGTTGTTTTATCTATGATTTTAACCAACACATGTTTATTAATTATGAGTTGGATTATATCCAATAAACTATTTTATATTCCTTTTAACGTTGTACAATTTGTTTTTTATGCTCTACCCGCTTACTTTATTTGTTGTTTTTTTCTTTTTTACTCTGTTGGGCTGCATTATAGATTGTTAATTTTATTTTGTTTGTTTGTCTTTTACGGTTGGAATTTTTGGAAATGTTTCAGAAATAGTGCACAATTAATTTAGCTAAAATATTATAATGATATATCTTTTTTTATCAATAGTCATTCTTACTTTAGTTGTAACTTATGATCTTAAAAAGCTCAAAGCAGGTCGTGATCTATGGTATTGGACTATTTTCATTTTTTTCGTTTGTGTTGCGGGTCTAAGATATAAAGTTGGAGGCGATTCATTAGAATATTATAATTCCTTTACTGGTCAGATTCCAACCTTAAATGATTTGAGTAGAGATCATTTTTTTTCTATTAGATATGAGCCCTTTTGGATAATACTTAATTCTGTTTGTAAAACTATTATTAACGATTTTGCACTTTTTCAATTTGTACACGCATTTTGGATAAATTTCGTTATTTTTAAATTTTTTAAAAATAATACCCAATTTAGATTTACTGCAATTTTGGTTTATTGGATGTTCTTCTATTTCTATTTTAATATGGAAATACTTAGAGAATCAATTGCTATTAGTCTTTTTTTAGTTGCATACCCTTATTTATCGAAAAAGAAATGGTTGAAATATTACATAATTGTAATATGTTCGGCAATGTTTCATACTTCTGCTATATTTTTACTTTTTCTACCTTTTTTTAGCAGTCAAGTTTTAAATCGAGTAACTTTAATACGCATCGCATTTGTTGTTGTGGGTACTGTGTTTTTATTGGGAGTAGTTCCAAGTATTGTGCCTGGGTCAGAACTTCAACAAAGGTTTGCAAGCTATCAGTTATTTACTCCAACATTTACCGGATTTACATATTATTCTCTCATATACTTCTTTGGCCCTCTTTATTTATATTTTAATTACATTAAATATAGGTCACCTGTGTTTGAAGAATTAGTCGTTGCATATTTTACAATTGCAGGAGTTGTATGCTATTTAACAGGCTTTGCTCGCCTTATAAATTATTTCACGCCATTTTTAGCAGTTTTTTTTACAAATTATGTTTTTCTAATTTATGAACTAAAAAAATATAAGCAAATAAGATCGTTAGTTATTGTTGGAGTTTTCTTAATCTCTTTTATACCTAAATATCTTTATTATTTTCAGGATACTTCTGACTTGGTTGCGAATACACATAAATATGATTTATGGTATCCCTATAATAGTATATTTGATAAGCAGGAAAATCAAATAAGAGAGCAATTGTTTTATAGATCGTTTAATAATAGCCGAGAGTATTTAAAAAATAAAAACTAAATATTATAATTATGAAGAGGAGAGTATTTAAGAATATAATTTTTTTTGTATGTCTTTTGTTAACAACTTTATGTTTTGGATTTTGGACAAATCCACATACCAAAGAATCTTCTGAGCTGAACGACTACAGTAATGATATAATTGGCAAGAATTTCGTTATTTATGACGGAATGATGTATAAAAAACCTGATTTAAGTAATTATGGGCTTAGGAAAATCAACGTTATTTACGAAGACAGTTTATTAGACAGAGGAGTTATTAATTATAAGAAATTAGATAGAGAAATTAACCGAGTTAAAAGCAACAATGCACCTATATGTTTGGATATTGAGAGCTGGGATCTAAGAGGTAAAAACTATAAACAAACAGGGCAAAAATATATTGAAGTATTAAACTATTTTAAAAAATGGCTTCCTGGCAGGAAAATTGGGTATTTTGGCATGCTACCTTATAGAGATCTTTACCTTTATAATTATAAGTCTGTTGGAAATAACATAAAAAAAAATAATTATTTGGACCAATGGCAAACTATGAATAGCAATTTGAGATTTATTACGAAGTATCAAAATTTAGCGTTTCCTTCATTTTATACTCGCAACAAAAATATGGATTTGTGGACATGGGCTGCTAGTCAACAAATTAAAAAATTGAAAGAAATTGATCCTAATGTTCCTGTTTATGGCTTCGTTTGGCCTCAATACTGGAATAAGGAGTTTATGTCTGCTGAGGATTGGGCGTATCAGCTGGAAACTCTTTACAAAATATGTGATGGCATAGTAATTTGGAGCCCGCCATTTAATATAGATAATAGAAAAGCTATTCAATGGGATAGTCAAAGGGAATGGTGGAAAGAAACATTAAAGTTTATTAAGCGTCATAACATAAGTTAATTGACATTCGCAAATACATTTTTATGAATATACTAATAGACGCTTCGAATATTATATCAGGAGGTGGAGTATCACATTTAATGGAGCTTTTACAAGCTACTGATTTGAATACACTACAATCCAACGGTATAAGAAAAGTGTATGTAGTGGGAATTTCTAATACACTCAATAAACTACCTAATACCAATTGGTTGCAAAAGATTCCAATGAGCGGGAGTGAGAAAAACTTTATAACCCGCTTCATTTGGAAAAAGCGAAATTTTAGTAAACTCTTTACGGAATTAGGAATAGACATCATATTTAATCCTGGAGGAAGCTATTTTGGTGGCAATTTACCTTATGTGACAATGTGTAGAAATATGCTCGTTTTTGAAACAGAAGAAGCAAATAGATTTGGTTATACGCTTTATCGGCTGAAGTTCTTTCTTTTAAGAATGTTTCAATCTATTTCGATGAAGCGCGCTTTGGGCATTATTTTTATATCGAAATATGCGCATGATTATATTTCAAAATACTATCCAAAAATTCAGCTTAGAAGTTGGACTGTAATTAATCACGGAGTTTCAAATAGGTTTAGAGATAATGTTCGCGAGCAGTTTGCTATTGAAGAATATTCGAATGAAAGGCCATTTAGAGTATTATATGTTTCCATTTTAGATGTTTATAAACATCATGATAAAATTGCAAAGGCAATAGTTAAGCTACAAATAAAAGATTCTTTCCGAATTGAATTTGTTGTAGTAGGGGGTAAAGCCGGTGGTTATGGAAAATTTGAAGAAATACGATCCAAGCATCCCGATATTATAAAATATCTTGGAAAAATACCTTTTGAAGAAATTCAAACGAAATATAAAGAAGCTGATTTATTCGTGTTTGGTTCAACTTGTGAAAACATGCCAAATATTTTAATTGAAGCTATGTCCAGTGGAATTCCAATATGCTGTAGTCAAAAGCAACCTATGCCAGAATTTTTGCAAGAAGGTGGGCTTTACTTTGATGTGGAAAATCCTGATTCGATCTATCAATGTTTGAAAAAGGCAATTACAAATAGAGATTTGAGAAAAAATTTGGCTGATGTATCAAGTTCTTTGTCAAAAGGATATTCTTGGCAGAGATGTTCGAAAGAGACATTTGAGTATATATCAAATTGTTACAACAAGCACATCAATGAGCTTAATTAATAGAAATTATTGTTATAATGAAGATAAAAGATAAAGTATTATTAATTACTGGAGGAACAGGCTCCTTCGGGACCGCGGTTTTGAATAGGTTTTTAAAAACAGATCATTTTAAAGAAATTCGTATTTTCTCTCGAGATGAAAAGAAGCAAGATGACATGCGGAACCTTTATAAAAATGATAAAATTAAGTATTATATAGGGGATGTAAGGGATTATACATCCGTTGAGCCGGCTACACGAGGTGTTGATTATATTTTCCATGCAGCGGCACTAAAGCAAGTCCCATCATGTGAGTTTTTCCCAATGCAAGCAGTTAAAACGAACGTTGAAGGTACCCAAAATGTGATTCGTGCAGCATCCTCCAATGGAGTGAAAAAAGTAATCTGCCTAAGTACAGATAAAGCAGCCTATCCAATTAATGCCATGGGTATCTCCAAGGCAATGATGGAGAAAGTAGCCGTAGCTGAGGCTCGTAATTTGACGGATACCGTTGTATGTTTAACACGCTACGGGAATGTAATGGCCTCTAGAGGCTCTGTAATTCCTTTATTCCTAAATCAGATCCAAAAGGGAGAGCCTATTACCATTACAGATCCAAATATGTCTCGTTTCTTTATGTCTCTTGAAGATGCCGTAGATTTAGTCTTATTTGCATTTGAACATGCTAATCCTGGTGACTTATTTGTAAACAAAGCTCCTGCTGGCTCCATTGGTGATTTGGCTAAGGCTTTAATCGAATTGACGGGTAAGGAGGTTCCAATTAAAATTATAGGTACTCGCCACGGAGAAAAGCTTTACGAAACGCTTTGTACACGTGAAGAGATGCTTAAAGCTGAAGATATGGGAGATTTTTATCGTGTACCAGCCGACAATCGTGATTTAAATTATGCAAAGTACTTCTCTGAAGGGGAGGAAGATGTCTCTAAAATCGAGGATTATCACTCTCATAATACCGAGCAGCAAGGAGTTGAAGGGCTGAAAGCTCTGGTTTCGAAGCTTCCTTTGATCCGGAAAGAAGTATTTGGTGAAAACGTCATGCAATATCCGTATTAAGATTATGATAGATTTTATTCAGGGAGGAATAGCTAAGGATCACCGCGGTCAGATCCGATTTGTCAATGACTTTGACATGTCTCAGGTAAAGCGTTTCTATATTATTAAAAATACCGACCTTGAGCTCATCCGTGGATGGCGAGCCCACCGTATGGAGCAACGCTGGTTTTATGTGTTGTCAGGTAAGTTTTCAGTGGATGTTGTTCAAATAGATGACTGGAGCCAAGCTTCGCCTGATCTTTCAGTAGAAAAGATCATACTTGATAATACAGAGAATAGAGTGCTGCATTTGTCGGCAGGTTACGGAACTGCGTTTCAAGCTTTGGAACCAGAATCGGAGTTATTAGTTTTTGCAGATTATGGCATTGAAAATGCTAAAAATGACGACTATACATATCCGCTAGATTATTTTATAAATAGAAAGAACTTTTTTTAAATATGAAAATCGGGATAACTGGCCAAAATGGATTTGTAGGCCGCCATTTGTATAATACAGTTGGATTGCTTGACACAGAATTTGAGCGGATAGAGTTTGATAAAAAATTCTTTGAAAGCGATGCTGAGCTGGACAGATTTGTAGCGCAATGTGATGTGATTGTTCATTTAGCAGCGATGAATAGACATGAAAGCGAACAGGTAATCTATGAAACCAATGTGGGTTTGGTAAACAAATTGGTGGGGGCATTGGAAAGAACAGGATCTAAGGCGCATGTATTGATTTCATCTTCTACACAAGAAGAACGCGATAATCTCTATGGACGTTCTAAACGAGAGGGACGTGAGGCTCTAATGTCTTGGGCAGAAAAAAATGGTGGTAAATTGACAGGATTATTGATTCCAAATGTATTTGGCTCTTTCGGGAAACCTTTTTATAACTCGTTTATAGCAACATTCTGTTATCAATTGACACATGGAGAAACGCCTACTATCGCTACTGATGGTCAGGTAGGTTTGATCTATGTCCAAGAGCTGGTGGATTTTATTCTTGAGCAAATTCGTAAAGGGGAGCACAAGCCTATATGTATTGTTAAGCCAACATCCACAAAGAAGGTTTCTGAAGTATTAGAACTTCTTGAAAGTTATAGAAATTTATATCTGGAAAGAGGTGAAATTCCCACATTGAATGATCGCTTTGAACTCAACTTATTCAATACATATAGATCTTTCATGGATCATCGCGCGATGTATCCGCGTAAATTTCAGTTACATACAGATCCCAGAGGAACATTTGTCGAAATTATTCGAATGGGTATAGGCGGCCAATCTTCTTACTCCACAACAGTACCCGGAATTACACGAGGGAACCATTTCCATACACGTAAAATAGAGCGTTTTGCTGTAATACAGGGAAAGGCACGCATTCAGCTACGTAAAATGGACAGTGATGAGGTAATGGATTTTTACCTTGACGGAACTGAACCTTCCTATGTGGATATGCCAATTTGGTATACGCATAATATAACAAATATCGGTGATGAAGAACTGATTACCATGTTCTGGATTAATGAACCTTATGATCCGGCAGATCCAGATACTTATTTTTTAGAGGTATAATTAAATTAAAGCTATCGAGCTAAATCAAATATGAAAAAATTAAAAGTAATGACGGTCGTTGGTACACGACCAGAGATTATTAGACTTTCAAGAGTATTGGCGGCATTGGACGCTTCAGATGCGGTAGATCACATTATCGTACATACAGGGCAAAACTATGATTACGAATTAAACCAGATCTTCTTTGAGGACTTGGGACTACGTAAACCGGACTATTTCTTGGAGGCTGCTGGGAAAACAGCAACTGAAACCGTTGGTAATATCTTGATCAAAATAGATCCTTTGTTGGAAGAAATACAACCAGATGCTTTTTTGGTATTGGGAGATACAAATTCTTGTTTATGTGCAATTCCTGCTAAGAAACGTCATATTCCTATTTTCCATATGGAAGCAGGTAATCGTTGCTTCGATCAAAGGGTCCCTGAAGAGACTAATCGGAAAATTGTTGATCACACGGCAGATGTGAATTTAACCTATTCAGACATAGCGAGGGAATATTTATTGCGTGAAGGTTTACCTGCAGATCGTATCATAAAAACGGGGTCTCCAATGTATGAAGTGTTAAACCACTATTTGCCAGAGATTGAAGCATCAGATGTATTGAACACATTAGGTTTGGAAGAGCGCAAGTTTTTTGTTGTATCCTCACATCGAGAAGAAAATATTAACAGCGAACGCAATTTTAGAGGTTTAATGGAATCATTGAATACAATTGCAGAACAATATAGCTATCCAGTAATTGTTTCAACTCATCCGCGTACCCGCAATATGCTTGATAAAATGCAAATTGAAATGCGCCCTGAGATACAATTCTTAAAGCCTTTGGGATTTCATGATTATAATGCTTTGCAGATGCGCTCTTATGCTGTATTATCGGATTCAGGTACAATTTCAGAAGAATCTTCAATTTTGAATTTCCGCGCATTGAATATTCGTCAAGCCCATGAGAGACCAGAAGCAATGGAGGAAGCATCGGTTATGATGGTCGGATTGTCTCCAGAGCGTGTACTACAAGGACTAACTCAAGTTTTGAGACAAGAAGTTGGAGAGCGACGTAATTTCCGTCAAGTAGCGGACTATTCAATGCCAAATGTATCCGAAAAGATGGTTCGTATTATACTTTCGTATACTGATTACGTTAGAAGGGTAGTTTGGTCTGAGCAGATTTAATTTAAGATGATGAGGAGATCTCCTAAAATATTGATCCATAGCATAGTCTTTAGTCCAGATGGTGTCTCTACTGCCTATCTATACAATGATATTGCTTTGGCTTTCAAACAAAAAGGTTATGAAGTGGTCGTTTTGACGACCACTCCGCACTATAATGTTCTTGAGGAAGAACTGGCAAAGCAGCCAATGACGAAAAAGCTCGGTGGACTATATTACACCAGTTCATTTAAAGGCATTAAAGTTATCCATATTCCTCAGAAAAAGTTTGGATCTACCGCATTACGTATTTTGGGGTTTGTTTACTGGCATATCCTATCGCTCATATTGGGCTTGGCTCAAAAAAATATTTCAGTTATTTTATCTCCTTCGCCACCATTGACGATTGGATTAATAAACTTAGTGATTGGCAAGGTGAAGGGCGCTAAGGCTGTTTATAATGTACAAGAAATCTATCCTGACTTTTTGATTGAACAAGGGGGGCTAAAGTCAGGAACAATTATTTCTATTTTAAAGTGGTTGGAAAGGTTTGTATACAATAATTCTGACGCAGTGACTACAATTGATCAAATTTTCTATGATACAATTGTAGATAGGTTTAATGATCGGAAAAAACTACATATTATACCTAATTTCGTAGACACAACCTTATATCGGCCGCTTTCTGAGGAAGAGGTTATACTTGACAATAATTCCTTTAAAGTTAGTGATACATTAAAAGTGATGTATGCGGGCAATATTGGTCATGCGCAAGATTGGGAACCTCTATTGAGCGCGGCAATTTTTTTAAAAGATGAGCCTGTAGAATTTTATATAATTGGAGAGGGGGTTATGAAAGATCATGTCATTGAACAGAAAAGAGCTAATGGCCTTAATAAAGTTCATATTCTTCCTTATCAACCGAGAGAAAGCATGCCTCATCTATTAGCTTTTGCGGATCTGCAATTTATATTTATGTCCAAGGAAATGGAGGGCCATGGCTTTCCTTCTAAAGTGTACACGATTATGGCTTGTGCAAAACCTTTAATAGTCTGTTCTGGAGAAAAAACGCCGATTATAAATTTCTTAAAAGAGCAACACTGTGCAAAATTGATAACCACAAGGGATTTTTCGGAGAAGGTGAATGAAATTGTTCTTTTTCTTAAAAATAGTTCTAAAGAAAGTTTGCAAACTTTAGGAAAATCAGGCTATGAAGAAATTAAGAAGAAATATTCGAAGGAAGTAGTTACCGCAGATTATGTTGGATTGATTGATAAAATACTAAACTGATGTCTATAATAATTACTGGAGCAACTGGTTTTGTTGGTCAGAACCTAATGAGCTATTTGAATAGTCATAACATTTCTACACAAGCATTGTCTTTAAGGGACTCGACTTGGACGAATAGTTTCCCGAAGGGAGGTGATGCATTAATTCACTTGGCAGGAAAAGCACATGATACAACAAATACTTCAGATGAAGAGGAGTACTTTAAAATTAATTACAATCTAACGCTAATCTTATTTGATGAGTTTTTAAAATCCGATATAAAAGATTTCTTTTATTTTTCTTCTGTAAAAGCGGTCGCAGATACGGTAAATGGTTGTTTGGATGAGATCGTCGAAGGCCAGCCTGCTACTGCATATGGCAAATCAAAATTAAAAGCGGAGCAGTATCTTCTAAGCCAAACGCTGCCGAATGAAAAGCGATTGTTTATTATTCGTCCATGTATGATACATGGGCCAGGCAATAAGGGCAATTTGAACTTGTTGTATAATGTTGTCCGAAAAGGCATTCCTTGGCCTTTAGCTGAGTTCGACAATCAACGCTCTTTTTTAAGTATAGATAATCTAAGTTATCTCATAACTCAAATGCTTTTAAAGCGGGAGCTTCCATCAGGAATATACAATTTTTCTGATGATCAAACATTATCAACAAATGAATTAGTGGAGACAATTTCCCATACATTGGGGAAAAAGACGAGGTTGTGGCATATTCCTGCTGGATTGATCCGGACCTGCGTAAAAATAGGAGATATGCTGCCATTGCCTTTGAATTCTGAACGTTTAAAGAAGCTTACAGAATCTTATGCGGTATCTAATGATAAGATTAAGATGGCTTTGGGAATCGAACAATTACCGTTAACAACACGAGAAGGGTTAGCAATAACCATTCGTTCGTTTCAAAATAGATCGCATATAAAATAAATACTTATATATTTTTTGTAAATATGATATATTTAATTATCCTAGTAGTTTTGTTTGTCTTGGAGCTTTTATATTTTAAGGTTGCAGACCGTTTCAATATAATAGACAAGCCCAATGAACGATCATCGCATTCTTCTATTACATTAAGAGGGGGCGGAATAATTTTCTATTTTGGAGCGCTGATCTACTTCGCGACCTCAGGATTTCAATACCCTTGGTTTTTCTTGGGATTAACATTGATGACGTTAATCTCTTTTTTGGATGATATTTTTACTTTGTCCAACAAAGTAAGGCTTCTGGTACACTTTTCGTCGGTGTTATTAATGACCTATCAATTAGATTTGTTTGATATGCCTTGGTATTATTTGTTATTGGGCTTTGTATTTGTTGTTGGGGTGATTAATGCTTACAATTTCATGGACGGGATTAACGGGATAACTGCATGTTACAGTCTCGCGGTAGCAATATTATTATTAATAGTCAATCAGAGTATAGTTTTTATCGGGCAGGATTTGTTGGTGTTTACGATTCTTGCTGTCCTTGTATTTGGTTTTTTTAATTTCAGAACGAAAGCAAAATGTTTTGCTGGCGATGTCGGTTCTGTCGCAATCGCTTATATTTTGTTATTTGCATTGGGTGCTTTAATTTTATCTACGGGGAATCTCATTTATATACTTTTTCTAGCAGTTTATGGAATAGATGCGGTTTGGACAATTATTCGCCGCTTGTATCTTAAAGAGAATATTTTCGAAGCACATCGTTCACATTTATATCAATTTCTGGGTAATGAAGCAGGTATAAATAAATTGCTGGTCTCCTTTTTATATGGTTTAATACAATTTATAATCGGCTTATTAGTCATCCAATTTGCCGATAAAGACATGACAACTCAACTCTTATTTTCTTTCGGAGTTATAATAGTATTAAGCGTAATTTATTTAATACTTAAAACACACATTATCAATAAATATGTAGTAAAGGCATCTTAATCCTTATCCTTTCCTAGAAATCTAGAATAGGTTTGAACTATCGGGAAAAAGAATGCTTCTTGGGGGGCAAATTTTACATATTGTTTGAAATTTGCCCACAGGCGATATACACCATCTGGTTGTGCTGAAAGCGCTGTGATCTTCCCATCTTCAAATCTCTCATCATGAAATCCAAAATTACCAGAATACCATATTTCATCCATCATCCAATCGAATTTTAGATCTGTAGGATATGGGAAAGGCAATGAGGAAATGGGTAGCCCTAAATAGTTTACTAATATGGCATGAAGAACATGGGCCCATTTGATAACACCCATGCGCTCATAGATTGCTTTTAATTCTTTTGAATCAAGTTGATTGACTGTTTTGTAGTATACACAAGCAGAGTCACAAAGCTGTCTTAAACCGATTCCAAAAGCTAACTGATGCTTGAGTATATGGATATTTATTTGGAATATCTGCAGTTCTGGCGCTAATAATTTAATTGGAGTATTGTTGATTAGTAAAATTTGCTGATTATTTCTATATTTCTTTTGGAGCTTATTTAGATAGGAAGCTTTAAAGGGGTTTTGGATATCGAACAATTTTTTATGATGTTCAATGTGCACGTTCTCCCAATCATAGTCCAAACTAAAGCCGGCAAGATCTTGGACTGCTATTTTTTTTTCTTTAACTATTTTCCTAGCAATTGCGTAGCCATTGTTTTCAAAATACCAGTCTATGTCGCCGCTCATTCGATGAAGAGGATTCCTATAGCATGCAGCTACGCCTTGTCCTTTTTGGAGTATAGGGTTTAATCCATATTTGGTAAAATAGTTATACTGAGATACTAGTACTTTGTTCATTTGTTGATTATAGCGTTGTATTTTGTCAACGCGAACGGTCCATTTAAGACGGAGTGAATATGGAGGAAGTTGTTCTTCTGTTAAAAAGGAAAAACTATCATAAATTATACCTTCTACGGTGTGATTCACAGCATATCGATGAATTTGGTCCCAGTCTTTTTCATTCAAGGATTTCGGAAAATCCAAAATGCCTTCTCCCCATAATCCAATACGTAATAATTGTAAAAAAATATCTCTAAATTGATCTTTCATTTTAAATATGTTAAATCAAATATAATAAATATAACGTAGTCTAGTTTAGGTGAAAAGAGAAGCAATCATTAAAAAAATAAAGGACAGTTGTTAAATGCAAAAGCTTATCGATCTTTTACTGAAGTTTTATTTTTTTGATTATTTTAGGCATAAATATTGCTAGCATGAGGCAGTTGTTAAATTAAGGTGATTATATCACTGTTTTATGTGGAGTGTGAATAAAAAAATATACTTTTGTCAAGAGTTTAACAAATCAATTTATAATTTAAAATAGCACATGCGATTAGTTTCAAAGTATAGTTCAACATTCGGACTGTTTATTTTAGTCTTAGTGATATTTAGTTCTTGTGGATCACGTAAGAATATGGTATATTTTCAGCAAGATTCCACGCAGATGAATACGCTGTATGAACAACATATACCAAAGATTCAGCCTAATGACATTTTAACAATCGTGGTTACCGCCTCTGATCCAAAGGTGACAGCACCGTTTAACCCTCTTAGTACGATGATGTCCACAAACCTTACTCAGCAGACTGACTTAGCTCTCCGTCCCACATATACTGTCAATGAAAATGGAAACATTTCATTCCCAATTCTTGGGGAAGTACATCTCGCTGGTCTGACTAGGACTGAAGCTATTGAAAAGTTACGAAGTGATTTAGGTGAATATATTAAGGATCCTGGAGTTAATATAAACTTCAATAATTTCAGGATTTCAGTCCTAGGGGAAGTTGCTCGCCCGGGATCGTTTATTATGCCTACCGAAAGAGTTACAGTTTTGGAAGCTTTGGGAATGGCAGGCGATCTAACTATTAGAGGTGTAAGAGAGAATGTTTTGTTAATTCGCGAGATTGATGGACAAAAAACAATGCACAGATTGGATCTTACTCAACAGAAGACATTAAATTCGCCCTATTATTATTTAGTTCAAAATGATGTCATTTATGTTGAGCCAAATAAAGCACAAATCAATAATTCTAAATTAGGCAGTAATACCAATGTAATTATTTCTATTGCTGGACTGCTAATTACTGTAATTTCAGTATTGACTCGTTAATAAAATTCATGGAACAGAAATCTACACAATTTAATGATATTCAAGAAGGAGAAATCAATTTAAGACAACTTTTTGAGCAGTATGCTTTTTACTGGAAGTGGTTTATACTTTCTATAATAATTACATTGGGAATTGCTATCGTTTATCTAAGATATGCACAAAAAAGCTATAGTACAACAGCAAAAATCTTATTAAAAGATGAGAAAAGTGCCTCTGCAGGCGAGCTTGCTGGAATTGCTGAGTTATCTAATAGTTTAGGAATTGGGGGTACGAGAGCAGCGTTCGTTACTGACCAAATAGAAGTGCTTTCTTCCAGAAGATTGATGCGAAAGGTGGTCGACCAAAATCATTTAGATATAATATATTCGCTTAAGGGTAATATTCGTTCCACAGAGCTACTAGAAAAAGATATGCCATTTATTTTGGTTCCGCAGAATAATAAAGACACTACTAAAATCTCGCTGCAAGTTAGTACAAAAGATAGAAATCAATTGCAAGTAACTAATTTGGTTTCAGGAAAGAAGATTATCACGGGTTTTGATAAAGTTGTAAATGTTGGTAATAGTAACGTTATTTTTCGGAGAACAGAAGGTCGGCCTACTGCAAGTGATATTAATTATTTAATTGATATTATTCCTAAAGATTGGGCTATTGACTTTAATTTAAACAATATTGTTATTTCTCCTAGCAAAGAAATGCAATCTTACATTGTAAATTTCTCAATGGTTTCTAATAATAGGAAAAAAGCAGAATTAATCTTGAATACCCTAATCGACGTTTATAATGCCGACTTAACAAATGATAAATTGCGTACTACTAGAGCCACATCTGATTTTATTAATAAACGTTTGATGTTAATCTCTAAGGATCTTTCTGGGGCAGATGAAGAGGCTGCTGAGTTTAAATCAGCGAATTCTATGGTAGATATGGTAACTGAAGCTGGAGTTTTTTTAAACACCGCTTCGGATAATGATAAGAAAGTTTTGGAGTATCGTACGCAATTGCAGTTGGTTGATCATATGAACGATTATTTGAAAAGTCAAGAAGTTGGGAAACTTCTCCCCTCAAATATTGGGTTACAAGATGCTTCCATTGCAAGTGCTATCGAATCTTATAATAAGTTGGTTTTGGAGCGAGATGATTTACTAAAATCTGCCTCTGATCAGAATCCAACTGTTGTAGCGTTAAATGGAAACATTGCGGAAAGTAGCAATAATATCCGTCAATCGCTCCAAAATTACCAGCGAGTGACCAAATTAGCGTTGAATAGTATTCAACAGAAATCTAATGAGATTAAAGGTCGTATTAGCTCGATTCCAAGCCAGGAACAGGGCTTTAAAAAGATTTCAAGGCAACAGCAAATAGTCGAGTCACTTTACTTATTATTGCTACAGAAAAGAGAGGAAAGCGAAGTTCGAGCAGCCGCTACTCCAGATAACCTAAAGATTATTGATGCTGCTTATGGAAGCGGTATACCAGTCGCCCCAAAAAAATCAACCATTTTAATTGGGGCATTATTATTAGGATTTTTAATTCCTTTTATAATTCTTTATTTGAAATTCTTACTTGATAATAAAATTCATTCTCGTAAAGATATTGAAGACATTGTCAAGATACCTGTTTTGGGAGAGATACCTACAGCTGAAGACACGATTGTACATTTAAATGACCGTTCTTCTCTAGCAGAAGCATTTCGCATTTTACGTACTAATATGAGCTTTATGTTTGGCGCTGACAATAAGGACGCTTCTAAAGTCATTTTCGTTACCTCGACGATATCTGGGGAAGGAAAATCATTTGTTACTACCAATCTAGCTCAGATTTTATCCATGTCGGGTAAAAAAGTTGTATTGATTGGGGCTGATATACGTAGTCCAAAAGTTTTGGACTATCTTGGATTATCACATTTACAGCACACAAATGTGGGTATCACACAATTCTTGATAAATCCTGATATGGATGTAAATAACATCATCATCAAAAAGCCAGGTAATTATGATTTTGATGTGATCTATTCCGGGTATATTGCACCAAATCCAGCTGAATTGCTGATGAATGGACATTTCGATGATGTAATCAAATATACACGTGAACACTATGATTATATTTTGGTGGATACAGCGCCAGTGAGTTTAGTAACAGATACTTTATTAATTGCACATAATGCTGACTTAACATTGTATGTATCTCGTGTTAATTATCTTGATAAGCGTTTATTGCAAGTACCACGCGAACTATATGTGGACGGCAAATTAAAAAACCTTGCTT
The DNA here is from genome assembly GCF_001899705.1 of Sphingobacterium sp. 40-24. Lineage (NCBI taxonomy): Bacteria > Pseudomonadati > Bacteroidota > Sphingobacteriia > Sphingobacteriales > Sphingobacteriaceae > Sphingobacterium > Sphingobacterium sp. 40-24. The sequence goes on along the minus strand of NZ_MKWH01000009.1, from coordinate 50,448 downwards.
CTGTTGTAAATGATGTTGACTTTGCTCGTGGTTATGGTTATGGCTATGGTTACGGCTATGGTTATGGCGATAAAGGAAAGAAGAAAACAGGATTAGCTAAGGTATGGCAAGATCTTAAAGATCGGCTAAATATAAAATAAAGCTTCGATAATCCAGATTTTGGCCTTATTGTTGTGTAATCCCAAATCGATACTTCGGTTTGGGATTTTTAATTTATAATAATTAACAAAATCAACCGTTTTTGAATGATATACAACTAATCAGTACAAAATTAAAGCATGCACGTAAACGTTATTTGTAGCTCGAAATGACTCATGATATTTCAAACACAAGCTCTTTAAATATTTTATCTATGAAAAAACAATATCTATACACGCTTTTTGTGACCCTCTTGCTAACAATAGGTTCTGTATCGGCCCAGTTTTCGCGTCCTATTAGTGTCGGAGCTGGCGCAGGTGCAACAATCAATCTAACAGATTTGGGAAATGTAGAACCGAAATTCGCTTTTTATGGTGAGGCCGACTATCTGATCACACCATATATCTCCGTAGGACTGCATGGTGAAAAAGGGACTTTGGCTGGAAATGGTTATGATAGTGATTTTAAGAACCGTTATTTTGCAGGAAATGTCAATGGAAAAGTCCGTTTAGGGCAGTTTTTGGGAAATGCCGATAATTATAGCTATTATACTTTGGAAGCAAATACCTTTTCTCGTATTCTTTCTAATGTTTATATTGGTGCTGGTGCTGGATTAGTAAAAAATCGTATTTCTAGGAATATCTCAACATACTATGCTAATTATTTGGAATCTGTCGGCGGTGAAATTTCAAAAGATAACGGCGAGATTCATTTTGTGCTTCCTTTAAATGTAGGCTTTGATATTCCATTTGGTAGAACCCTATATGGACCGCAGTGGGCAATTAATGTAAACTATCAGCATACATTGACATTCAATGATAATCTGGATGGCATCATCAATAATAATAACGACCAATACGGCTTTATTTCAGTAGGTGTAAAATATGGATTATTTAACCGTAAATAAGCAAAACAAAATTTTAATAAAACGAAATGATGAATATACTAAAAAGGTTCTATGGCAATCGCTTACTTGGGCTTCTTTCGCTGACTATTTTAATTGGTTTTGCTGCCTGTAAGTCTAATTCTGCAATGTATAAAGCCCCAAAGGTAAATGCCTTTCGAGGCGGAAAATTACCAGCGCCCCCGGGGATGGTTTATATTCCCTCCGGTACTATTCTTTTTAAAGGTTCTTTAGATAGTGGCAACGTAGGGAAAAATGTGAGTGTAAGCGCCTTCTTTATTGATGAAGCCGAAGTCACTAATAAACAATATCGCGAATTTGTAAACTGGGTTGCTGATTCAGTTGCTATAACGGACTATCTAAACGATGATCAATACTTTTTGGAGATTGCTGGAGAACAGGTAGGCCAGAAGCGTATCAATTGGGCCAAGGTGAAAAAGATATCGCCAATATGGAAAAGCAATGATCCAAGTATTCAGGAGCGCCTAGCACCTATGCTTGAAATGCACGGAAATAGACGTGCACTAAATCCTGAAGTAATTAAATATCGTTTCTCTTACCTACAGTCTAAAGGTAACATAAAGAAGAAATATGTGACGGATACAGTTGCTGTAATGCCTGTGGAAGATATATGGACAAAAGATTTTCCGAATGCTCAGCTCGCGTCTCTAGATGCGAATTATTTTACACATCCGTCTTTTGACTATTACCCTGTCGTGGGTGTCACCTGGAGACAGGCACGTGCCTTTACCGATTGGCGTGCAAACGAGATGGCCGCCACCGTACTGAAGAATTCTTATTTAAACGGTTACCAGTTGAGTCTAAGCTTGCCGACAGAAGCGCAATGGCAATATGCTGCTTCGGGCAAATTGGATCCACAGGATACGATCGCAGGATCACGGATGACAATTGATGGAATAGAAGGTAAGAAAAAATTAGCTGTCAACTTTAAACAAGGGGAAGGAACCTATTCACGTGACGGTGCCACATTCACACTCCCCGTAAAATCATATATGCCAAATGCTTTTGGTGTTTATAATATGGCGGGTAATGTGTCTGAATGGACATTGGATGCCTATAGCCCTTCAGCCGTCGTATTTGTCAACGACTTAAATCCGGCCTTATTGTATGACGCGGATGCGAAAGATGGTGACGCTCTGAAACGTAAAGTTGTACGTGGCGGATCTTGGAAAGATAATGGAGAGCAGTTAAATAGCGAAACACGTAATTACTCAGTAGACTATGAACCGCATTCTTACATCGGTTTCCGTTGTGTCATGTCTGCGTTTGAGATGCCGACAGTACAGAGTAAAACACGTAAGTATTAATCCGCTGTTGTAAAACTTAAAATTGATAAGGATGAAAACAAAAATAGTATTGATAGCGGCGATGACTTTTGGAGTTGGTTCATTGTTTGCTCAACAAGAAACAACAATAGATACGGTGCCCAAAAATCAGAACATTTTAAATAATGTCAATTCAACTTCTCCTGTAGCATCAGGAGAAATTATTCAGGACACAATTCCATTGACCGATGGATTTTATCAGGCAAATAATATGGAAGACGCTGTTCCTTTTGCTTATCCTGAAGTCAATAAGAAAAATATACGTTTTTACAAACGTGTATGGCGCGATATTGATCTGAAAGATGAAAAGAATAATATCCTTGCTATTCCAGGGAACTCCCTGATTGAAGTTATAATGAAGGCAATTGAAAAAGGAAAACTTTCCCTATACAGTCCGGATGATGATTCTTTTAAAGGCCGGCTGAGTTCTCAAGAGGGGATGGCTAGATTTGCGGATAGCGTACTTGTGCCAATTTTTGATGGTGAAGGCAATCAGATTGATTCCAAAATGGCACTGAATGAGTTTGACCCTGCGCGCGTGACCAAATTTAGAATTAAAGAAGATATCTTTTTTGATAAGCAGCGGAGCCGGCTAGAAACGCGGATTATCGGTGTAGCTCCGCTAATGAATATTACGACTTCCGCGGAGCTTGCGGAATCTGTCGGTGCGACACCTGCATTCTGGTTGTATTTCCCACAGTTGCGATATAGTCTTATCCAAGTGGATATTTCTGATCCCGATAAGGGGCTTTATGACATGACCATGGATGATTTTTTTGTGCAAAACAAATTTGCGAGTACCATCGTGCGTGAATCTTCTCCGGGTATGTTGCAGAACCTCAAAGAAACGGAAAATGGTGGACAGCAGTTAGACGGAAAAAAAGTGGAAGAGAAACTTGATGCCTATAAGAAAAAATTATGGAGTAATCCAAAAGGGGTAAGAGCCGAAGAATTGGAAGGGAATCAGTCCAGTGACAGTAAAACTTCACAGAGCCAAAACCAGCAAAAGGAAACGAAACAGAAATTGTAAAACGATATAATTCGTTTTGTACGAAGCGAGCTTTTCTATAAATCGAAAAGCTCGCTTTTGTTTAATAATTCATTATTTAATAATGTGGAAATTATGAAACTGGTACCAATATTGCTATTGGTTGCGAGCGCAGGATAAAAATCACATTTAGATAGAAATGAAGAACAGCATTGAAAATATACAAAAGCCCATTCTAGTTATTTTGGCCGCAGGTATGGCGAGCCGTTATGGATCGGCTAAGCAGGTGGAAAGCTTTGGACCATTTGGTGAAAAAATAATTGATTACTCGATTTATGACGCCATTCGTGCTGGATTCGGAAAGATTGTTTTTGTCATCCGGGAAGAATTTCTCGAAATCATGAAATCAAATGTTGGTTCTAAACTTCCTGAATCGGTCGAAGTTGCCTATGCTTATCAGGATTTAGATCTGAAAAAATTTGGAATCGATAGAATAATTGAACGCCAAAAACCATGGGGTACCGGTCATGCCGTAATGAGTGCTGAGCATGAAGTGGATAGACCATTTTGTGTGATCAATGCGGACGATTTCTATGGCTATGATGCTTTTCAAAAGATGGCTGATTTTCTAACCCAAAGAGCGGATGATCAAGAGATGGCGCTGGTCGGTTTTGAAGTCGGTAATACCCTTTCCGACTTTGGCTATGTCTCGCGTGGAGTATGTGAAGTGAATGGAACAAATCATTTGCAGAGTGTGACCGAACGAACCAACATTTACCGAAAAGACCAGGATATTGTCTACGAGCAGGGTGAAAAAGAAACTGTGCTGTCTGGAGAAACTCGGGTGTCCATGAATTTCTGGGGATTTACACCCAAAATATTTGAGATTGCCCGAAGCTTGTTTCCTGATTTTGTGGAGAAAAACCATGAGAATCCCAAATCCGAGTTCTTTATTCCTGATTTACCGGATTATATGGTCAAGCAAGGGATAGCCAATTTTTCGGTGCTACCAACCAATGCGAAATGGTTCGGTGTAACCTATAAAGAGGATAAGGAAGAGGTGCAGCACAATATTCACCGATTAATAAAGGAAGGTCATTATCCGCAACGATTATGGCCCGAGAAAAAGGTCGTTAATGAAAATATCTATTTAGATTTTTAAAACGTAATATTTTTAATCGATACGGTAAAAGTTCTCCTGTATTGCGGGTGAACTTTTACGTATTTATACCATTTAATTTTGGTACATTTGCACTGACTTAAACTATCGAAGGGAATTTTAATATATTTTAAATGAGTAATTTATGGAGGGAAGGTTTGTCCATCAACAAGCCTCGGTGGGTCATTCTGCTGTTGGATATGATCATAGTTATTTTAGCTTTTTCGGTCAGTTATATACTCATTTTTAAACACAGGGGCGGGGTTGAGGTCAATGCCTTGCGTTTGCAGCTCATATTGGTATCTACCATTTATCTAATCTGTTTTATTTCGCTGGGAACATTTAAAGGTGTTATTCATAAAACCGGAATCCGTGAATTGCAACGTATGGCATTAGCGGTCGTAATGGCTTATTTTTTGTCGGTCATTATATGTAAAATATTGGAATGGACACAACCTTCATTCTTGCATGCCGCATTTCCTTTCTCCGATACACAGCTTCTTTTTCATGCATTGATTGTGGGTTTTGGGATGACTTTTAGCCGCGTACTTTACAGAGCATTGTATCATGAGCTTATGTGGGGCGGAAAAGATAACCGAATCCCTGTGATTCTTTTCGGGGCGGGAAATATGGGCAATACAACCTTCCACTTTATCCATACGACTTCGCGCAACAAATACCGTATTGTAGCGATTATGGATGATAATCCGCATCGTATTGGTAATCGAATTCAAGGCTTTAGAATCCATGATATTAATAAATTGAATAAAGAATTTGTCGACAGGCACGGAAATGCTGCAGAGCTAATAGTAGCAGTCGATAATAGGTCTCCCGAGCGATTAAGCAAGGTCTTTAAGTTGGCCGAACCAATTCCTTTAATCGTCAAAATTATTCCAGATACGGCTCGCCTGATGGCGGGGGAGGTGGCGACCCGACAAATACGTAGTTTACGGATAGAGGATCTGCTGGGACGTAAAGCAATTGACCTGGACAATCCTGCTATTGCTGCAGAGATGAAGGGACAGATCGTACTGGTGACGGGGGGAGCAGGTTCTATCGGCGGTGAACTGGTGCGCCAGCTCGCGCATACGGATTTAAAGCAGCTTATTGTGGTAGACCAAGCGGAATCTTCTTTGTATGATATTCAACAGGAGTTGAGCACATCTGTAAATTTTGGACGTTGTGTATTTATAGTGGGTAATGTCCGGGATCCTCTCTTTATGGATACACTGTTTCAGTTCTACAGACCGACATATGTCTTTCATGCGGCTGCTTATAAACATGTGCCTTTGATGGAAGCCAATCCATACGAATCTATTTTAACAAATGTATGGGGTTCGTATAATGTTGCTTTGCTGGCCGATAAATATAATGTAGCTAAATTTGTCATGGTCTCCACGGATAAGGCAGTGAATCCCACCAATGTCATGGGGGCTACCAAACGTGTAGCGGAGATTGCTATATCTACGGTTAACATAAAATCCAAGACCAATTTTATCGTCACGCGTTTTGGCAATGTATTGGGGTCCAATGGTTCAGTGATTCCTTTATTTGAAAAACAAATGCTCAAAGGTGGACCGCTGACAATTACCGATCCGAATATCACCCGTTATTTTATGACCATACCCGAAGCCTGCCAATTGGTACAGGAAGCTGCAGTGATGGGTAAAGGCGGTGAAATATTTGTCTTCGATATGGGCGAACCCGTTAAGATTATGGATCTCGCCAAACAGATGATCCGCTTAAAAGGCTACAATTACCCCGAAGATATTGATATTAAAGTCGTCGGTCTCCGACCCGGTGAAAAGATATTTGAAGAGCTTCTGGCGAATGGGGAGAATACCGAAAAGACGTATCATGAGAAGATTATGATTGCAAAGGTCAACACTCCAGACCTGGCATTGCAAAAAGCGCGAATTGAGCAACTTTGTGCACTCGCCAAGACTGCTGATCCTAATGATGATAAAATGAAATTAGTGCAACTGGTGAAAGATATCGTACCTGAATTCCGCTCTCAGAATTCTGTCTTTATAGCATTGGACAAGTAATTCTAATACAGAAAAAGCCAGCCTGCGAGAGCAATCGCAGGCTGGCTTTTTTTATTATCAATTTTAATATCCCGGATTTTGTGCCAGGCTGCTGTTACCAGCAATAGCCTGATTGGGTACTGGAAAACGATTTAGATGTGCGGAGGTACTTGGATTATGATCCCACCACTTTTCTGTCGTGAAAGCTTTCCATCGGATCAGATCCGTACGTCGCCGACCTTCCCCTAAAAACTCAATACTCCATTCATCCAAAATACGGTACTTGTCCATATTGGCAGCAGTCACAGGATTGGGATCGGCTGAATTGATAAAGTTTCTTTTTCGAACAGCATTGAATAGTTCCGTAGCCTTTTCCTTGTTTCCTAATCTGAAATCACATTCGGCAAGCATATAGTAAACCTCTGCCAATCGGATAATCGGCATATCAGCTCCCCAGCGTAAGGTATTATTGGCGAGATTCGGGATGGGTACCTTCACCAGGCGTAACCCTGTGTTTTCCTCGCCTTCGGACATTTTAGAAGGTAGCTGGTCGATGGAACTGTATTTTTTCCCTGGCCCAACTTCTGAAAAGCGACCGACCTGGTCGACAAAGTTCAGGGGCTTGTCCTTGTATTCTTCACCGCCAAGAATGGCGTCGCCGCTCGGTGTTTTATGGGGCCCAACGATAAACATACCTTCATATTGGTCCGAGCCACGGTAAACGTAGGGTGCTTTGCGTAGATCGCCTTGGTCGAAGGTTTCAAAAGGTGAACCTAATTTGAAGTCAGCGGTATAAAGTGAGCCGTTGGGTTTCTTCGACGGCGTCAGGTGGGCTCCATTATTGCCGCCCATGTCCTGTGCAAAGAACTGTTTCGTGTTGTAATGATAGAAGTCGGCATAAAACCAGTTGTACTCCAGCATCTTGAATTCGGATGGCATAGACCAGATAATTTCGGGCGATTCATTGTTTTTAAACCCATGGACTCCGTTCCATTTGGTATCTAGGTTATAGTCACCATAAACCTTATTGACAATGTCCTGTGCCAATTTTTGGCTCTCAGCATACATCGCTTTGCCGATATAGGCCTCTGCATTGAAGTAGAGCTGTGCCAGCATGGCTGCCGCCGCAGCTTTTCGAATTGCGCCTTCTTCCTTGTCGCCGGCCTTCTTTGCCGGAAGATTTTCAATAGCAGCTTTAAGCAGCTTTTCGATATGGGCAAAAAGTTCCTGATCGCTATTGCGCGGTAGGGACTCTTGGTCTAGGGATTCGAAAATAGGCATCCCGCCAAAATAATCTAATCCACGTAGATAAAAGTAGGCGATCAAGGCGTCCAATTGAGCAAGATCTGCTGCTTTCCGCTCGTCGCTCAAGGCAAATTTGCCGTAGTCCAATTTGCTGAGGTCGCTTTTTGTATCCAGTGCGAGGGCAACCCCCATCAGGGTTCCGCGCCAGCTTCCCCAAATCCAGTTGTCATCCGCCGTCCAACGGTGGTAATGATAGCGCTCATTCTCGCCACCGTTATACCAGTGGCGTCCCTTGGTGGTAATGGCAAAATTGTCTGCCGTATATTCCTGAAGGCGCCAACGGTCTTCGCCCACATACCACTTGGCATGGGTAAATGGTCTAAACAAGGCCGCCTTGATATCTTTCTCGCTTTTGAAAAAGGTGTCCGGCGTGACCGAACTATAAAATTCCTGATCCAATTTGGTGCATCCTGAGAGCAATAATGCTACGGATAATGTTGCTATGGAAATGTATTTTTTCATGTTTGTTCAGTTTAAAAATTTACTTGTAACCCCATCATAAAAGTCCTGGTCTTTGGATAGACATTGCGTTCTTCAAATCCCGGTTCAAGGCCATTGATATTGACTTCGGGATCCAGTCCACTGTAGTTTGTAAATACAAAAAGGTCGCGTGCAGTGGCATAGACACGCAGTGATTTCAGTGGTTTGATCCAATTCTGGTTAAAACGATAACCGATGTTCAGCGCGTCAACCTTCAGAAAAGTGCCTTTTTCCAACCAGTAATCGCTCAATTCTTTCTCTCCCTTGATATTTTTATGCTTGTCATAGGCTTCTTCCAGCACATTTTGTCCTTTTACATTGGGTAGGCTGTAGTACATATTGATCATATTGAACACATCGTGGCCGATCCAGCTACGCATATAGATACTTGCATCCCAGTTTTTGTAGGTAAATTGGTTGTTCCAGGAGAGTTGTAAGGTCGGGATAGCATTGCCGACAAAAGACTTGTCGCCCACGGTCTTGTTGCGGTCCCGCACATCAAAGGCATTTCCATCCTTGTCATAGAGTTTCCAATAGCCGTCATCTGTAAATCCGGCAAATTTCCAGAGGAAAAACTGGCCAATATCCTGCCCTGGGTACAACCTTACGGCCGAACCTGGTGAACCTGGTGCCGGGAAATCTTTCCGGTCGGTAAAGGTCTGACTGCCCCATAGGGTATTGAGCCTACTTTTGTTATGCGAGGCGACAATGCTGGTAGTATAACTGAAATGATCATTGTCTACGGCTTTGAAGTTCAGTTCAAATTCATATCCGGTATTTTGCATGCTACCCACATTCATGGTGGTTTTATCGTGGATCGCCGGCGGTTGAGAAACGCTGATGTCATAAATCAGATCGTCGATCTTGCGTTTGTAGATATCAAAACGACCGCTTAAACGGTTGTTCAGTACGGTGAAATCTAAACCGAGGTTGTATTCTTTTTTGACCTCCCATTTGATGTTTGGATTTTGGTTGTGCATCACGCCGTAGGTTCTGAACCATTTGCCATCCTGCAAAAACCAGGTGTCGGCGCTATACATCCGCGTGGCAACTTTTGCATCAAAGCCTTCATTGCCCGTTTCTCCGTAGCCCGCACGTAATTTTAAGTCATTGATAAATTTGACATCCCGTAGGAACGGTTCCTGGGAAACACGCCAGCCTGCGGAAAGTCCCGGAAAGAATCCCCATCTGTTTTTAGGCGCAAATTTACTGGAGCCTTCGTAACGTGCTGTTGCGGTCAGGATATAGCGGTCCAGATATGAGTAGTTGACACGTCCGAAAAAAGCAGCAAGCTTGACCCAAGGGTTTTTCCAGGAGCCAATGCCTGCACGTCCGTCAGGTAAATAGGTTCCTGTACCCATATCGTTTTCGCCAATACCATCAACGGGGAAATTGGAGTTTTCGGCCGAAAATCCTTGTCCATTAAAATCCTGGTAACTATAACCTGCCACAGCATTCAGGGAATGAGAGTCCCAGCGGTTTGTATAGTTGGCGGTCCATTCAAAGACGCGGTCATTGAATCTACTGTAATATTGCTTGGCAAATCCGTCCACATTATTCTCCCGCGAAATGCGATGTTGTGCCGATCGGTAATAATTACCATGTTCGCTGTTGTTCTTTATCCCGATGGTTGCGCTTGTGGTCAGATGTTCTGTGAGGTTTAACTTTAAGGTCGCATTAGCCAAAAGGTATTTGAATTGCTTTTCATCGCTGCGCAGGCGGGCTTCAGCCACAGGATTCCAGGTATCATAACCACCTTCCAGTACATTATATCCACTGACATCATTGGCATCATAAGGCGTTTCCGTAGGATTCATCACCAGGGCCATGTTAAAAATGTCATTGTTGTTAAAGATGTCACCATTGGAGCCATACGCTTTCACCTGGTTGTAGCTTACATTGGTATTCAACTCCGCAAAGCCATCGAAAAATTTGAAGGCACTATTGATCCGTCCGCCGATTTCATCCCGCTTGGAGGTGATCGCCATTCCTTTGGCGTCGCGTTTGGTAAAGGTGGTATAGACATTGGCATTTTCGGAACCGCCACTGATGTTTGCGACCTGCCGATGGCTGAATGGATTATTGTTGGTAACCTCATCATACCAGTCGGTGCGATGTCCAAGATCTTCACCGAGGCCATATTCCACAAATTTCTCTGCCGATAGGACCTTGGGACGTTTGCGGATGGATTCGACAAAGTATTCGGAGGTAAAATTCACCTGTGCTTTTCCGACCTGTGGCCGTTTTGTGGTGATCAGGATTACACCGCCCGAGGCACGCGTTCCATAGATCGCGGCAGCAGAGGCATCTCGCAGCACGTTAATGGATTCAATATCTTCCTTTGCAACAGAGCTGATATCGCCGCCGGGAACGCCGTCAATAACCACGAGGGGTCCCTGTGAGGCGTTTACCGAATTGACACCGCGCAATTGCAGGGAAATACCCGCATTAGGGTCGGTTCCATTGGTGGAGATGACACTGAGACCCGGTACTTTTCCTTGGATTGCCAAAAGGGGAGAGACAGCCCCCGCGACCATGTCTTTCTGCTTGATGCTCGAAACGGCACTGGTCAATTCTTTTTTGTCAAGGGAGCCATAACCGACGACGACAGCCTCCTCGAGCTGCTGCGTGTCAGATACCAGTTGTACATTCAAATTGGAGCCACCCGTATACGTGATTTCCCTAGGGCTAAAGCCGATCATTCGAACGACTAGGACAGCATTTCGCTCCACGTTGGTCAGGGTGAATGTACCATTGGCATCGGTGGAGGTGCTGCTATTGCTTCCCTTTACAGACACCGTTGCTCCGGCTAGGGGATTGCCATGTTGGTCCTTAACACTGCCTTTGACTGTAGTTTGGGCCTGTTGCACATAGGGTGCAGGCGGTAGGGCATAAGCGGCTCCAGCAAAAAAACTGCTGCTGAATAGCAATAATTTAGTAGCCACTTTAAAACTGTTGATTTTAAAATTCATGTGCTAATGTTTATTAAAGGATATTGGTTGTTTACGAAAAATGAGCTTGACAGGATTTTTGTGGAATGGTCGATGTCAGCTGTCGGCTCCAGAAAAAATGGATATGTTGAAATTCAAGATACTGCATATAATTGGTGTGATATGAACACTAAATTTACAGCATTAGCAGTATAGGCACGGCTGCTTGAGACAATATGAGGATATTTTGAGACGATTTGTAAGGTCAGCTTTGACTTGAAATAAAGTCGCTATTTGGGAACAGATATTTACTCGAATTTTAAGCTTAGACTTATTCATTGTAAGTCGAAATTTCTAAAACAAAAAAAGAGCTGATAAAATTTTATCAGCTCTTTTTTCGAATTTCTATATTGCGTACACGTTTTAATGGCAGGCCACTGGCTCGGGGTAATCAGCTTTAGCCATTCCTTTGACCAATTGGCCACAATGGCGCATCGACGCTGCGTAAGGATTTTCAATCGCCTTGTCGTAACTTAACCAATACCCTTTTTCCATCGGACAGTACTGTAGGTAAACGGCTTCATCTGTACATTTCATCGTTTCCATAATGGTAAATAGGGATTGTGTGACAGCAGAAAAGGATAGCTTCATCGCTTTCATATCCTGTGCAGATTTTAAGCTGGCAGCATCGGTCTTCATAGTCTGGCTCACCTTTTTTAGGCGCATCATGTCATCGAGCTGTAGACCCTTCAACCGGAAATTCTGAACTTCCTTTTCGAACTGAACCACATGTTCTTTACTGCCGACAAAGTTTTCTTCCATGATGTCTTTTTTTACTTCCATATAGGCTTTAAACAACCGGTCGCGTTGTTGTTGGGCAACGTCCTGCCCATGGCTTGATTGGCAGGAAATCATCATGAAACAGATCAAGCATATTGTGTAAATTCCTTTTAAGTTATTTTTCATCCTATTATTTTCTTTTTAATGGCTGATGAGCGATCGAGTAATCTCGATTTCATCTTTTTAGTCTTTGTTGATTTGATTTTGAATACGTTTAATTTCGAGGAGCATGAGATCTAAATGCTGTTTATTTAGGGCGTCTACCTGTTTTGTGGACAGTTGATTGATCGCTGGAACTAAAGCAGTCAGGTAATTTCTGACAAAGAGCTGTATGTCGCTACGTTGTGCCTGTGAAATGATATCTGATCCTTGTGCAATTTTGGGATTGATGATCTGATTTACCTTTTCCAGAAAAAAGCGTTGCTGTCCACGTTTGAAAACATTTACGCGAGGGTCACCACCTGGCAGGGTCCATATCGTTCCCCCGATATCGTTTAGATATTCATCAAGTCTGTAGGGATTTTCATTCGTCAGGGATTTCATATAGACATTATAGAGCATTCCCGGGCTCATCAACATATTCAGCATCTGTTCCTGTTGATCGGTGATTTCCTTATTTGCATCTTTTCCGATCAGCTCCTGTATATCTTTGGGATACAGCCACAGGGGTGGGGTTAATACGTTGTCGCTCACATACTGCATGGCAGCTTTTACCTTTTCTCGTGGAATTGCCGCATAGACAGTGCCTTGTTGGCCCCGTACCTTTTTTGTAATCTCCTGACTGCCGATATTTTTCAATACATGGTAAAGATAACGGTCAAACTGTGCGCGCACCGCTTTATGCATATCTTTTAGATTACTGTAATCATCTCCAGTTTCGGCAGTCCATGCTATCAAATTGGAAACGACTCTTTTCAGATTTTTGATACCATAGCTACTGGCCAACATCGAGTCATCACCGAGATCTTCCTTCTGACTGCGTGGATCCTCTTCGTTTCCTTCACCGCCAAACCACAACTTGGGGTTCGCCGTTAGGCTGTCCGTCACTTGTTTCGATAGATAAACTCGTTCGTCTTCGTCATTTGAAAATTGTGGAAGGTACTGATAGCCCCATTGAATGGCCCATTTGTCGTAGCTGCCGATGCGCGGATATATTCCCGCTAGCCCCACTTGGTCTTCGGGCTGCGCTACATAATTGAAACGTGCATAGTCCATAATGGATACCGTATGGCCATTTTTTTCGACCCATTGCTTGTCACGCAATTTCTCTACGGGCGTTTGGCTGCTTGCTCCCATATTGTGGCGGAGACCTAAGCTATGCCCCACCTCGTGCGACGAGACAAAGCGAATTAACTGGCCCATCACCTCGTCATCCAACTGCATTTTTTGAGCAGCCTTGTTTAGCGGTCCCACTTGCACCATAAACCATTGCTGAACGAGTTTCATCACATTATGATACCAGCCTACATGTGCTTCGATAATCTCGCCACTTCTGGGGTCTGAAATACGGGGACCATAGGCATTCGCTTTTTCAGACGCAAAATAACGGATCACGGAGAACCGGGCATCCTCCAGGCTCATCGTGGTATCCTGCTCGGGCCATTCTTTGCCCACAATGGCATTTTTAAATCCTGCTTGTTCAAATGCCTTATTCCAGTCATTGATTCCAGCAATCAAATAGGGACGCCATTTTTTTGGTGTTGCTGGATCGATATAATAGACAATCTGCTTTTGAGGCTCTACCAGCTCACCTTTTAAATAGCGTTTTACATCTTTCGCTTTGGGTTCAAGGCGATAGCGCTGTATAAAATTAAGCGTTTGGGACCGTTGACCTTTATCGGTGAAGAGGATATACTTGTTGGCAAAGTAGCCCACTCGGTCATCGTATATCCGTTTTTTCATCGGCTCTTTTGGCAACAGCACCATGGAGGTGTTGGTTGTAAAAGTTAAGGATCCTGTCAACATAGCTGCAGGAGTACCCGATGTTGAGGAATATGTTTTTGTCGTTTTTACTTCCAGGTTGATCGGAAATACCTTCATATCCGTAATGAAAGACCGGTCGTCCGCCAACGATGAAAGCTTATTTTCGCTTTTTATCTTGCTGTCAAAGGAAAGTGCGGCGTTGTCTTTCCGAAAAAGATCAGTTACCTCGATCAAATAACTGTTGCCTCCTGCCTGTAGTCCTTTGATATCCAAAATAGCGACAATCGGGTCTTCCTGCGACTGCATTAACGCTGTACGAATGGCATCGTTTTCTGGAGCGTCCTGTTTATAAATTGCTGCCCGCAGCTGTATCCGGTCACCAAGACCTTTTTCAAAGTAGAGTGTCTGCTCATTCAGCTTTTCTCCTCCGTACATCGGAAATCCCTGTGGGGCTGAAACCAAGCGGGTTACGGTGAGGAAATACCGGTTCAACAGACTGTCAGGGATCTCCAGATACCACTTCTTTTCCGACTCGATAACATTGAAAACGCCTGAGCGAGGAATTTTTTGCTTATTTACAATCTTGTTATAAGCTTCATGGAGGTCATTTTTTGATTTTAGCGTATCTGTTTTAGCCGCTGTCTTATTCGGGGTCTGCTGTGCTTGAACCATAGCTCCAGACAAAAGAAAGGCGAGGGTACTAAAGATAATTTTGTTTTTCATGTGTTTGTTATAGCATCTATTAAAACGGTACAGCTTCGTCTGTATTTAACCGCAAGTTTGGGTTTAACTTCATGACATCCAATGGAAATGGAATAATGTACATTCTGGAGTTTGGTGCCAGTGTGTAGGTCTTTTGTTCGACAGTCTTATTGACAATCGGGAATACACGGACAAGTGTTTTCGCATATTCTTTTTCAAGATTCAAACGTTTCAGATCAAAGAAACGATGGAATCCGATAGGCAGCTCCCGTCGGCGTTCGTTAATGACCAGATCCATGGTTTCCTTTCGGGTAGCAGGGACTGCCAATAAGGCTTTACTCCCTTCGATCCGGGTTTTACGCAAGGCATTCAACATATTAATAGCCTTCGCAAATTGATCCTGACGGGCATAGCATTCTGCCAACATCAGATAAATCTCCGGTGTTTTCAGTCCTACTGTGGGGAAGAAAAAAGCCGTATATTTCACGTTGTAGTAACTTGCTCCGGCGCCAATATCCAGAAAACTAGCATTGGACTTGGTATAAAATAAACTAAAGCGCTTATCCTCCTGATCAAACATGCTCGTCAATTCTGGACTTAAGATATAGCTGTAACCAAAGTTCATTTCTGTATAACCGTTGACATACATGTAGCTTAATACTTCTGGATTATTTTCCGCGATGATAGGCGTTTTGCTGGGGCCGCCCAACTTTTCATACTGGACAAGGTCAATTAACTGCCCATTCAGCTGCATGGCTTTTTCTGCAGCGGCTTGTGCTTCTGTAATTTCTCTTTTGAAGAGATGTACCTTTGCCTTCAGGGCATATGCAAAAGCCAAGGAGGGATGATAGGGGTTGGTGGGTTTTTCCTGCAGATGAGGTATAGCGTCGTCTATATCTTTTTGGATAAAATCGTATACCTGCTGCACGGTTGATTTTACTGGCTTCGCTTCCAGATCATATTTATCCATGATACAGACACCGCCGTCCTGGGCTGCTGTACTGGCATCATAAGCTTTTGCATAGACATTGATCAGATGGAAATAATCAAAGGCCCGAAACATCTTGGCTTCCGCCTTGGCGAGCGTCTTTAATTCATTGTCCCCTGTACTTTCACCAACCAAGGAAATAATCATATTCCACTGTGCAATGTATTTATAGCACTGATTGTAAAAGCTTGATGCGGAAAGTTGGCTTACCCGATCTTCCTGTTCCTGAAACAGAAAGTTGATGGTATTGATATTGGGCGTCAAACCAATGACATTGGATTCTTTGAGGTATTGGTCATCGACCAGATACTGAAAGTTGTTGATCGGATAGCCTCTATTTGGATAGGCGACCAAATCGTAATAATCTTGAGTTGTACGCACCAATTGTGAGCCTTTGGGCGTTATATCAAGGTATTTATCGCAGGCAGTAAAGACCACTATAGTCGCACATGCTGCCATTAAGGTTTTTATAGTCATCGTAGATTCGGGTTAAAAAGTGAGTGAAAGTCCCATCAGGAATGATTTGGCCAAGGGCAGATAGCGCGTTCCGCTATTGAGCGAATAGGATTCTGGATCGATGTCATTGCCGGCGGCGCTCCAGGTCCATAAATTGTTCATCTGCAGGGTTAGTTTGACGTTTTGCATCCCAGCTTTATGGGCCAATTGTTTGGGCAATTGATAACCTACGGCTATGTTCCGAAGCTTGATATAATCAGCCGACAGAATCTGCTGATCACTATAGCGCCATAAAGTGGATAAGGTTCCTGCGGAAGAACGTAGGTTGTCTGGATAATCGACCAGTAAACGGGGATAATCGTTATTGGCTCCTTCTGCCCATCGGTTCACCAAGCCAGCGTTTGTGAGTTCATCGCTTGCCAGATCGATGGCATCTTTACGTAATTTATGTCCGCCAGAGAAGACAAACATGGCCGAAAGATCGAATGCTTTATAGCGTAAGCGCTGATTGATAGACCCTGTGTATTTTGGGAATAGCGTGCCCATGTCGACCAACGCATCGGGCGAATTGATCGTATTAATTTTTGTAGGCGTACCGTTTTCATCAAAAACAACATTGGATTCCCCGTTTTGATCCAAAAAGTAAGGGAAGCCATTCACCATGCCGCCATAGCGATAAGCCAGGACAGCATTGTAGCTTCTTCCTTGGAAAAAGTAATTCGTTGGTGAACCAACATAGGACTGTGCGGTCGCATTTAAGCCGTTGACTTTCTCGACCTTGTTTTTATTAAAGGAAAAAACCAGTTGGGTGCTTGCTGTTAAATCTTTCTTTTTAAGCCATACGCCATTGATGTTAAACTCAATTCCTTTGTTGCGTAATGCACCATTGTTGATAACACGTGAATTGGCACCTACGGTTGGGTCAAGAACAGCACCGATCAACAAATCGGAGCTATAGCGATTATAGGCATCAATACTAGCGGACAGGCGGTTGTCGAAAATCGAAAAATCTACACCGAGGTTTGTCGTTGTTGTTTTTTCCCAGCGCAGCATGGGGTTTGGTAATGATTTTTGCTCAAGATACTGCAAGTAGGGGAAAAGTTTATCGGATTTCCAAGTAGCCGTACCATAGCTTGAGCTTTCTTGATCCACATTACCAGTAATACCGTATGTTACCCGTAGCTTAAGCGAATTCAACCAGTCTTTATTTTTCATAAAGTCTTCGTTGCTGACATTCCACCCTGCTCCGACAGACCATAACGGACGGTACTTAAACTTCGGGTCTACCCCAAAGAGATCCGCCTGATCCACCCGTACGCTTCCCGTGAGGTTGTATTTGTTGCTGTAGGTATATCCAGCATTGGCGTAAAGCGAGGTGAAGCGGTGTAAGGTTTCCTTTTGTGCGACGCCATTCAGGTCCCCCAAGCGGAGATTCCCCCCATAGATATAACTGGTGATACCAGATTTACTCAATGTGGCCCAGTCGATGGTGGTGGAGGTCAATGTGACGGGATTGTACCCCACAAGTAATTGTTGGATAGGGCGCGGTACATGCGACTGACGCATCTCGAAGCCGGCCAGGGCGGTTAGCTGATGTTGGCCATATTGGCCAAAGGTATTATCATAATTAAATTGATTCCTGAACGTATAGTTGTACCGTTTGGATTCGAATTGATAGTAGCGGCCTCCTGCTGGCAGGTTTTTCGTGTATACTCCTGTGGCATTATTGTAGCTTACCATCGCGTTTGAGGCAACACGCATCATGTAGCTATTTTCATCGTAGAAACTTTCACGGGATGCTTGCCCCAATTCATAGGAAAACTGCGTTTGAAAAGAGAGGCCTTTGTAAATAGTGGCCCGCAACGATGTAAATGCGCGAAGATTTAAACTCTTGTTGCTCTCGATGCCTTCGCCTAAGGCTTCAAGGACATTAAATGATGTAGTTTTTAAATTTCCGTTCGCAGCGATCTGTTCGGCTGTCTCGCCGTTTATGGCCGATCCAGGTCCGACAGAACTGGACAAATCGACATACGGTGTATAGACTAAATTGCCATTTTCATCTTTAATGCGTGTATAACGAGGCTGTAAGAACAGATCATTGTAAATGCCATCCGTTTCTTTATTTACGGAATATGTGCCGTTCAATCCGACTGTTGCATTCAACCATTTGGTTATATTAAAGGCCGATTTTAGATACAGGTTAAATTTCTCGTTTTTTTCGTGGATAACCTGTCCTTTTCCTTTGTCGTAGTTGAAGGATACAAAAGTGTTGCTTTTGGACGAATTCTGGGAAATACTTGCATTATACCTTTGGCGTGTTTCATTTTGCCAGACATTATCAGTAAATTCCTTGATGTAATCGTTGTTCCGCCAGGTATTTATTGTTTCATCCCGTTCTTGCTGATTAATTGACCCGATGGACTCTTTACGAAATAGATCGTACAGCGGTGAATAGTATTTTAGGCTTCCACTACCCAACCTTCCATAGTAGTTGAACAAAGATTCGGTATTCACATAGCGCGAACGCTCTTTGTTGTAAACATCAATTTCATAATCGATCAGATCGGATGTACTCGCATAGTGCATTTTGGCGATATCCGGTTTTTGCGTAATGAATTGATCGACATTAAAGTTAACGGAAACGCCTTGTCCCTTGCCTTTTTTTGTCGTCACCACGATAACACCATTGGCTGCCCTGGCTCCGTAAATCGATGCAGCTGTTGCGTCTTTCAGGACGGTCACGGACTCTACGTCATAGGGGTTGATATCGTTTAAGGTGAGCTCGGTGGGTAAGTCGTCAATGACGATGAGCGGATTGGTGGTCACGTCACTGGAATAGGTACCGATTCCGCGAAGTACGGGATTGTCTGCGGCAACGCGCGCGGGGTTTTTGATATAGGTCAACCCAGCTACTTGGCCTTCGAGCGCAGAAGTTAAATCGACATTAATCTGTTTGTTCAATTGATCATTGTTGATCATGGAATAGGCTCCAGGACTACGTTCTTTGCTGATTCGTTGGTAACCTGTTATCATAATTTCGTTGAGCATAGATTCCTTTGCACTCAACATCACACGGACCGGTCTTGTTACTTGCTCAGGACTGAAACGCATGACTTTTTCATTAAAAGAGACATGTCTAAAAGACAATTGGATCTCCGGGCTGGTCACGTTGAGTTCGAAATCGCCTTCTGCAGAACTCATCGTTTGGCTATTGTCCTGTATATTATGAATCGAGACACCGGGAATTGTATTGCCCAGGCTGTCGATTACTTTTCCCCGGACAAGCTGGCTATTGTTCGATAGGGTTTTACGATACAGAATAATCCGTTTATTTTCTAAACGATAACTGAAGGGCTGATCCTTAAATAAAATGGATAAGGCATCTTCAACGCTTGATAGTTTGAGGTTAACGCTGGTGGGGCGGGCCGCTTTTAATAGATTGCCGTCGAACACAAACTCATAGCCATAGTGATCCGATATGCTCGTAATCACCTCTTTGACATCGGCATTTTTAAAATTTAACTGTACCTGCTGGGCATGTAGTTCGTAGGGGTCAATCATGCTCATCAAGGCAATTCCAGCGACCAAACTCAAGTATTTCCGCAAAAATACCGGTCGCTTTTGGGTTAGGTAGGACATGGTAGATGAAGGTTAATGTACTATTTAGTTGTTATTTTTTATATGTAGTTTTTAATATGATTTTTTTATTGTTCAATTGAAAATCCAGGCCGCTTGCTTCATTTAAGAGATGCAGCATTTCCTGTAATGGGATATTTTTTCGGACCTTCATATAGATCGATTGGTCCGTAGGCAGCGCGATGGTATCGACATCGACGCCATACCATCTAGACAGGTCAGACAGGATTACGCGAAGTGACTGATCCCGATAGTCAAAGTAGCCGGCCGTCCAGGCCACAGCTTGCTTTGGAGCTAAATGTTCAATATGTATTCCTTTTTGATCGGTTACAGCTGTTTCCCCTGGACGAAGTATCATCCTTTCAGCTGTGCCCGATTTGCTTAAAGCGATCCGCCCGGACAGCAGGGATGTTGTAACAAGTCCGTCGCCTGCGTAATTTCGCACGTTAAAAACCGTTCCCAGCACTTCAACTTTTGTGGTACCAGCAGTTACAGTAAAAGGCCTCTGCGCATCATGAGCAACCTCAAAGTATCCTTCTCCTTCTAAGGAAACCTCTCTTCTGGCTACATCAAAAGGAAGCTGAAACCGTAGGGTAGATGCGGCATTCATGGTAATCTTGGTCCCATCTTCCAAAACAAGCCTAAAGTCCGAATTGGGGGTATAGATCGTTTGCAAGCTTGGATTTTTGCCTATCGCCATTACTTTTACAGTTTGACTGTCGATACGGGAAAATGCAATGTCTCCTATCTGCCATACAGAATCTATCTTTGGCAAAATGGCAATTTCTTTCCCGGACTTATCTTTAACATATAACGTGGGTGCTGAAGGGGCAGTGACATCGGCAGGTTTTGGGCCTTGCCCTAAATAAAACCAAGTCGCCAATCCAGCGACAAGTAGGATGGAAGCGGCGGCCCACCATTGTTGTTGTCGTCTTAAACGAATAGATTTTTTCTTCGATTCGTTTAATTTACCTTCCAACCGTTCTTTAATTATTTCGATATGCGAAGCAAAGGGTTGTTCGATTTGATCTTCCTCAAAGTCGATCGATGCCAAAGAAGTAAGGGTTTCGAGCTCCTCGTCGCTTGCTTGATCGAAATAGTGAAGCAACCTATCGAGATCAACGCGATGGATACTTCCGTTTAAATAGCTCTTGTAAATATTTTCTATTTTTTTTGCCATATCTATAAGTTAATACGCAACTTATTAGCAAAAACACTATCGTAATCTTGATTTTTTTAAAAAAAATAGAATGTAACAAGAATTACCAAAATCTCATCATAATGGTCCTGTACAAATTGGCGAATATGTTGATTGGATTTGACCATCGCGTTGCTTACCGTGGATACAGAAATATTCAATTTTTGGGCAACTTCTTCGTAGCTTTTCTGCTCTAATTTACATAGGACAAATATTTCTTTTCTACGCTCGCTTAAGGTATTGAGTGCTCTTTCTAATAATTCGGCTTGCTTTTCATGTATATCGCTTTCTGTTTCCATGAGGTAGAGCTGCTCGAAATGTTGGTATAAGTTTTCCTGCATCGCGGTTTCTTTTGCTAATTTTCTATACCAAGAAATAACATCATTTTTAGCTATGGTAAAAATCCACGATTTAAAGCTTCGGTTTGGATCGATGCTGGCTCTTTTTTGCCAAACTTTCAGGAATACATCTTGCACGATCTCTTCACTGACCTGCTTATCTCTAACCATTCGAAAGATAGTGGAAAATAAGGCGTGGCTATACTGGTCATATAAAGCAAAAAAAGACTGTTCGTTTCCATTGGAGAGCGAAATCAATAGCTTATTTTCTGCAGTAGCATCCATTGTAGAGTTTCAAAAGGGCAGATCGTATGCTGTTTAAACACCTAATCGGCGTTCAAATTTACAAATTTCAACTTAATATTAAGGGCAATAGCTTTCATACGGATATTAATATGCAGTTAGCGTTTTAAGATTAAAATGGTATACGATATGAATACCTGTGTAGAGAATCCACTGGTTTAAAAAAATGGGATAAGTTTATGGAACGTAGGCATATCTGAATTAACTCCAACTTTCCAATTAAGAACATAGGGAGTTTGGAAATAAGGGTGAAGTTTTAATCCTTTTACAGCTGACCATAGAGATCGATAATTTTTTTCTGAAGCTGGATTATTTCCTCTTCCCGTTCTTTCAGCTTTTGCTGAATCAAAGTTATTCCGTCAACATAATCATTTACGTGATCTGTCTCAGAAAAAGATAAAAGCTGCACCGCTGTTAAATTAAATAACTTGGCGATCTGGATTAATCTGGAGAGATTAAGATCTGTAATGCCTGTTTCCATTTTTGAAAATGCGGGAATTGAAATCCCCAGTTTTTTTGCTACATCCTGTTGGCTCCAACCTTTTTGGTGTCGAAGTAACCTTATTTTTTTTCCTACTTTATTCATCTTAAACTTTCTTAAAAGTTAAGATACGAAAAAGGATATAAAGAATGGCATCATTTCTGTTGCATTTTCTTAGGAGTTCTCCTATATTTATTAATTCACGATTTCTAAATTTCTTTCTTTATGCCTTTTGATGAGCGCTTTTTGCTGTCAGTTCTAGAACGGTCACCCTTAGCCACGGCTATTTATGACAGTCCGGATCTCAATATTGCCTTTGCCAACCAGGCAATGCTGGATACTTGGTGTGCAAGCAGCTCAATTTTAGGACATACTTTTTGTGCCTGTTTCCCCAGTTTTGAAAAGGAAGGGTTTTCATCTATTTTGAAAAATGTCTGGAAGACAGGGATTACCTATCGTGCCAAGGATACTCCGGCGGATATCGTGTCAGGGAGAGATATTATGAAACGGTACTTTGATTTCGAATACCAAGCATTATTGGACGAAGAGGGAAAGACCTACGTCATTTTACATACCTCATTGGATGTGACGGAACGAAAACTTGCCTATGATAAAACTGAAAGCCAAAAAGAGCAAATATCTTTCAATAGAAAGCTTGATCTATTGTCCAATACGCTTTCCCATGATTTAAAAAATCCGTTATCAATTCTGAGGATGGGAACTGAAATGCTACGTAAAAATATAAGTCTGCCCGAAGGTGTTCAACAAAAATGGTTTGATCATATGCAAGCTGCCATAGAGAATATTCAGTCTATTATTAACCAAACGCTGCAGCTAAATAAAATAAGAGCTGTCAATCCGGTAAGGGAATGCTTAGAAATGGATAAAAAGATCGCTGAATGGATCGCTGAAGTAAAGCTTATTTATCCAGCATCACAGTTGGAGTTTAGATTGGGAAATCTTTACAAGCTGTATACAGACTGTGGTGTCGCTTATCAGATTTTTTTTAATCTGATCTCCAATGCGATGAAATATGCTAAAAATACCCAGCAGGATTATCTTGCGATCTATAGTGAAAAGACAAGCAAAGGCATTGTTTACTATTTGGAAGATAATGGGATCGGCATTCCAGATGAAGACCTGGATGTCATTTTTAAAGCCCATGAACGCGGAACCAATGCGCTTGAAGCAAAGGGATCGGGCATAGGGCTCTCCTTAGTCAAAGAGTTAATGGAACGTCTGGACGGGAATGTTAATCTCTCCAGTAAGCTGGGCAAGGGGACGATTATTCGCTTGTTCTTTCCTAATAATTAGGTGCTGTTTCGTTATTGTCCGTTAAAAGGCAGTTTGCTGATGTAAATGATCGCTGTATCTGTGGACGTCGGATAAGTACGCTCATTGCCTTTAACAGTCCACTCAAAGCGTGTTCCTTCAGCGCCAATATAAAGTCGGTTTTTCTTATCGTGGTAAATATAGTTCAGTTGTCGGCGGAAAGGAAAATCAAGCAGCTGTTCACCTTTATCAGTAATCCTTACTAATTTGTCGGGCTGCATTAATGGACGTCCATATTCTTTGTCGATGATTTCTTTCGGCTGCGGGATGATTTTGTAAGATTCGTTTTCACTGATCTTTGTTTCTTTTCGATTGACCTGTATTTTATCATAGACTTCATACCCATATTTGCCCTTTCTGCTCCAATTTTTACCCTGGTCCAACGAGAATAAAGTCGGACTTGTCGAATGGTCTTGGAAATTACTTAAAGCCATCAATTCTCCCTGATACATACTGAAACTTGGTATGCCAAATCCAGCATCGTTGACCATTTGCCACGAAGCTCCTTTATCCGTAGTCATATAAATCTTGTACATGGTAGCCACAACCAGGGTGTCGTCGATATTGCCGTAAATAGCCGATGTGCCTCTAAGCTGTCCCGGGATACTCAATTTCGTCCAAGTAGCATCTTTCGTTTCAATATCGATACGACCCTTTGGATTAGAAGGGTCGTCCTTTTGGCAAGAGCTGAACAACAGGCTTAGGGCGCAGACAAAAAGCAGTGGTCGTGGAGTCATTTTAAATTGCATGTTTTTTGCGATTTGAGTAAATAAGCTGTGTGATTATTAAGCTTTATATAATTTTAAAGATAGTTATAATAACTGAAAGTTATTATATGCATGGATATTTATTTTTGTTGTCCACTGCTTATAATCAATATAAGAGTCCATTTGAGAGGGAGTGCGTTATGTTGACAAGCTTGTGAAGGTATTTTTAAAGGATGGCCGTGAACAGTTTGTACTCTGCCATGTAGAGATCCAGAGCAATAAAGGCAGGGGCGATTTGGCTGAGCGCATGTTTCGCTATTTTTATAGAATATGGGATCGTTATAAAGTTCCTATTACGGCTATAGCTATTCTGGCCGATGAAAATGGAAGCTATCGGCCGGAGGTATATAGGCAAGAATTTATGGGTACGTCATTGCGCTATGATTTTAACAGTTACAAGATCATGGATCAGGAAGAGTCGGTATTGCGATCAAATAAGAATCCATTTTCTGTGATTGTTCTTACTGCTCTTTTGGCTATCAAGAACAAGAAAATAAGCGACGAAGGCCTGAAAGCGATTAAGCACGATCTTTATGATGAAATGATAAACCGGGAGATGGATAAGGATACGCGACAAGGACTCTATGATTATCATTGATTTAATTTTTTTTATTAGGAAATGATGCTGTAATGAGCATAGCTCATTACGGTTTCTAACTTACTACGTTAGTTTTGATAATGAGGAAGTTTTGGGTATATTTAAAAAAGAAATAGAAACAAAAATAGGAAGGAGCGATACTATGGGCACTCAAGAATATTTATTAGATAAAGCTGAAAAAAAAGGAATTCAGAAAGGCAAGATTGAAGGGAAGCGTGAAGAAGCTATTGCCATTGCACTGGAGTTTAAGAAAATGGGTTTACCTATTGCTGATATTGCTAAAGGCACCGGTCTTTCTATCGAAGAGATCGAAAAGCTGTAATCAAATACTTTTAAAGTTTATAGATATTTATTGGAGCCATTTCCGAAAGGGAGTGGCTTTTTCATTTTAAAGATGCTCTATGCTCAAAAAAACTCCCCTTTCGTCGCTGATAAAAGGGGAGAAACTTTATAAATCTAAATTATGAAAAATCTAATTATTAATAATGAAGCGCCCTAACAGATTGAAGCGCTTCGCTAGATGTTGGTATATCTCAACCGGCTTATTTAATATAGAAATAATTTTTTAAATCGAAAAATTACAAATAGCTTTTTACTGTTTGTTTCTCTCCGTTTTTGGGCTATCCTAGTTTGACCTAATTGTTGGTCGCTCGCCATCGCGGTAGAAGTAGTCGAAGAGTTTGCAGTATTAATGTCGCTACTTTCGTTGTTCAGAGATAGTATAGGATTCTTAAATAGTTATTCGTATAGCTGTTCAAATGCATCTATCAGTTTCATATTTTGAGATTTCGCAATCGAAAAAACTTCATGAGCATAAAAATCATCTGCAGTTTGATTTAGTACTTTCGTGAATCTTGTATTTTCAATGCCTGCTTTTTCTGAAACTTCTGCTTGTGACGATACAAATTGAGTAATAAATTTTTGGTAGGTATTCAACTTCTTATTGTTTTTTACTTTGCCTTTTTGTTTTGCAAGATATTTTTTATGGGCTGTGTTGGCGATTTCGGATAATGCATTTTCACAGTCTTTGTCAAAGTCGTTCGATAGTAGTTTTACAGCATTATAAAAGTTTCGGCCTTTTACTACTGATAAATCACTATTTAGTTGGAAAGACTCTAAAGGTTTTTTATCCGATAGTATAGCTTCAAACTCTTTATTTAAAGTTTTCAAAAACTTTTCAAACTTCATTTTATATTTCTGTTAGTTAATGTTTTGAATTTATATCGCAATTTATTTTGCGATTAATTTTTTTATTGTTATATTTGTATTATAATCAGTTCGCTGATTTAGTCTCGAGCACGAAACGGCAAATTTCAAAGACGTGAGACGTAGGGTTTGCGACCCCCAATGCTTTTTGTATCTTTACAATAAGGAGGGGCAAGCTCCCCTATTGGAAACTGCGTCTGGGTTCTTTGCCGTACCTGTGTTCAGTGGAAGATAGTGGGGCTTGCCTCTTTTATATTTATAGATGCTTGCGTCTTACTTCCCCTTTGAGACTCTTTTTGTTAACCAAATTGTAAGATTATGAGATTAAAAGAGCTAAGAACATTTACAGAACGACGGCAGATCAAGGATCAGCTTACCCACCTTGCGGTATCACTGCTCACCAAGAACAAATACTGTGCTCCTGAATAGTATCTAAAACGCTTAAATCAACAATGGTCGGTACCCCCGTGGGCATCGAATGGATATAAAAAAGCCGTAATGGCATATTTATAGCATACCAATTGTTGATTTTACCGGCCTATTTTCTTAAAAATCAACCCTCTAAAATTGAACAGCCCTTATCTCTTTTATCTTCGCACTTTAAAAGTAAGGGTTTCCGATTTCAAAAGCAAAGATTTGAGAAAAATACTATTATAGAAATTCTATAAAAAAGGTCGGTTTTTTATTTTACCAACGGACGCGGTATCGTCTCTATCAAATTACGTGTAACTGTCCTGCACCGCGCCCGATAACCTATTTCTTATTTTTTAAACGCTGTTACCTGAGTTTTTTCAGGTTCCCGCAAAAAGCTGATTTCGGTCGGATAGGGAATGCTATGCGCTATGGTCACAGCTAAAAACTAAACACATGAAAGCCATTTATGAAGATCTACTGCATCTCGACAGGCCATTCTACGAGATCCATGAAGACAGTTACGATCCATTGAAATGTATCGAAAACTTTTGGGCTAATTATCCGCTAGCCACAATACGCGAGTACCTCTACGCACTGGATTTGAAATGTAAAACACTTAGGACAGCCTCCGAAAGCAAATTAGAAGCTGTACAGCAAACGTTGTTTTTGTCTGATATTCTGCGTGCTCTGATGGCGTATTTCCTGACGCATAGCCGCCAGTTAAATACAACCCAAATAAAACTGTCAACACTGGACCTCAATAGGAAGGAACTCCAGCTGACCAAAAAAATCAACGATTTTTTTCAATCCATTAACCAACCAAAACTTTAAGATGATGAAATCAACACTACACAATTTATACAAGGTCTTTAAGAGCAAACGAGCAAGAGTGATGCTGCTGTGTTTGGTTTCTATGTTTAGTTTATCTGCTCAGACGCCCCGCAAGGACAGCGGGGCGGATGGGCCTAATCCTGCCCAGCCTGTCATGCTTGGATTTAGAGTGCCCGAAGAGTTTTGGTCTCACGAGTTTATGATCTTTGAGAACGGAAAATACACCAATCAAACTCTAGAAAAATATCGTGGAAAACCGCTGATCCTGGATTTCTGGGCCACTTGGTGCCCCTCATGCATAGCAAAATTCCCAAAAGTTGATCGATTTAAGCGGATCTATGGAGACCATATAAACTTTATACTTGTC
Organism: Sphingobacterium sp. 40-24; assembly: GCF_001899705.1. NCBI lineage: Bacteria > Pseudomonadati > Bacteroidota > Sphingobacteriia > Sphingobacteriales > Sphingobacteriaceae > Sphingobacterium > Sphingobacterium sp. 40-24. The sequence goes on along the minus strand of NZ_MKWH01000009.1, from coordinate 22,791 downwards.
AATAGCTTTGATACAGATACCAAAAAAATAACCACAGTATTGACAGGCGAAGGCGCTAAGCGTCAGGTTACACAAACAGCATCTATTGTAAACGACGTATATCTTAAACAATTGTTCCCACACCAATCGGTTCCAATATATATTTGGTTGGATGAATACGGCCGCCTACAGGCTTCCTCGACCGCTAACTTCCTTAACGATTATCAGGTTCGTGCCATGGTAGAGAGAATGAAAGGTGGGAAGCAATGAAAGGCTTAATGATATGCTGTATAATATTACTCAGCAGCATGGCTTACGGGCAACACCGGTTGAAAGGCCAGGTGCAGGATCAAAATGGAAAGGGCATCCCTCAGGCCGTCTTACGCAGCAATAAAATTGGGGAACTAGGTGCTACAGATCCTGAAGGAAATTTTAATATTATCCTTCCCAAACTACCTTTCGTCGTCTATAGCAGTAAGGTGGGCTACATGACAGATACTCTGCTTATCCTAAATGAAATGCCCGTCAACATTGTGCTAAAAAAAGCAACGATCCAATTGGAAGAGGCCGTGGTATATAGCGACGGATTCCAGCAGCTGCCCCGTGAGCGTGCAACGGGATCATTTGAACAATTAAATGGCAATCTCCTGAAAAGAAGGGTGTCCTCCAATATTCTCGGGCAGCTCGATGGTCTGGCAACAGGCTTGCAATTTGATAATAGAAATAAAAGTCCGCAGTTAAACATTCGGGGCATGAATTCTTTTTTGGGGGGAATTATCAGCCCACTTATTGTCGTGGATAATTTTCCTTTTGAAGGGGATATCAATCAGCTAAATCCTAATGATGTGGAGTCGGTGACTTTACTGAAGGATGCTGCCGCAACTTCAATATGGGGCGCTAGGGCTGGGAATGGTGTCGTCGTGATCACTACTAAAAAAGTATCCAATAAATTTAAAGTTGACTTTTATACGAATTGGACGCTACAGGCCCCAGAAGACCTGTATTATGATCCGATTGTTAAATCGACAGACTTTATCGATGTGGAGAGGATGCTATTTGAAAAAGGTCATTATGATAATCTTTTTACCAACCCCCTCACTTTGCGAAAAACAGTACTTTCACCTTTAGTCGATATACTGCAAAAAGTACGAACCGGAGAACTTGACAAAAGTAAGGCTGACCTGATTATTGATGGATGGAAAAACAATGATGTCCGGAAAGATCGGGAAAAATTCTACCGCTGGGGATCGCTGCAACAACATTATTTGCGACTAAATACGGGCACTGCAAGGTCCGATCATAGTCTTTCCGTGGGCTGGGACAGATCTATCGGAAACGAAATTTTGAAACATTCAGACCGGATTACCCTGCGTCAAAACAACACTCTTCGGTTAAATAAAAAACTCAGCCTTCAGGCAAATTTTGCTTATACAGCTACACAAAATGTTTCATCTGCAGGAATTACCAATTTTGTCTATTATCCCTACTCAAGGTTATTTGATGATAGCGGCGATCCCATATCAATCCCTTATCAACTCAATCAGAATTATGTGGATACTGTTGGTAAGGGCAACTTATACGACTGGAATCTCCTTCCCTATATGGATCTGCAGCAAAGCAAAACCAAAAACTCGTTGAATCATCTCGCTATAAACCTGATTGCTCAATACCAAATATTGGCGGGCTTAAATGCGCAGTTCATCTACGGCCTCGAAAGCCAACAGATCCATGGGAACAATTTTTATAGTGAGGATAGCTATTTTGCGCGTGACCTGATCAACCGATTTACCCAGGTCAATAATGGGGGAGTGAAACGTAATCTTCCCGCGGGTGCAATTGAAGATCGAGCTTATAGCAACCTTATCGGTCATCGGGTACGGGGGCAGATCAACTTTGCGAAAACATGGTCCGAGCAACACGAATTGAATATGCTGCTCGGCGCGGAATTGAGTAACAGAACTATCCAGGGGAACTCGTATCGTAATTATGGCGTGGATCCGAATGTCTTGACTGTTCAAAAGGTAGATTATGTGAATGCTTACCCAACCTATGATAACCTTTACGGAAATAGCTATATCCCTTATTATGGCTCCAATTCGAAGTATATTCAACGTTTTGTCTCCGTTTTTGCCAATGCAGCCTATACACTGCGCCAAAAATATACATGGACAGCCTCCATGCGCAAAGATGGGAGCAATGTGTTTGGTGCTATCGCCAACAACAGGTGGAATCCCCTATGGTCTACAGGCCTGTCCTGGATAGTGTCCAAAGAGGGCTTCATGCAAAATTTTCACTGGCTCAATAGCCTCAAATTGCGAAGTACATTCGGAACTAGCGGAAACCTGGCAAATGGAGCAAATAGAGATCCTATTATGTTATATGTAGGTACGGCTCCTTTTACGAATTATCCCTACGGCTTGATCAATACGCCCCCAAACCCGTATCTCAAATGGGAAGAAGTGCGGACATGGAATAATGGGGTTGATTTTGCAGTGCTGGGAAATAGAATCTCGGGTTCATTTGAATGGTTTGACAAATGGTCCATTGACCTGATAGCACCAGACGAACTGGATCCGACAACAGGGTTTTTGACGGCTGACCGAAATATTGGGGAGATACGAGGCACAGGATTTGATGCGAAGTTAGACGTAACATCAGCCTCGGGAAGTCCATTGCAATGGAAAATTACGGTGGGCTTATCACATGCCAAAAGCACGGTGACGAAATTTAATGGTACGCTGTCGTCAACACAAAATTATGCCGAATCTGGCCCTAGGGCGCTCAATCCTATCCTACAAAAAGAGCTTTATCCTGTTTTTGCGTACCGCTTTGCCGGGCTTAATCCGCAGAATGGAGATCCGCAAGGATATTTCAACGGGGAGATCTCCAAGGACTACCAGAAACTTCTGAACGACTCGTTGCAAAATCTGCATTATTATGGATCGGCATTGCCCCGGTACTATGGGTTTTTGAGAGGAATGCTGTCTTATAAAACACTCCAGCTGACGTTTTCCATAAACTATAAGTTTGGGCATTATTTCAGAAATCGGACCATCGGATACAACGGTTTATTTGATGGGGCAGCCGCACATGGCGATTACTATAAGAGATGGCAAAATCCAGGTGATGAAAATTATACTACTGTACCCTCTCTTTTATATCCCGGAAACGGAAATCGTGACAATTTTTATAAGTACGCGGAACCAAATGTGCTCAAAGGGGATGTCATCAGACTTCAGGATATCGGACTACGATATGCTTTACCAAAATTCCCTGGGGCGTTCACGGCCTCGGTCAATAATGTAGGCATCTTGTGGCGCGCGAATAAAAAGGGTGTGGATCCGGATTATTTCACTACTCCGCCAGGACGTATTTACTCATTAGGGATTAACATTAATTTATAAGATGATGAAATTGACATATATATCGCTGCGCGTCAAGACTGTACAGCTTCTCGTTATTCTCATAGGAATGTTCTTAAATTCCTGTGATAAATTCCTGGATGAAAAAAGTGATGGCGCTTTAGCAGTACCCAACACTTTGAAAGATCTTCAGGCCTTGCTGGATAATAATTCAACGATTAATTTATATACTGGTCCGGGATTGATTGAACTGAATACGGATGACTTTTTTCTGGAAGCATCAGTTTTGAATAAATTAACCGAATTTGATAAGCAGGCTTATACCTGGCATCCAAATCCCCAGTTTCAGTTGATCAACGTCGGTCTTCAATGGAGAAATTGCTATCAAGTTATTTTCTACGCTAATACAGTATTGGATCATCTAAATGCTGTCGAAAACAAAAATACGGTCGAATACAATAGCCTAAAAGGCTTTGCGCTATTTCTCAGGGCCTACACGTATTTTCAGCTGGCTCAAGTATATGCTCCAGTATATCAGCCAGGAGATGAAACACACAATATGCAAAAGCTGGGCTTGCCACTGCGTCTGGATCCAAGTTTTGAAGAGAAGTCACATCGCTCTTCAATCATTGAAACTTATGATCAGATTCTTAAGGATCTCCATGAGGCTAAAGCTCTACTCCCCGAGACGGTAGCTTTTGCTACGCGGTCAAATAAAACTGCTGCATATGCTTTATTGGCAAGGGTATACTTGACCATGCAAAATTATGAACAGGCCCTCAGCAATGCAAATGAGGCATTGACCCGTAACAGTACATTGATGGATTACAGCATGCGAAATACAGCAAGTACGACTCCTTTTGAAACTTTCAATCCGGAAGTTATATTTTGGGCACATAGTGCCAGCATGAGCATGCTAAGCCCAACGCGAGCAAACGTCGATACTGTGCTTTACAACAGTTATGGAGACAATGATTTGAGGAAGAAAGTGTTTTTCAACAAGAAAACAAATGGATTTGTAGCATTTAAAGGGAATTATGCTGGTTATTATAGTTCCAGTTTCTTTAATGGCTTGGCTGTGGATGAACAATTTCTGATAAAATCGGAGTGCCTCGCTCGCCTAAATAAAATTTCAGAAGCGAAAACGACACTAACGACACTTTTGTCTATGCGATATGCAGGAGCTTATAATTTCCCCGCCGTGTATTCCTCTCAAGAAGAGGTGCTGCGTTATATACTGCAGGAAAGGAGAAAAGAACTTCTGTTTAGAGGCGTCCGCTGGTCGGATATCCGACGGCTGAATCAAGATGATCGATTTAAGAGAAATTTGACCCGCATATTGACCGATGGTAGTGAAACGAAGAAGTTTACTCTGCCGGTAAGGGATCTTAGGTTTACATTTATCATCCCACAAGACGTTATCCGAACTTCAGGGATGACGCAGAATCCGAGGTAATGAAAACACAAGAAAACCGAAGGCTAAAAGACTTCGGTTTTCTTATTTAAAGAAACAGCATCTTATTCGGATCGAAAGGAGGTGACCGTTTCATTCGGTGTACCGCTGCTTATCGCATCATTGATTCTTTGCGATACGGTTTTTCCTGTGCTTCCGACCATTGCGCTTAAATCTGGCTGGTTTGAATTTGAACTGCTTGCCGGAGCATTTAAGTTACATACAGTTTCAGGTGTGTTGTTGCATGATGTGCTTTCTCCTTTTGAATATTGTGATGGACTATCAACATTGTTATTAGCAGGATCTACCGCCCCGTCGAAATGCCATTCTTCGGTTTCAGCTTTTGTTTCAACTTTGATTTCTTCTTTTTTATCATGGGCATTAGCACCGATAATAATACCTGCAATTAAGGCCCCTGTACCCAGTGCGCCAATAATTCTTTTTGCAATTGTTTTCATGTTTTTATGTGTTTAAGTTTATCCTTGTCGCTTATCCTTATTATCCTCCTGGATCGGCCGTGGAGCTGTTTCCTATTGACCGGCCGGGCATCTCCCTGTCCTCCGATCTGTTATCTTTTACCAAAGTTAGCGCAGTAAACTGCCTTGGATGTATGACTTGTAGGTACGTAGTTGTATGATTTTTTGTGGAATATGGGGGATGGATAGGGATGTTTCTTTATTTATAAGCACTCGGACAGATTCCCGTCTGTTTTCGAAAAAAAGTCGAAAAATTTTGCTGTTGCCCATAGCCGCAGTAGTTTGAAACTTCCTTGACAGAATACCCTGCAAGAAGTAAATCTTTTGCTTTTTGAATTATGAGCGTATTCCACGTTTGTCTGGGAGTCTCACCGTAGACGGTTTTGTATAACTTATCCAATTTACTGATGTCGATCTGCAGCTGGTCGGCAATAGCCTGTATCGAACTGCTACTAAAAGTCTGCATCACCTGATCCCTGATCATTTGTTTGGCCCTTTCCGCCAGGAATTGTTCAGGATCTATCTTTTCATAGTGTTCAAAATTTTTATAAATGGCGATATCAAATAGGTCATAGACAAGTTTTACAACCATAGCTTCGTTGTCTTTATGATAAGTGAAAAAATGCTCTTCAATTCTTGAAAGCTGATAGCTTGTCTTTTCTTTGATTGGCCATATTGCACTTTGGTAGAGCCGTTTCTTGTCGTGTAGATGTGCTCTGCTAAATTTAAATAGAAAGTGATCTTCTTTAAATATGGCTGATCGAATAAAACCTATATCGACCAGAACACCATAAATAAGGTAGTCTCCCGGTACAAGATCAGTTTGCAACTTCCCTTTGGAAATATAAACATAACGAGCACACCCCGAGGGCAGCTGCGCTTGGCTACTATTGGTGGTATGGGTCAGTACAAGGGGCGAAGGGGATTGCTTATTATATAACAAATGATAGTCTGATTTAGTGGTTTTCACTGACATTTGAAAGGTTTTATTTACCTGGGCCTGCACGCGATAGAATATGACGCTATGGTAGTCAATATATTCTTCTACCAATTGAATACCAGTATCTTCATAATACTGTACCTGTGAATCGGCCAGCTCAGGCAAAAAGGCTTTTACCTTATGAGAAAAGTCGGCCACCTTGGGCAAGATAAAATGAAATGTTTTGATCATAGGATATGCGGTTAATCAGGTTTTACAAAAGGCTCAATCCATGTCTATAAAAGTAAAATCGAGGTTTGAGAGATACCTAAAAAAATGATAGATGACCTATTTCTGGGGAAATCATGCAAAAAACAAGGATATCTGACATCTTCTCTTGTTTCTTAGTGCATCAATGTCAATTCGCTTTCTTTTTTTGTAACATACCATTCTTTTCCTTTTTTTGAAGGATTTCAGCCACATTTGATCGTTAGCTAATCAATTTTAATGCATGTACAGCCAGCGGGAGAGGCCTGACCCGTATCGTTGCAGGCCGGTGTTTAATTCAATTTAAATGAACGAGAACATACAGACAAGCGATCAGATCGTCAATCTGGCATTGACCATGTCCCAGATGATGCAGCTATTTCCAGAAATAGGAGATGTTGTCGACGATGAAAAATGCTGGGTAGAGATCCCTTAACGCGAATGCAGCATCGCTTCCTGCTTGGAGGCGATGCTAATCACTGATTGCATAATTATAACCTAATTTTTAGACCACAATTTATATGAACAATAATCAATTGACCAAGTCTTTTTGGTTCGCCAACGTTTGGAATTTTTTTCCAGAGTTTACGGTAGAGGATCTTGAAATAAACTACCTGAAATGGAGCGCTTACAGAAAGTCTTTTGCTAAGATACTGCAATATGCACAACTGGACCAAATGCTGGATCCCGCCTGCCTGGAAATACTGCCAACCAATCTTACCGGGATTGTCATCTCTTTCCATTATGGCCCATACCGTCTGATACCGCACTATTTGCTTGCAGCAGGCTATAAAATCTCGGTCCTCGCGTCGTCAAAAATCATCCAGAAGGAACGCGATGCGATGCAAGAGCTGTTACAGATCAATGAGTTACAGCAAGGGCACCTACGGTATATCGATGCATCGCGACGCACAGTGCTCAAAAATATTTTGTCCGACTTAAATGAAAATCGCCTGATATTAGTGTACCTGGATGCGGACGAAGGGATAAACCGTTTGGTCGCCAAAGGGAGGCAATCCCTGTTTAAGGTCCCTGTTGCTGGAGGTAAGCTGTATTTTCATGCGAGCATAGCACAGCTTGCTTTCCGGTTTCGTATCCCGCTCTCTTTTCTATTGATGGAAAAAAATGAGCATAATGGGCGGTGGAATCTGGCTTTATCAAAAAAGCTGAGCTGTAAAAGAGCGGAGCAATCTGCGGTATTTATGAAAAGGTTTGAGAGAACATTAAACTCGACGGTAAATTGCATCGTCATGAAGGAATGGACAGCGTGGGAAAACTGGCCCCTGATACATTTTTATCAACCGGATCTGGCGCAAGCGAGGGTAGGTTGGCGAAATACTCCCACATGGATGATCCCTGTATGCATACAACAGCGTACTTTTCTTTTCGACATAAAAAACTGGCAATATTTTGAGCTTAAAACAGCTGATTTGCCATAAGGGTAATAATTATGAAATCAACTAAATGAGCTGATGGATACTTTCTTGATAAGGAGTGTGTTTCCTTTTGAGGAAATATTATTGCGCTTATATTATTTTGTATGCTTTATTTTTTGCAATTTAAGTGTCTATAGGACACCTATTACAGCTGAGATCAATTGCCTTAAGATATTAACAGGATATAATGGAAGATAGACGGACCAAAATAACCGAGTTTTTCACGCGGAGCTATACCTTATTTTTTATTGGGACAGGGCTGCTGCTGATGTTCCTGCTCAAAATAAATTTGCAGGTATGGCATCGATTAACAATTCGACATCTGTTGGCCTTAACGGGACCATACTTATTTTCATTTGCGCTCTATTGGCTTGCCATAAAAATATTCCAAATAAGTGGTTTATATAGCAGGCTGCTGGTCGTATTATTGGCCGGCAGTTGGTACTACTTTAGTATAGATTTTTGGGTATACTATACCTATTCATGGCTACCGGCGCACGGCATTTCTTTTGTGGGTAAACTGACCGATTATCGGTTGATGCAATTTCATAATCGTATAGAGGTAGGCAATCTGTTGACAATAGGACTAGCTGCTGTCGTACACCTCATTAATAAATATTGTTCATTTCGGATGAAGTTTCAATTACTAAAAATGAGGCTGGATACAGACAGACTGGCCGGGCGCCTGTCCATGCATTTCGTGAAAGAATGGATCAAGATCGTACAGTATAATAAATTGCTGCACCGTAGCGATACACTTAAACTCTTTCGGTACATAAATGCAGTGACAGCCAATCGAAAAGTCAAAGTCTCTATCGCCGAAGAGTGGTCGCAGCTTCAGGTAATGGCATCTTGTTTTACGGATCGCTTAGTGCTATTTAAGGGGGAAGAAGTTCTTTTGGCAACTGATTGGAGCCGGTCTATAATCGCCGCATGCATGCTTTCTTGGTTTGAAAATGCCCTGAACTATAGTCCGCGGGGTGTAAGGGGTAAAATTATTATGGAATGGACCCGTATGGATGGCCAGCTGCGGTTCCAGATGATCAATTACGTCAGCGGACAGTCTTCAGATGGGCATACAGGGGTGGGCAATAAATTGCTGCACGAATTATTCAATGCTGTTTTGCCCGAAACCTACCGGATTGAATATCACGAACAGAATTCCATTTTTAGCGTCCAGCTTACGCTGCTCCAAAAATCAGGGAATACGATTTAACCAAGTGTTTTACCAAATAGTATAGTATGCCAATTATCACTATTCTTATCGTTGATGATTTTCGTCCGGATGCTGAGAAACTAAAAACTCTTTTAGAAAAAACAAATTTAGATCTTCTTATTGATGTTGTGGATAACAAAAAAGATGCGTTGCAAAAAATCCACTCCAGCAAGTATGATGTACTCTTTATGGATATTGTGCTGAATCGGAGAGCTGAGGATACTGTGCTCAATGGAATGGATCTTTATGAGTCTATTGATGCGAAGAAAAGACCTGAGATCGTATTTGTGACGGAGCACGAAGCATTTTCGCTGCGCTCATATCATTTGGATGCTGCCGACTTTATACCCAAACCGGCTTCCTATCCGATGGTCTGTAGAGCGCTAGAAAATGCTTTTCGACGTTTGGCTGTTCCGATCAATCTCAAGTTTAGGCCACAGCCTGAATTTGCCTTTATCGAAATGTCCGATAAAATTTGTCAAAGAGTACAGTTCAGTGATATTTATTTCGTTCAGAAAGTGAAAGGAGAAAATGAACTGGCTTTTTTCGAAAGAAATATGAGATTGGATGGGTTTGGCAAACCAGTGCCCCGAAAGGCAAAAAAGACCATAAAAGAAATTGTCGATTTTCTACCGGCAAGCGAATTTGTTCAGGTGGATCAATCGACCCTAGTTAATATGAACTTTATTATTTCCTTTTTGAAGGGTAAAATTGTGATGAGTGAGGGCCCTCAGCGCTCATTCGCCGTTACGCGCAGTTATATCAATGATCTCCGGCAGAAACTTCACGTGTTTGAATGAGCAGACGGATACTTCGCATAGCTATGCAGCTAACAGCTGATGACTGTTCAGAATCGGAGGTCTATTGCTCGTATGTCAAAAGGGGTGAATTAAACTGAATTAATAAACCGAATGATAGTCAAAATAAACAAAGATTATGGAAAAATTTTTTGAAGAAGTAAGATCCGAATTACGCGCGCTCGTACAGGCTGTGCAGGTAATCGCCACGGAAGCGCAGCATTTAAGCCAAAACCTGGCCAATAGCGCGGTGGAAATATTGGATAATACCGATCTTAAGGCATTGCTTCATATACGGGACACTAAATTGGGGCAAATCAAAGCCCAGCTCCCTATTTACAATCTCGACGGCAAAGATTATTACTTTAAAAATGAGATTGCAGCCCACATCAGGGCAAACCCCAAAAAGCAGAAATAGCGAAGGAGATATAATTGCCCGGATTTTATGTGGACCGGATCTGGGCAATTTTACGCTTCACGCTAGCCTGGCACAAGAAACACACTACAACAACTAAACGATGACCCTTTCTAAGCCCTTGTTAAGCACAAGGATAACATAGTCATTGACACCCATAGCCGCTATTTACTGACGGCTGCACATATTCCGAGTTCAGATCTGAGTGTAAATCCTACCGTCGTTTTTAAACGTTTTCCATCAGAATTAAACGTATTTCCTCGCATCATTTTCCCGCTATTGACATAGCTTGATTTGGCTTGCATATTTGTATCGTCAAGGCAATGATGGGCGCCCTTTATTGTGACAGTCAACAGAATATTTAACATTTAAAAACAAACGCAATGGCTAAATCAAAAGACAATGTCATCATGCAAGGAGCATCTGGTACAATAGGTAAGCTACTTGTTTTCAGGCAACGCGGTGATCAGACGATTATTGCCCGCCGTCCGACTTCGCAAAATAAAAAGGCACCCACATCGAAACAGCTTGATGTACAAAATCGTTTTATCGATGCTTCGCTGTATGCCCGTACAGCGATACAGGATCCTGACCTAAAGGCGGCCTATCAGGCCAAGGCAACTATTAATCAGACGGCTTTCAATGTAGCTTTTAAAGATTACTTTACGGCACCGGTCATTCGCCGTTGGGACGATAGTGGTTACCAAGGGAATGCCATGGATCAGATCTTGTTTATGGTGAAGGATATTATGGCAGTGTTGAAAGTACAGGTCGGAATTTTCGATGCAAATGACTTGGAGCTGGAAATTGGGATGGCGCAGGACATGGACGGCCATGGGGTATCCTGGATGTATCAGGTGCAAGCTGATAATCCGAATTTCGAAAATGCGAAATATCGGGTAACCCTGACGGACACGCCAGGGCACGAATATACCTATGAATTTGTATATGGCAATCCGTAAGGTATGGAACTGACACTCAAACGTGTTCGGCAGGGGAATAATAGTACCCTGTCCGAACTCTACATCAACGGAACATTCCAATGTTATGGTCTTGAAGACACCGTACGCGATGTAAAGATAAAGGGCCGGACAGCAATTCCCGCGGGAACCTACAAACTTGGGATCAACCTCGAGGGGAGTATGAATGCTGCTTACAAAAAGCGTTTTCCAGATATGCATGATGGGATGATCGAAATTAGGAATATTTCCCATTTCAGTCTCGTCTATATTCATATCGGCAATACCCATGAAGATACGGAAGGCTGCCTGCTGGTCGGAACCTATTTTCATAAAAGCAACGATGATTGGGGTGTCTATCAATCGGCCGAAGCCTATAAACAGTTGTATCAGACCATAATTGAAATGGTGAAAAATGGGGGCGCGACTTTAATTATCGAGAATAGATTTAGGGGTTAGTCTTACTAAAAAAAGTTAGATCAATGGAAAAAATACTAAATAAAATTACGAAAGTCCTGCAGGTGATCCTGCTGGCGCCCGTAAAGTTGCCAAATAAAGCCTTGAATATTGTCAAATATATTGCGCTCGGGCTTGGTATTGTAGAGTCCGTCCTAGAAAAAGATAAGGACGAATCTGCGAATGGAAAGACAGCTGCTTCGGCAGGTGTGCTGAACGAGAGCCCACAGGGTAATGATCCGGATAAGGATAAGAAAATAGTTGCGGGAATTCTTAAGAAAGGAGGGGCGGATGCGCTGGAGTGACGTTAAACTTTCTACCATTGGCGGAACGATTTGTGGCGTCTGGGCGTCGTTTTCAGTAGGCGGACTATTGTACAGTGCGTTAACTGCCCTTGTCGGGACACTCGTCAGTTTTTTGTTGAGTCGATGGTTAAATCGCTTTTTCAGAAAAAAATAGAAGTTAGGCATCTGCATCAGCAGGTGCCTATACCAATAAATCAATTGCCCTTACAGCTTTTTAGCGTATCGTGGTTTTTTGAGTATATTGCGTAGCTCCTCTTCGGAATATGCTTTGCAATTTGCTGGAATTAGTTTAAATCCGCAGACCAGTCGTAGTCCATTAATATTAAAAAATCGTCTTTCGTAAACCTCTCTGGAATAGCCTGTAAGTTCGAGAAGTTTTGAACGAGGCATGCCGTTGGCAAAGCCATGTTCGATACTTTTACGTTTATAGAGATCGGCGAGTTCCTTTTTGCTCAGTTTGCACGGATGGGGTGCCTGGTGTGCCGGCTCCAGACCGATGGACTGTAAAAATTTGTTTAGAGGAAGACCAGTTTTCCAAGTCATAGCTCCCACACTGACTCGCATTTTGGACTCAAGCTCTTTGGTTGTTGGTGGGCGCTTTAATTCTTTCGCCAGGTTCAGATAATGATCTTGTATACTGAATTTGGTTACAGGGATTTTGGTTCCGGCCATATAACATAACTTATTCCAGCCGAATTTTTCTTTAAGATACCAAGCTGATGGATAATTATACGGTTTGAGACGTTGGTAATCTTTGCAATATTTAATTTTGTGTTTTTTGATCAATTTGATCACATTTTCCTTGGCTTCAGACTCTGTCATCGTGGTTATTCGAAAATATGAACTTAGGCTTGCATATTCAAGCACATCTGCCCATGTAGTGACTTTAAAATGGGTAAAGTATGATCGATAGTTATATAGCCCATTTTTATGAAGACAATCTGCGATAGTTGGAGAGCGGCGGTGTTTGATATAAAATTTGACCAGTGAATTTTTAAGTTTTCCGATAGATGGTATCCGACGGTCATTGGGATCAAAACCTCCCGCTGCAATAAATTTGTTCCATGAACCAAAATATTTACGGATGCTCGTGGATTTCGCTGAAAACTCCCTGCGCATAGGTATACGGGCATGCTCATTGTAAAAATCGTTTAGTAATAAAAATAGTTCGCGTTTGACTTGTTCTGCTGTCTTGGTTACATTGGGCTGAAGGCCAGCTGCAAGGATAAAATTGTTCCAGCTACCAAAATAGCGCCGGGCAAGCGTATTGATGTTTTCCATTTCCCGGCGAACAGGGGTACGCCCGTAATGCTTATAAAATTCCTGGACTTGCGAAAAAGCTTTTTGTATTGTCTTCTCAACAGTAGATGTCAAATCGTATTTCTTTTGTTGGTTTTTAACTATGGTTTATTTTATTGAATATAATGATTTATTTTTAAAGAAATGGAATTTTATTGGTAGTTACAGCTGTAAATTTAGAGGTGAATGACAAATATGAGGGGCGAATGATCACAAAAAACAAAGCCCCTGTTTCTATTCAGGGGCTTTCTTCTATAGGATAGCTATAGGATTATATTAATTGGCCGTCAAAGCAACTGCATTGAGCTGTCTAGATGTTCCATCAGGACCTACAGCAACGATATTGTCGAAGATCACGCGTGTGCCCGGTACAATGCCATTAAGGGCTGAAGACATGCTTGAGCTTAACTGGCCTCCAGAAGTCGATAACACAATAGCATCTGCACGCGGCTTGGCAATAATCATCGTAAATTTGGTTACCCTAAAAGTTGCATCAAAGTCAAAATTATCCAGTTTTGCAAAAAGAGCATTTTGCGCTTTCAATGCTACGGTAGCCATTGATCCACCTGTTTTGCCAGCAAACTTGGCAATCGGATCAGGAATGCGTTTCACACGGAATTCTGTCGAACTCAAGGTTTGTGTTTTTCCTGGCGCAACCTCAGCCGAAACCGAGATATGTGCAGTACCCGGAGAACTTACTTTCACGTTATATTTACCGCCTCCGGCGCTGGAAATACTACCGCCACTCATGCTGACACGGATTTTATCGGTGGATGTACCCGGAGCTGACACCGATATCGGATTGTTTACACCAATATACAGTACATTCATTTTGTCTGGCGATACGACAGCCGAAGGACGCGCGACTTGATAGGTTTGTACAGGTGTCCGATATTCTTTATATGATCCGTCGGTTTGTTTTACTTTGATCACACCGGTCCAGGTATAGATACCTTCACGACTTGTATTGACTGAATAAACACCTTTTCCATCCACCACCTGAAGCGATGAACCATTAACTGAAATGGCCGGTTCAGATTTGGAATCGGACGCCGTCAGAAATACCTCGGCTTTGTAAGGTTGACCTTGTACCAAGTAAGAAGTCGGAGCTACAGCAACTGCTGCAAATTTATCCAGATTCACGACGGCCTGATCCATTTTTCCTAAGATCAGCTTGACCACATCAGATTCTGCGTTTTGCGCGTCAGTCTGTATTTTGGTCAAAATTGTCATGGCTGCGGTCAAAGGTGTACCACTGCCAAAATTAATTTCCTCCCAGGATTTTTTGCCGTTTACAGCCTTCTCCGGATCTTTCGCCTCCAAAGAGAATGAAACCATTTTTTGTTCTTCAGGTGTCAGTAGGGCCAATAGTTTGGTACGCGTGGTATTGATTTTGTCTTTTAAGAGCGTACCCTTTTTCTCGTTGATCATCAGATTGGGGGAGATGTCTTCGTTTTCACGTTGAGCCAGATCGCCCTTTTCTTCATCATAGCCACCGCCTTGTTTAACGAACTCTTCTTTTAATGAAGCGATATATTGATTGAGTTCCCCTATAATAGCCTGTGCTTTTTTAGCCTTGTCATAAATGGGCTTGGCACGTGCGGGCTCTTCCTTTAATTTGGTGTTTTCGAATGCGGTGAACAGCTGCTGAACGGCCGTGCTGACATTCGACTTGGATGTTTCGAGACTGTTGTTGATATTTTTGAATGCATCCAAGATGGAATCCGGTACATTGAGCGCCAATAAGGCGAGCAAGACCAGATAGAGGATGCCAATCATCCTTTGTCTTGGAGTTTCTCTTCCTAATGCCATTGTTTTTGATTTAAGTAATACAAGAATTAATTACACACGCGGTTGATTCATCGCGCTCAACATATTGCCATAGATGGCATTCAAGGCATTGAGGTTTTTCGCTAGCTTGCCCACTTCATCTTTAAATGCTTTGGAATCATCCAGCGATTCGTTGAAGTTCTGCATGGTAAAGCTTAGGTTCTCATAAAACTTGTTCATCGATTGTAAATGTGAGGCTGAATCGCGTAACTCACGCTCATACATCGCATTTAATTGACTTAGATTGGTCGTCAGACTTTTTACCTGCTCGTGGTAGTTGGATGTATCACCTGAGGTGTTCGACATGGCGACGAGGTTTTGCGAAGCTTTTTCGAAAGCGAGACTTAGGTTGTCAAATTTGGAAGTCGCTGTTCTGAGCTTATTCGTAAATTCCTCTGTTGCTAATGAAACATCAGACAGTTTATTGATAGCTGATACCTTTTCACTGAAATCACGCAGACCACGACCGAGGTTTTCAATGCTTGCGGGTTCAATATTGGCATCGGCAAACATTTTGTCCAAAGCTGCAGTGGCCGATGGGCCAGCGGGTTGAGCAACCACAGTTTTTCCTCTTTGTGGAAGTTCTCCATTAAAATTGTCGTCCAATTCAGGATAAACGCGGGTCCAGTCCGGTTCCGGTGCTGGCGGGTTGAAACCCATTAAAAAGAAAAGGAAGGCTTCTACACCTAAACCGATTCCGATCATATAGTTGGCTGTTGTGCCGCCGATATGGAGAATCTTAAATAGTACCCCGATGATGACGATACTCGCTCCCCAGGATATGGCCACATTCAGCCATCTAGAATTGTCTTTTTTCTTGCTCATTTTTTTTATCAGTGTTTGGTTTAATTTTCTTGGAAAGTTTGAAATTCCTACGCTTTAAACTTTATTATAAACGGTAAATACCTTTTTTATAGTATGTTTAAATGAAGCATGCTATATAAAGCCAGTTATCTGTTTGTAATTGGCTCTTTAGGCTCAAAAAACATACCAAAAGGCTATTCATCAGGAGTAGGATATGTAGATACTGAGAATTTAAGCTAAGAGTTGAGGATTAAATATAAAATAAAAAAAGGTTTTCACTCGGGGAGAATGAAAACCTTCAAATAACCAATTATAAACCTATCAAGGTGATGTAAATATATGGTTTTTTTTGTTGTGTTTGTAATTTTAATCTGTTTTTAATCTGATTTTTTAAATAATAAATGGTTTTTGTTGATATTTTAGTTCTATCTGTCGTTTATTTTGTATTTTTTTATCAATATTCTATTTTTTATTGTTTTAATATCTATTTTTTTGTGATAAATGGGTGTTTTATTTGATTTTTTTACTTGTTCTGTATTGAATAATGACGTATTTGTGTGGTTTTAATTGTGTGGAAGGCGTAAAATTTTATTTCAGATCGCATTTTTTGGAGAGGTAAATGCTCGTCTATGTTTAGCAACATGCATAAAAATATTCTTAGTTATCCTTTCAACCGATTTTTCTCAAAATAAAACAAACGTTAGACCTTCATGGCAGTTATACTTTAATGAGATATAGTCGTAAACATAAAGAAAGAACAATATGATGAACGAAACATTAATTCAACTTTCACAGACCTGGCCCGCTTGGCTCTGGAATATTGCATTAATCCTCTTTTCATTTTTGATCGGTATCCTGATTAAACTCATATTTATTCCCCTACTACGGCGTCAGGCCATCCAACAGGAATCCTACTCCCTTTTCCGTTCCTTTATTAGGCGCTTTAATCGTGTGCTGAGTGTGTTTATCCCATTGATTGTTTTCAATAGTCTGCTGCCCTTTGCCCAATTTAACGAAAGGACACTCCGCGTGGTCAGCAAAACCAACGAGCTTTTGTTGGTCAGCTTTTTTGCCATTGTGCTGATACAGGGTATTAAGGTTTTTGAAGATTATCTCTATCATCGTTTTGATATTAACAAGGAGAATAACCTGCGCGAACGAAAGATCAGGACGCAAATCGTCTTTATCCGGAAAGTGGTGGTTACCCTGATCATCGTGATTTCTTTGGCGATTATCCTATTAAGCTTTGATAGTATGCAAAAGATCGGCGCCGGATTGCTCACAGGCGTGGGGGTGGGCGGAATTATCATCGGTTTTGCTGCACAGAAGTCTTTGGGAAATCTCCTCGCTGGCTTTCAGATTGCTTTTACACAACCTATACGTATGGATGACGTACTGGTGGTAGAAGGGGAATGGGGGCGTGTGGAGGAAATTAATCTGACCTACGTGGTCGTCAATATCTGGGACAAACGCCGCTTGGTACTGCCCATTACTTATTTTATCGAAAAGCCGTTCCAAAATTGGACGCGCACGACTTCGGAGATATTAGGCACCGTATTTATCTATACAGATTTTACAGTACCTGTCCAGCTATTGCGTGAGAAACTGACGGCCTTACTCACCGGACATCCGCTTTGGGACGGTCAAGTAAACGTGCTTCAGGTGACTGATTTTAAAGAGCGTACCATGGAGGTCCGCTGCCTGATGAGCTGCCGCAATTCGGGGCAGGCTTTTGACCTGCGCTGTTTTATCCGCGAGGAAATGATAGCGTATATCCACATAAACTTCCCGAATGCACTAGCCAGGACAAGGGTGGATTATCAGGAAGGTTCAGATGCGAAATTGAATAGCTGAGGAGTAATCGCAGACGATGGTCTGTTGAAAATAAGCGTAATTTGTTTAAGTTTGTTTAAAATGTTAGCCCTAACGATATGCTGATTTTCTATACTGTCTTTTCAGGGATATTAATTCTACTGAGTGTATTACCCTTTATCCAAAGCCAACATTGGATCTTTCGGGTAGCTGAATTTGTGAAGCTGCAGCTGCTGGTATTTCAGCTGCCAGCATTGGCATTGGGTTTTTATCTCGTGGGGAAAGATTCTTGGATCTGGTACTTGCAAGGTGTACAGCTGGCGCTGATTGTATACCATGCCTATATATTGATCCGCTATACCAAATTTTGGCGTCGCGAAAAATATGAAAAGGGCAAGGATGCATCTGATAGTATCAAAGTGATCTCTTGTAATGTGCTGCAATTCAATACGGCTTATGACCGCTTTATTGGCCTGATTCAAAAAGAACAGCCAAATATCTTTTTGACAATGGAAAGTGACGCCGCATGGGAAAAAGCCTTGCGTGTACTGGAAAAGGATTATCCCAATTTTGAGAAGGTAACGCTGGACAATACCTACGGCATGCATTTTTATACCAATCTGAAGATCAACAAATGTGAGGTGCATTATTTTGTAGCCGATGATATTCCCAGTATTGAAGCTGAACTGGAAACTGCCGATGGGCATCGTTTTGTCTTTTTTGCCGTTCACCCGCCGCCGCCGAGTCCGACCGAAGAGGAAACTTCCAAAGAAAGGGATGGCGATCTGCTCAGTGTGGCTAAACGGGTGCGCGATTATAAAATGCCCGTAGTTGTCACAGGAGATTTTAATAATGTGGCCTGGGCCAAATCTTCCCTTTTGTTCAAAAAAACCAGCAGATTGATCGATGCACGAATCGGACGTGGCATTCTTTCTACCTTTCATGCCAACTATTGGTTTTTCAGAGTGCCGCTGGATCTGTTGTTTCATAGTCCGACCGTATTTATTGACAAGCTATTTATCTATCCATCAGTTGGGTCCGACCATTTTCCAATGGGCTGTACATTTTTTATCGATCGCTATTCCGAAGAACAGGCGGAAGATATTGAACATTTGGAAGCTGGTGATATGGCGGATGTCAATGAGATGATTGCTGAGGGTAAAGAGGAAGAAAGCGACAATCGAATTCCAGAAGGGAAATAGGGAAGTTAAATTCCGTATCGGCTTTCTTTTTAATGAAAAAAGGAAGAAAATTTGTTTAAAATGCTTAATTTAACGATACTAAGCAAGATAGCCAAATCCAATCCATGGAAAGAGATCATTCTTCTTCGTTAACTTCGGCAATGCTCTTGTCGAAAACTATCGATTTTCTCCGCTTCCCCCTGATCGTAGGGGTCGTATTTATTCATACTGATTTTTCGAATATCGTCATTCAAGGTTCAAAACAGGTTAATACGCTCCATTTTCCTGTTTTCGCACACATTTTCTTCTTGTTTTCGAAGCTCGTCTTCGAAGTCTGTGTGCCGCTTTTCTTTTTTATCTCAGGCTTTCTTTTTTTTTATCGTACGGAGTCCTTCACGTTTGAGGTCTATCTCAAAAAATTAAAGAGCAGGCTGCACAGTCTGTTTATTCCTTACATTTTTTGGAACTTCGCAGTACTGCTTTTTTTCTTTCTGGCACAGACTTTTTTCAGTGGACTTTTATCGGGCGCCAATAAGCCAATTGTTCAGTACAGTATATCAGATTGGCTTTGGTCTTTTTGGGATACTTCGCATATCCATGTCCAGGCAACAAAAAACTTACCCATCAATTCACCTTTTTGGTTTATCCGTGATCTCATGGTGCTTGTGGTCCTGTCGCCCATCGTTTATATTTTAATTAAAAACTTACACCTATTCGCAGTGCTGGTAATAGGCGTCATCTGGGTCTGCAATCCCTATTTTTATCTGCCTGGTTGGAGTACGGTTGCTTTCTTTTTCTTTTCGGCAGGGGCTTACTTTAGTTTGCATAAGAAGAATTTTGTACTCCTCATGAAGTCTTTCTTGCCCTGGCCAATTCCATGTTATATCCTGCTGCTCGTATCGGCATTTTATAGTTTGGGCGAAGACTGGTGGAGCTATAGCTACTGTGCCAGTGTATTGGCAGGCTTAATAAGCGTGGTTGCAGTAACCGCCTGCTTTATCGAAAAGGGACGCTGGCGGCCCAATTACTTTTTGGCCAGCGCCAGCTTTTTTATATTTGCTTACCACCGTTTGCCATTGGTTTTTATTATCAAATTCTTATTTAACCAGATTAGACCGCAAACGGATGCTACGCTGCTGTTTTTGTATTTTCTCTGCCCAGCTATTGTTATACTGTTGGGACTATTGTTTTATTGGGCTATGAAGAAACTGTTGCCCGGCTTTACGGCCGTTATTTGCGGAGGTAGATTAGCATGAAAAAAAAGAATTGGATTATTTTAGCATTCATCGTTGCTATATTGGCAGCCGTAGCCATACTTTATAGATATTATTATCCGAAAAATATAAAGTTGCTCAAGTCGGAGTTTGTTTTTACGGAGTTGATCCGATTGAAAAGCACAACAGTGAAGAACCAGGGAGCTTCCAATACCTGTTGGTCTTATACCGGGAATTCTTTTCTCGAATCAGAAATGATCCGAATGGGTAGAGATCCTGTAGCGATTTCGCCGCTATATACCGTCAGGAAGGCTTATCTTGAACGAGCGAGAAACTACCTGCGCCTGCACGGTGGCCTAAAATTAAATGAGGGCGGACAGCTTCACGATGTCATGCAGATACTGCGCTTTCATGGGGCAATGCCTAGAGCTGCCTACACGGGAATTAAAGCGGGTAAAAGCTCGAGCAACTTCAAGGGCCTGCGGGCTGTACTCAACAGTAGACTATCCAATATGTTAAAAAGCAGGGAGCTGAAAAAGAGCTGGGAACAAGATGTGGAGGTGCTAATGAATGACTATCTGGGCAAAGTTCCCGTTAATTTTGATTATCAGGGTAAATCGTATACAGCACTTAGTTTTGCTGATCAGGTGATAGGCATCGATCCAGATCAATATATTCATATCGCTTCTGTAACCACTGCGCCCTACTACAAACCATTTGTTTTTTTGATTCCCGACAATTGGTCTTTCAGTCAGTTTTATAACTTACCAATGGAAGAACTAACAGCTGTTATTGATCAGGCTTTAAAAAAGGGCTTTACTGTAGCGTGTACAGTTGACATTTCGGAACCTGGTTTTTCCTGGCCTTATGGCATCGCGTATGTTCCCCAAAAGTCGGCATCGGACATGACATCGGAAGAAAAGAAGACGCAATTCGTCAGGCCACAACCTGAACGTAAAGTTGATGCTATGGAGCGCCAAAGCGCATTCGATGCATGGCAAACAACAGATGATCATGCGTTACATATTATTGGCTTAGTAAAAGATCAAAACGGAAAAGAATACTATATAGCCAAGAATTCTTGGGGCAGGGGAAATGCCTTTCAGGGCTTTGTCTACCTCACGAAAGAATATGTACGCTATAAAAGCACAGCCTTGATGCTTCACAAAGATGCTCTTGAACCATCTTTGAAAAACAAATTGTAAAACTAGCTGCTCAGTGGTTGCTGTTGCGGTCTGCTCCGATTTTGATATATGTTTTCCAGGTAAGTCCCTAGTGATCGGGTACGTTCGGTATCCACATTGCTGATATACCGCTGAAACATCTGTTCTGTACTATGTCCAGTCGCATCCATCAACAATGCTGTAGGAATTTTACCATAAAAATTTGTGGCAAAACTCCTACGGCCGATATGGCTGGTAATCGCTTCACATTTTGGAATAAGCTGGTCTGAGGAACGGAATCCGTTCCGTTTCCTGACTTTTACCAGTGTGGTAATACCTGCAAGACGTGTCACTTCCTTGATCTGCTCATTATATTTTTGAGCAGTCATTTTATGGGGGAAGCGATGCCCATTATTCGACATAATAATTAATGCCGTAGGATGAAGTGGAAGTAAAATGCTTTTCTGTGTTTTCTGTTGGGTGAAGGATAAACAGGGCTTGCCGTCCAGAATCTCCATCATATCCAGATTGAAATTCATAAAATCGGACACACGCTGGCCGGTGTAACAACTGATTACCAGCCAGTCTTTTGCAGCCTTCAGATGGACTGGCACTTCTATATTTTTTATTTTGCTAATTTCATCTTCACTGAGGCTTATAGCACGATTTATTTTTTTGACCTTGGGCAGTTCTAACTCATAAACAAAAGTTCGCACCCCTCTTTTTTCTAAAAAATTAAGCACTGTGCGCACAAAATGTATCGTGCGGTGTATGGTGCTTACACTGTAGTTTTCGGCTTCACCATAAGCAATAAATTGCTGTACAAAAATACCGTTCACCTGATCCAACATCAGATGTTTTTGCTGATACCCCTCAAAACGTTTTAATAAACGAAAAAACACGAGGTAGCGTTTGTGTGTGGTTGAAGTAATGAGGTGAATTCGGCTTTTGATAAAATTGTCTACGCTTTGTAGCAATCCACCTGCTGGAAGAGAAGGCGTCGCCTCTGAGCAGCATTTTTTGACTAAGCGATTGACTGCCCGAATAGAAAAATCCTTTTTACTCGACTTTAAGTCAGAGAGATAAGTAGCTATTGCAATCTTCAGTGCATCCAGCTTTGTATTTAGCTTTTTAAAGTTTTTTAGATAAATATTAGTAGGGCGCTGTTTCTCCTCGTCCCATTGAGCAGGAATAATTTTTAAAGGAGTTTTAATAAGAAGTTGCTGTTGTTGATCGTCAACAAATGCAAGGTAGATGAATGATATTGAAGTAGGATTCAATAAGGTAAAATTAAAAATCATGAGGTAAACTTTTTGCTATTGTCTGAGCATAAAGATACTAGATTATACAGATTAGTCTAATTCAGACTAGAAAAAAAACATTACAATCTGATTACAAATAAGTTAAGTAGAAAAGTTTTTGATTTTTAACTTGTCTTTTGTACAATT